>JAJFKF010000100.1 GCA_021773365.1 Gammaproteobacteria bacterium | reverse complement strand
TCGCCGATGTCGACGCGCTGATCGCGCGGCATCGCTTGCAGGGAGAAACGCTGCAGCAGGCGCTGACGATGAAGGCCGTGGTGCTCACCATGGAAGAGCGTCCCGGTGCGGCGCTGGACGCCATGGCTGAATTGATTGCCGCCCAGAACAGCCGCAGCGAGTTCGACCGCGGCGACTACCTGCCGGTAACGGACGATACGATCGCCATTCTCAACAAACGTGTCGCCGAGGGCGAGGCGGGTGCGGGTAATGCCGCGGCCTATCTGGCGCTGCACCGCATGTTCGAGAACCAGGAGGTGCCCAGCAGATACAAGATCTCCTGCCATGCCACCGAGACCAGCGCCTTCGAACCGAATATCGCGCTGCGCAAGCCCATCGCCAATGGCTACGGAGAACTGCTGCTCGAAACCACGGCCGGCCTGCAGGGCGAGGCGCGTGCAACGGCGCTGGGCAAAGGGCTTGAAGACACTGCGTTTCTCAATGAGGGCGCCATCCGCACCATCATCACGCAGACCATTCCGCAGCTGGTGGGCGCAGAGAACGCGGCCAGCTATCTGCCGGAGCGCTATCGCAGCTGGGTCCGGCCACGCTCCCGGCCTCGGTCGGATCAGCAGGCCGTCACGCAGGGTCGGTAGCGATCACAATTTGCCACGATCCATCGCTTCGTTGCCTGAATCGCCCCACGCCGCTGCCTGCTTGCGCGCGCCCAATGTGCTCCAGGGCAACAC
Organism: Gammaproteobacteria bacterium; assembly: GCA_021773365.1. Taxonomy (GTDB): domain Bacteria; phylum Pseudomonadota; class Gammaproteobacteria; order Steroidobacterales; family Steroidobacteraceae; genus JAJFKF01. The sequence continues at coordinate 68,079 of JAJFKF010000100.1, read as the reverse complement.
AGGAGCATGGCAATGGATCTCATCATCGAGCACAAGCGGGTATGGTCCACCCAGAAACAGCCTGACTGGACAAGGTTCAGTCAGCGGCTGAGCGTCGGGCCGGGGCAATTTCACGAAAGACTGGCGCGGGCGCGACTGCTGTATCTGCGCCGGCGTGAGTCCATGCACAACTGGCTGGCGCTGGGCCTCGGCCTTGTCCTGCTGCCCGTACTGGCGGGGCATACCGGATGGGCGCCGGAGGCATCCGCCGCGAGACTAGAAGGCGCTGACGCCCGTCAATTCCCTGCCGATGCTCAGCTGGTGGATGGTCTCGGTGCCTTCGTAGGTGATTACGCTTTCCAGGTTCAGCATGTGCCGAACCGGCACATACTCCGCGCTGATGCCCGCGCCGCCGAGCATGTCGCGGCAGTCCCGCGCCACGTCCAGCGCCATGCGGCAGTTGTTCCACTTGGCCAGCGACACGTGTTGCGGGGTGATTTTCCCGGCTTCCTTCAAACGCCCGAGCTGCAATGCCAGCAGCTGTGCGGTGGTGATGCGCCGCGCATGGTCGGCCAGCCGGATCTGGATGGCCTGATTGGCTGCCAGCGGGCGGCCGAACAGCACGCGTGACTTCGTGTAGTCGATCAGCTGTCCCAGGCAGGCCTGCGCAGCGCCGATCACGCCCCAGCTGATGCCGTAACGCGCCTGCGTCAGGCAGGTCAGCGGGCCTTTGAGTCCCGTCACGCCCGGCAGCATATTGGCCGCCGGCACCACGACGTTGTCGAAGAACAGGCTGGAAGTGACCGAGGCGCGCAGCGAGAACTTGCGCTCGATCTCCGGCGCCGAGAAGCCCTTCATGTCCTTCTCGACAATGAAACCGCGGATGCCTTCATCGGTCATGGCCCACACGATGGCGATGTCGGCGATGCTGCCGTTGGTGATCCACATCTTGGCGCCGTTGATCACCCAGTCGCTGCCGCGGCGTTTGGCGTGGGTTTTCATGTTGGCCGGGTCGGAGCCGCCATGTGGTTCGGTGAGTCCGAAGCAGCCGATGGTTTCGCCCTTCGCCATGCCGGGCAGGTATTTCTGTTTCTGCTCCTCGCTGCCGAAGGCGTAAATCGGGTACATGCAAAGACTGGTCTGCACCGAGACGAAGCTGCGGATGCCCGAATCACCGCGCTCCAGCTCCTGGCAGATCAGCCCGTAGCTGATGGCATTCATGCCCGCGCAGCCGTAGCCCTGCAGGTACACCCCCAGCAGGCCCAGCTCTGCCAGCTCCGGTACGATTTCGCGCGGGAAGCGATGCTCCTCGAAGTCCCGGCCGATGCCGGGCAACACCTTTTCGTCGACCATGCGGCCGACGGCGTCCTGCACCATCTGCTCTTCTTCTGTGAGCTGGGAACGGATATCGAACAGATCCAGGGGGTCGAGGGCCACGGGGGGAACTCATGCAGGGGACGGGGCGCGGATCATAGCAAAGCTGGTCTGCCGGGCTTTCGGGTCGGCTCTGATGCATGCAGAGCAATAAATTAGCTGACAGGCTGCAGACTGTTGCCTATCATTGCGACAGTATGGACCTTTCAGCACTCAAGGCCTTCGTCAGCATCGTCCAGAACGGTAGCTTTACCGCTGCCGCCAAGGCGTTGGGTGGGCACAAGGCCGGGCTCAGCAGAACCATCGCCCAGCTGGAAAAGCAGCTCGGTGTGCGCCTGCTCGAGCGTACCACCCGACGGATGCGCCTGACGGACATAGGCCAGGCCATCTACGACCGCGCCGTCGCAGTGCTGGCAGCCATTGACGACATCGAAGCCACCGCCGCCAGCCAGCACGGCGAACCGCGCGGCGTCCTGCGCCTGATGATCGATCCGGAGCTGGCGCCCGCCGGCGCTGGCCGCTGGGTCAGCGCCTACGCCGATCAGTATCCCGAAGTGCGCGTGGAGGTGGACCTGTCCGGTCGCAACGCCGACCTGCTGCATGAAGGGTTTGACCTGGCCATCCGCCTGGGCCTGCCGTCCGACCCGAATCCGGAATCCAATCCCAATCCCGACTCGGTGACCCACAAACTTGGCGAACTGTCATACGGCCTGTATGCCAGTCCCGCCTATCTCGAGAAGCATGGCACGCCGAAGGACGGTGATGAGCTGCGCCAGCATCCGCTGGTGATGTCCGGCAACCCGGCCCAGCGCGGCTGGCGGCTGATCACCCTGTCGCGCGAGCTGCGCATCGACGGTCCGGCGCGCCTGCGCGCCAACAACAGCCTGCTGATGCGCGATGCGGCGGTGAACGGTCTGGGTGTCGTCCTGCTGCCCAATGCCGTGGGCAAGGAAGAAAGTGCGCGCGGCACGCTGAAACGCGTGCTCTCGGCCTGGTCCACTCCCAAGGTGCCCGTACACGCCATCCTGCCCGGCGTGGGCCTGCCGACTTCCAAGGTCCGTGCCTTTGTCGAGCTGGCCTCCAGCGCGCCGCTGACCTGAACTGTTTACCTGAAGTATTTACAAAAACAGTCGCCGCCCAACGACAGCGGCGGCCCGCGCATTGCACGGTTATCATGGCGTCATCCACGAACAAGTTAAGGAGTTGCCATGAAGCCATCGATCTGGAAAACAATGACCCTGCTGCTGGTGGCCTGCGGCGTTGTGCTCGCCGGCTGCCAGACCGTCAATCCCTACACCCGCGAATCCCAGACCAGCAAGGCAGCCAAGGGCGCAGCCATCGGCGCCATTGCCGGCGCGGTGGCTGGCATGATCACCGGTGATGATTCCAAGGAACGGCGCAAGCGCGCGCTGATCGGCGCCGGCATCGGCGCCATTGCCGGTGGCGGTGTGGGTTACTACATGGACGTGCAGGAAGCCAAGCTCCGCCAGCAGCTGGAAGGCAGCGGCGTCAGCGTCACCCGCATCGGCGACAACATCACGTTGAACATGCCCGGCAACGTTACCTTTGCTACCGACAGCTCGGACCTCAACGGCAATTTCTTCAGCGTGCTGGACTCGGTGAGCCTGGTGCTGAACGAATATGAGAAGACTATCGTGGAAGTAGCCGGTCACACCGACAGCACCGGTTCTGACCAGTACAACCAGAGCCTGTCCGAACGCCGCGCCCGCACGGTGGCCCAGTACCTGACCAGCAAGGGCATCCTGGACCAGCGCCTCATCGCGGTGGGCGCGGGCGAGGGCTACCCGGTTGCCAGCAACGACACCGCCACCGGCCGGCAGCAGAACCGCCGCGTCGAACTGACGCTGGCGCCGATCACCCAAGGCTGAGGGGGGCCGGTGGCCCGCCCAAAGGCCGATCAAGCGGGGCGGGGATGGGGTGGTTCTTTTCCGGACGCTCTTTGACAGGATGTCAAAGCGCGAGCCTACAGGGACGTATTCACGGCGTTCCGGAAAAGAACCACCCCGTCCCCGCCTCGCGCTGCACAAACCTTGAACATCCCTTTCCCCGCCCGCAACCTGCCCCGGGCACCCCAATCAATCTAAGCCACCGCCACCAGCGGCCTGAGCTTCCTGATCGCATTCGCCTCGACCTGCCGGATGCGCTCCGCCGACACGCCGTACTCCGCCGCCAGATCATGCAGCGTGGCCTTGTCATCCGTCATCCAGCGCCGTTTGAGGATGTTGCGGCTGCGCTCATCCAGCGTTTCCAGCGCGCGCTCCAGCCGCGACGAGGTGGTGTTGTCCCACTCGTCGTTCTCGATCTGCACTGACGGATCCGCGTTCGGCGCCGGCAGGTACATCGCGGGGGAGAAATTCTCTTCCTCGTCTGCATGCGGCGCCGGATCGAAAGACATATCGCGCGCGGCCAGCCGCTGTTCCATCTCGGTGACTTCACGCGGTTCCACGCCCAGTTCCCGCGCCACCGCCTGCGTCTCGCTCTCGTTGAGCCAGCCCAGGTTGCGCTTCAGGCGTCGCAGGTTGAAGAACAGCTTGCGCTGCGCCTTGGTGGTGGCCACCTTCACCAGCCGCCAGTTGCGCAACACGTACTCATGAATTTCCGCGCGGATCCAGTGCACGGCAAAGGTCACCAGCCGCACGCCCACCGTGGGATCGAAGCGCTTGACGGCCTTCATCAGGCCCACGTTGCCTTCCTGGATCAGATCGTTCATCGGCAGCCCGTAACCCAGGTAGCCGCGGGCGATGTGAACCACGAAACGCAGGTGCGACACCACCAGCCGATGTGCGGCGCCGACGTCATCTTTATCGCGCAGTCGCGTGGCCAGCGCCTGCTCTTCCTCGCGGGTGAGCATGGCCACGCGCGCGATCTGTTCGAAGTAGGCATCGAGGTTGCCGACGGGGCCGGCCAGCAGGGTTTCAGGTCTCAGAGCCAGTGCGCTGGTAGTCATAATGCTTTGATTAACCTCCCGAATTTGACGTGCCTGCCGCTGTGGGCATGGCAAGTTTAGCAGTCAGGCTCTTGGAGTGCTAAGGGCGCGGGAGGTTCCGCTCAGGCCATGGACTCAGGCCATCGATTCAGGTCAAGAATTCAGGCGGTAGGTTCGATGGAACGCAGGTGGCGGGTGGCTGCCAGCCAGGACCCGATCCAGCCCAGCAGGGCTCCGGCGCCCAGCACCGTCACCGCACCCCGCAGATCCAGTCCCGTCAGGCGAAAGGCACTGCCGTACAGGCCCGCCAGCCGGGCAACCGGTCCGTCCAGCAGCCATACGCCGAGGGTGATCAGGCTCCAGGCCAGAACCCCGCCGGCCAGGCCATACCAGAAGCCGCCGTACAGGAAGGGCCGGCGAACGAAGCCGTCCGAACCACCCACCAGCTTGGTGACCTCGATCTCGGTGCGGCGATTGTCGATGTCCAGGCGAATGGTATTGCCGACGATGACCACCACGCCGATGGCCAGCAGCACGCCGGCCAGCATGACCACCCGGCGCAGCACATCGAGCAGGGCGTGGAAGCGGTGCACCCATTCGGTGTCGAGCTGCACGCGCTCCACTTCCGGCCAGTTGCCAAGATGCTGCTTCAATGCCTCGATACGGGCCGGTGAGGGGCGATCGGTTCGCGGCCGCACGATGAGTGCGTGCGGCAGGGGATTGTCAGCCAGTGCATCCAGCGCGCTGCCGAAGCCGGAAAACTCGCGAAACTCCGCCAGGGCGGCGGTGGCAGTCACCACCTGTACTTCCGCGACGTCGGGCCGCTCGCGCAGCGCAGCGGCCAGTTGTTCGACCCTGGACACGGCCACATCAGCCTTGAAGTACGCGGAAATATCCAGTGCGTTGCCCCAGGATCCGGTCGCGGTGCGCGCATTGGAGACCACCAGTTCGAGGCAGGCGGGCAGTGCCAGCGCAATGCCGATGACGGTCACGGTCATGGCCGTGGCGAAGGGCGCGCGCGTCATGCGCCCGAGTGAGCCGATCAGCGTCTGGACGTGTCGTTCCAGGTACACCCTCATGGCGTCTTGCCTTTCTCTGAGCCTTCCTGTGAGCCCGTTGCCGGGGGCAGGCCGGTGGTGGCGAGGCTTCCGGTGGTATCGCTTTCCATCCGTCCCTGCTCCAGCACGATTCGCCGCAGTCCGAACTGTTCAACGATGTGGATGTCGTGCGTGGCCACGACCACGGTGACACCCACCTCGTTGAAGCGCTTGAACAGGCGCATGATTTCCAGCGCCAGATCGGGATCGAGATTGCCGGTGGGTTCATCGGCGATCAGCAGCGGCGGCTTGCTGACCACCGCGCGCGCAATGCCCACGCGCTGCTGCTCGCCGGTGGACAGTTCCAGCGGCGCATTCATTTCCCGTCCGAGCAGGCCGACCTGGTCGAGCGCCGCGCGCACGCGCTTGTCGATCTCGCGCCGGCGCATGCCGGCGATGACCAGCGGCAGCGCCACGTTGTCGAATACCGGGCGGTCATGCAGCAGCTTGTGGTCCTGGAACACCACGCCGACCTGGCGGCGGTAGGCCGGGATGCGCCGACGCTTCACGCCGGCGGTGTTCTGACGATTGATGATGACCTGGCCGCGGGTGGCGCGGTCGATGAGGGCAATGAGGCGCAGTACCGTGCTCTTGCCGGCGCCGGAATGGCCGGTGAGAAAGACCATCTCGCCGGCATCGACTTCGAAAGAGACATTTGCCAGCGCCTCGCGGCCATTCGGGTAGCGCTTGTGGACATGGTCGAAGCGGATCATGCCGGGCCGCTCACCAGCGCCTCGACAAACGCCTGCGCATCAAACTCGTCGAAGTCCTCGGCCTGTTCGCCGATGCCGATGAAGCGGATGGGCAGGCCGAGGCGCTGTGCGATAGCCAGTACCGTGCCACCCTTGGCCGTGCCGTCGAGCTTGGTCAGCACCAGACCGGTGACGCCGACGGCATCGTTGAACTGCACGGCCTGCGCAACCGCGTTCTGGCCCAGTCCGGCGTCGAGCACCAGCAGCACCTCATGCGGGGCCTGCGGGTCCAGTCGCTGCAGGGTGCGCTTGACCTTCTTCAGCTCCTCCATCAGGTGCGCCTGGTTCTGCAACCGTCCGGCAGTGTCGGCCAGCAGCACATCGATGCCGCGCGCCTTCGCCGCCTCCATCGCATCGAAGGACACGGCTGCCGGGTCCGCACCGCTGTGCTGGGCGATCACCGGCACCGCATTGCGCCGTCCCCAGACCTGCAGCTGTTCGATGGCCGCTGCGCGGAAGGTGTCGCCCGCGGCCAGCATCACCTTCAGGTTCTGATCCTTGAAGCGCCGCGCAAGCTTGCCGATGGTGGTGGTCTTGCCGGATCCATTCACGCCCACCACCAGCACGACGAAGGGCTTGCCGGTGGACGCGACGGTCAGCGGCTGCTGGCAGGGCGAGAGGATGGCGAGCATGGCGGACTTCAGCGCCGCCAGCAGCGCGTCGAAGTCTTTCAGCTCCTTGCGGGCGACCTGGTCGCGCAGCTTTCCGAGTATTTCCTCCGTGGCTTCCACACCCACATCGGCGGTCAGCATTCGTGTTTCCAGCTCCTCGAGCACCTCGGCGTCGATCTGCCGTCCGGGCAACAGTTCGGCGATGTCACGGGTCAGCCAGGAGTCGCCGCGGTTCAGCCGCGCGCGCAGGCGCGAGAAAAAACCCGCCTTGCCGGCGGGTGTGTCCGCCGCGGAGGCGGTGGGGCGATTGTCTGCGGGTGCTTTGGATCTGGAGCCGAACATGGATATCGGGGTCTCGTGCTGACGAGTCCCCTATTCTAACCGCGTCCGCTCTTCAAGGCTGGATGACGCTGGTGTCGGTGATCACGATTGAGGCGCCGTCCAGCGCCGCGAAGGTGGCCGTTTGACGTTGCATCTCCACTGCCGCGGCCTGGCAGCGGCCCACATCGGAACCGGCCGGCAGGCCCGTGCAACCCGGATCGATGATGGTGCCGTGGTGGCCGAAGAGGAAATTCACGAAGCCGCCATTGCCGGCGGCAACCGCACCGGTGGCGCCCAGCCGGCGGATAAGAGTGCCGCCGGCGGTGATCAGGCGCTGCGTGGAGCTGTTCGGAACCACCAGGTCGGAAGGCCAGCCCGGTGTGCCGCCGCCGACGATCTGCGTGACATGCACCGGCTTGGCGGCCAGCAGCGAGGCCATGTAGTTGAGCGGATCACCGGCATCGGCAGCGGTCTGCGCATCGCGGATGAACTGGTTGAACAGCGTGGTGCCGGGAATCAGGCCCTGGGCCTGCAGCCCGGCAATGAGCGGCGGGCCGAAAGCCGGCGAATCGATGATGGTTTGCGCCACGCCGCCGCCGGTCATCAGCAGCGAAGCGGTGCGCGTGGAAGGCGACAGTGCCGCGTAGGTGGCGCCGACAATGCTGCCCAGTGAATGACCGACGAAGTGAATGCGGTCGCCGTTGATGTCCGGCGTGGCGTCGCCCGTCAGCTCAAGCGTGGGCAGCGCCCGGGTCAGTGCAAACAGGTCGACGCTGCCCTGGCGCAGGTTGTCGCGCGTGGTGAGCAGGCTGGGCAGGTTGACGAAATTCTGGCCGGAGCCGTCCACGGTGCCATCCGGTCCGGGCGCCAGCGTGGCGTTGTTACTCACATCGAGATCGAAAGTGCGCTCGTTGCCTGCCTGCCTGAAGGCGGCGAAGAGGGAGGTGGCCCCGATGCCGTGCAGCGGCAGGTCGATGGCCACCACCACAAAGCCGGCATCGGCGAAGGCATCGGCCACCAGCAGGACGTCGGCGCGAGTGCGAGTCAGGCCGTGCTGAAAGATGGCCACCGGCCAGCCATTGGCCGGACGTACGCCGCCACCCACGGATGCGGCGTTGGGCACGGTCACCAGCAAGGGGATGTCAACATCTGCCGTCTTCGCCGGTACCGGATTGAAGCGGGTGAGATGACGGCTGGCTGGATCGATTCCCGGCACCGGGGAGGCGCCGGCGGCGGTCCAGAAGCTGCGGATCGGGGGGCAGTTGGCCAGCGTGGCGGCGCTGTCGCAACTGGTGTTGCTGACGGTGAGGTAGTAGGGAATGCGCAGCGTGCCGGCGTGGATATTTGCCTTGCCGGGCAGCGCGGGATTGACGTCGGCGGTGGTCAGCGTCCCGCCCGGACCTGGCAGCGCGGTCGCGACAATGGGTGGCGCGGGTGAGGCAGCGATGGTCTGCGCCACCACGCCCAGGACGTCGCGCGTGGACTGCGTGGTGAAGCCGAAGGTCAGCACCACGTCGGCGGGATTGACGCCCACGGCGGAGGCAACGGCCAGATGACCAAAAGTCAGCCGGCAGATGGCATTCAGCGTAGTGTTGGTGATCGGTGTGCAGGTGGGTGAGCTGGCGCCGGAACCCAGTTCGGCCAGCGCCTGGTTGCGCACGGTAGCGTAGTCGGTATCCGCCGTTGCAGCGGCGCCGCCGGTGCTGGTGATTCCATTGGTGAGCACGACCAGGTAGCCGATGTTGGTTCCGCCGCTGGAGGCCTCCAGTGGCCGCGTCGGACGGATAATTACCGTGCCGCCGCCGGAGCCGGCCTCCTGCGCGATCGATACGGTGTAGTCAGTGCCAAATGTCAGCGGCATGGGCAGCGCGCCACCGGGCGCGGGCGGGATCAGCGGCGCCTTGGTGGCGTTGTCCAGCACCAGGCGAATCACCCGCACGGTTGCCGCGGTGAGTGAGGCGGGATCGACTGCGGCGGTGAAGCGCGCGGAAATGTAGGAACTGGTGGAATAACCGTCCAGCGCGTTCAGCACGGGCACCGCCGGCTGGAACGGATTGGCGGGAATGTTCAGCGTGCCATCGGTACTGCCGCTGAAGTAAAGATCGATGGGGTAGGGGAGGATGCCCTGCAGCGGCTGGAACTGCGCCCTGAATGCCGCGGCGGGCGGTGGCGCAGTGGTCGGTGCGCCGTTACCACTTTGTGGGTTGGTGGCGCCCACCTCTTCCGGATCGCTGGAAAAGCAACCGCCGAGCAGAACGCCGGTCACCAACAGGATTGCACAACACACGGTCCTCATGGTTTGCTCCTTGACGCCAGACTGAGATGGCCCACCGATTATGCCCAAAAATCCCCCGCGCAACGAATTACGCATTATTGGCGGCCGCTGGCGCAGCCGCAGGCTGGTTTTTCCGCCCCTGCCGGGCATCCGTCCCACGCCGGACCGGGTGCGCGAGACGCTGTTCAACTGGCTGCAGCATCATGTGGCCGGCGCCCGCTGCCTTGATCTGTTCGCCGGCTCCGGCGCACTGGGGCTGGAGGCTCTGTCACGCGGTGCGGCGCAGTGTGTTTTCGTCGATCGTCAGCGTGCGGTGGCCCGCTACCTGCATGAAACCCTGCAGATGCTTGGCGCCGCCAACGCCGAGGTGCATACGCTGAATGCACGGCGCTTTCTCGATGAGGCGCCTGTCATCCCGTTCGACATCGTGTTTCTCGACCCGCCTTTCGACGCCGGAGTACTGCCGCAGACCTGCACCCGGCTTGAGGAGCACGGCTGGTTGTCACCCGAGGCGCACATCTACCTGGAGGCGCCGTCGCGGGGCGGCCTTCCCGCACTGCCCGAAGGCTGGGCGATGGCGCGAAGTCAGCGCGCCGGGGCGGTCGGGTATCATCTGGTGCGAAGAAGTCTGGCGCCTACTGGCCAGGTGAACACAGATCCGGTTCAACAAAATCCGGCGCAAACAGGGGAGCCCGCCTGATGAAACGCAATGCCGTCTATCCCGGCACTTTCGATCCCATCACCAATGGCCATCACGACCTGATAAAACGAGCCGCCGGCATATTCGATCGGGTGGTCGTGGCCATCGCCGCGCATTCCACCAAGACGCCGCTGTTCGGGCTGGAAGAGCGCGTCGATCTCGCCCAGCAGGTGCTGCACGGTATTCCCAACGTGCAGGTCGTCGGTTACACCGGATTGACGGTGGAGTTCGCGCGGCAGAATGGATTGCAGGTGATCGTGCGCGGGCTGCGTGCGGTGTCGGATTTCGAGTTCGAGTTCCAGCTGGCAACCATGAGTCGCCACCTGATGCGCGATATCGAGACGGTGTTCCTCACGCCGCAGGAGCAGTTCACCTTCATCTCCTCGTCGCTGGTGCGCGAGATCGGCATGCTGGGTGGTGAGGTCTCGGAGTTCGTGCACCCGGTGGTGCAGGCGGCGCTGAAGCAGAAGCGGGAGGCGGAGTTATGAAGACCCTGTTGCGTTCACGCCAGATTTTTTCGTTGGGCGTCCTGCATTGTTTGCTGCTGTCCGGTTCCGCCGTGCTGGCGGCCGGCGAGCAGATGCGCGCGCCACCGCAGGCCGCCATTGCCAGCGCCCATCCGCTGGCCACCGCAGCGGGAATGGAAATTCTCGAAGCCGGCGGCAATGCCTTCGATGCGGCGGTGGCAGTAAGTGCCGCGCTGGCGGTGGTCGAGCCGCGCGGCTCCGGCATGGGGGGCGGTGGTTTCTATCTGCTGCATCGCGCAGTTGACCGCCATGAGGTCATGATCGACGCGCGCGAAATGGCGCCGGCTGCCGCAACGCGGGACATGTTTCTTGAATCCGACGGCACCGCGGCTGCGCGTCGCTCGCTGGATACCGCGCTGGCGGCCGGTATTCCCGGCGAGCCGGCCGGCTGGGCGCATCTGGCCGAGCGCTATGGGCGGTTGCCGCTGGCGCAGAGTCTGCAGCCCGCGATTCGACTGGCCCGCGATGGTTTCGCCATGTATCCGCGGCTGGTCGAGGACATCGAGCGCAAGAAGAAGGCATTGCAGCGCACGCCGGATGGGCAGCGCATCTTCCTCGCTGCCAGGGGCTCTGCGCCGGCCGCCGGCACGATCTTTCGTCAGCGCGACCTGGCTCGTTCGCTGCAGGTGCTGGCCGACAAAGGCGCGGCAGGTTTCTACCGGGGCGAATTTGCGGACAAGCTGGTGAACGGCGTTCGCAAGCTGGACGGCATCTGGGCGAAGGAGGATCTGCGCAACTACCGGGTGGTGGAGCGCCAGCCGCTGCGCGGAGAATATCGGGGCGCGCATATTGTCACCGCGTCGCCGCCTTCAGCCGGTGGCGTGACATTGCTGGAGACGCTGAACATTCTCGGCGGCTACGACCTGGCGGCGCAGAGCAGTGTGACCCGCAAGCATCTGATCGTCGAGAGCCTGCGCCGTGCGCACCGCGATCGCGCCGAGCACCTGGCTGATCCGGATTTTGTCGAGGTGCCCACCGAACAGCTCATCAGTCAGGACTACGCGGCCGGCCTGCGCGCCACCATTCGCCTGGATCGCGCCACGCCCAGCGATGCGCTGCCAGATACCGTTGACGCTGCACACGGCGGCACGCACACCACACATTTCTCCGTGCTCGACAGGGAAGGCAACCGCGTCGCGGCCACCATCACACTCAACGCGCTGATGGGCTCGGGGCTGGTGGTGGCCGGTACGGGCATCCTGCTCAACAATGAAATGGATGACTTCGTCAGCAAGCCCGGCGTGCCGAACCTGTACGGCCTGGTCGGCGGTGCGGCCAACACGATCGAACCGGGCAAGCGCCCGCTGTCGAGCATGACGCCAACCTTTGTCGAGTCAGAGCGTGGGCTGATGATTCTCGGCACTCCCGGCGGCAGCTATATTCCGACCATGGTGCTGCTTGGCGTGCTGAACTGGATGGATGGCGCGGATGCGCAGGCGATTGTCAGCGCACCGCGGTTGCACCATCAGTTCCGTCCGGATGTCATTTTCTACGAACCGGGAGCGCTGACGGCAGGCGAACAGGAAGGGCTGAAGGCCCGCGGCCACAGTTTCCGCCCCTGGCCGGCGACGATCGGCAATATGCAGGTGATCACCTGGGACCATGCTGGCAATCAGGTGCAGGCGGCTGCTGACCCGCGCGGGGTAGGACTTGGGGCGACTGAATGAACGCGCAGTTGCCTCTTCAAGTCGAGTTCCACTATTGTATTCTCCACTGCTCTGCAGTCTGGTGAAGGGATTCAATGAATCATGACAGCGGTCTCCAGAAAATTCCCCTCCTTTAGCCGGCCACCCATTGTCGAGGTGGTTACAGGCGTTCAGTTTCAGAAGATACCTGGCTTGCATGCCGGGCATTTCGGCTTATTTTGGGATCAGGTGCGGGACCGTTTTCCACAGGTCAAACACCAGCAACCTCTATCAAGGACGGTCGAGCGACAGGTCGAGGGCAACCTTCCCTCGCGCCACGGAATCCGGCTGCAGCCCATGGCCGCTGAAGATTTCGTGCCGCGCATTTGGTTCATCGATGCCGGTGACTGTGAGCTACTGCAGATGCAGATCGATCGCTTTATCCGCAACTGGAGAAAGCGACCGACCAATGCAGCCTATCCCCGGTACTTTGAAACAATTCGGCCGGCTTTTGAGAAAGATCTTGGGCTTTTTCTGGAGTTTCTCGCTCGGGAAAAATTCTCCATGCCGGTGTTTGATCAGTGCGAGCTGACCTATATCAACCATATCCACTCAGAGGGGGTATGGGATGAGTTCGCTCAACTGGATAGGGTTTTTGCAGGCTGGAATTCCGGTTACGGCACTGGCGTTTGGTCGGATCCGGAGTCGGTTGCCGTTAGAACATCTCATGCGTTGTTGGGAAAGAACGGTGAATTTGTCGGACGACTGCATCTTGAGATTGATTCGGCGTTCACATCCGAGGGGGTGGCAGGTGCGGCGGCCGAAAGAACCTTTGTGATGAAGCTTATTGCTCGTGGGCAACCATTGGGCGAGGGTGTCGCGGGCATTTTTTCATTTCTGGATCTGGCGCATGAGCAAATTGTTCGTGGCTTTGACAGAATTACCATGCCGCAAATGCACGCAGCCTGGGGGGCGGAGAAGTGAGCACGGCTTTGGCTCTTGAGCGGGATTGGAACAGTGAAAGCGAAACATTCTTTACGCGGTCTCAGCAGGCCGTTCCCGGATCCCTTGTCGAACGGCAACGGCAGTATTTGGTGCAGGACAGTCATGTTTCTCAGCTGCCCGCGTGGTTGCCTCCCACCGTTGAACAGATCCATGAGTTTCTGGGGCTGTTGCCGAATTGGGACTCCTATGGCGCTTCACCCATTGATCCAGATAACGCCACAACACTGCTCGAAGTGCTGTTGTCGGCCGTGCCTGAGGCATGTCCTGCGCCCCAACTCGTACCGACTACTGCCGGCAACCTTCAGGCTGAGTGGCACGAAGGGGGATTTGATATCGAATTATTGTGTGAGCATCCCACGCAGATTCAGTTGTACGTGGCGGATCATGCTTCCGGGCAGGAAGCCGAGTGCACGCTATCTACGAACCTGACGCCGCTCCAGGATGCACTTCGTAGATTATCGATGGCAGCACATGACTGAGGCAGAAAATGATGATTGCAGCGGATGCAGCCGAGGACGACGCGACGATTGGAGATCATGATCGTTTGCTTCGCAGGATTCCTCGGGAGTGGGTGGTGGTTGATCACGGTGTGGAACGACCCGCCTCTCAAGCCTTTCAGGATCATAGAAACGGCACGTCGATGTCCATCTCGCTTGAACCGGTTCTTTTTGATCTCGGACTGCCGGTTGCTACCGTGATTCAGGATCAGAGGCGATTCAGATTGGCTGCAATTACCGCTGGTTTGGCGCGTCAATGGAGGCAAAGAATCAGACGTGCGCCTCTTCCCGATGAGCCATCGCACGGGGAGGTGGCTGGAAAGAAGACTGGTGCGGTCAGCCGGGCCTTTGCCAGGAATGCAGTCTGGGTGGAGACGAAAGAATAGCTACGTGATACATGCAAGATTGAGAGGCCGCGGAAATTGCTCGACCAGCATGAGTGAAAGCTACTTGTGCGCTGCTGCTTGTGCGCTGCTGTAAGAGGCGAAACGCCAAGAACGCCTGTGCTCAGGCTGCGATGACCCACATCAATCTGGAAGTCAAGCCGCCGGCTCACGTATTACCGCCGGCACTACCGCCGGATGCAGCGCCTGCTCCCCGCGACTGATTCCGACGACGCCACTGCGCAGCACTTCCAGAATCTGCCCGCACGCGCCCGCTTCCCGGATGAACGAATCGATCTGCCCTTCGCCGCTGGTCAGTTCCACGATGTGGCAATCCGCGGCCATCGACAGCACCTTGCCTCCCGCGCGGGCCACGGCGCCGTGCAGGCTGTCTTCCCGCTGCGGCGCCACGCGCACCTTGATCAGCAGCAGCTCGCGCTCCACATGTTTGTGCCGCGTCATGTCCTCGACGTTCACCGCATCAATCAGCTTGCATAGCTGGCTGACGATCTGCTGGATGACCGCATCCGATCCTTTCGTGGTCAGCGTGACACGCGAAACCGCCGGATCGTCCGTCGGCGCCACGTTCAGCGACTCGATGTTGTATCCGCGCGTCGAGAACAGGCTGGCCACGCGTATCAGCGCGCCGGCCTCGTTTTGCAGCAGTATTCCGATGATGTGTCTCATGATGCCCCTATGCTAGTCTGCCGCTGTCGCAAAAAACCATCCCTTCTTCAGCCGTATTGTCGCAGCCGATCGTCATGACCTTGCAACCCGCCCCGCATCCAGACCCGTCGGGAGGTCACCCCCTCTCCGGCAAGACCATGACCGGCGCGGAGATCATCGTGCAGGTGCTGGCGGACGAGGGCGTGGGGGCCATTTTCGGTTATTCGGGCGGCGCGATCCTGCCTACCTACGACGCGGTTTTTCTTTTTAATCAACAACATGGCGTTGATGGCGCCAGCGGGCAAAAAATCCCGCTGATCGTCCCGGCCAATGAGCAGGGCGCTGGTTTTATGGCCGCCGGTTATGCCCGGGCCAGTGGCAAGGTGGGGGTGTGTCTGGTGACCTCGGGCCCCGGTGCCACCAACACGGTGACTCCGGTGCGCGATTCCATGGCCGATTCGGTGCCCATGGTGGTCATCTGCGGTCAGGTGCCCACCAGCGCCATCGGCACCGATGCGTTTCAGGAAGCTCCCGTGCCCAGCATCATGGGCGCGGTCGCCAAACATGTGTTTCTGATCACCGATCCCTCGCGCCTGGAAGCCACCGTGCGCACGGCGTTCGAAATCGCGCGCACCGGCCGGCCCGGACCCGTGGTGCTGGATATTCCCAAGGACGTACAGAACTGGAAGGGCGTATTCAAAGGCGAGGGTCGCCTTGCCGTGCCGGGATATCGTCGACGCCTGCAGCGCCTGTCAGACAATGTGCTGTCCCCGGAACGCTGCGCGGAATTCTTCGACATGCTGTCGGAGGCGAAGCGGCCACTGATCTACGCCGGCGGCGGTGTGATCAATGCCAGTGCCGCGCAGGCGCTGCGCGATTTTTCCGGGACTTTCCGGATTCCCGTCGTCACCACGCTGATGGGCATCGGCTCGGTGGATACCACGCAGACCTTGTCGATGCGCATGCTCGGCATGCATGGCGCGGCCTGCGCCAACTACGCGGTGGACGACTGCGATTTCCTCATTGCCGTCGGTGCGCGCTTCGATGATCGCGTGGCCGGCGCGCCGGCGCGCTTTGCCCGCAATGCCAGACGCATCGCGCACCTGGACGTCGACGCCTCGGAGATCAACAAGGTCAAACGCGTGACCTGGAGCCACGTCGGCCTGCTGGGTGATGCGGTGGTCGCGCTGCTGGAACACGGCCAGCTGGCCGGTTACAAGGCCGATTTTTCGCAATGGCACACGCACCTGGCCGCGCTGAAGCAGCAATACGCGATGAACTACGACCGCAACAGCGCGTTGATCCAGCCCTACTACGTGATCGAGGAGATCAACCGTCTCACCGGCGGCGAGGCCATCATCGCCACCGGCGTGGGCCAGCACCAGATGTGGGCCGCGCAGTATTTCGATTTCCGCCAGCCGCGTCTGTGGCTGACTTCCGGCAGCATGGGCACCATGGGCTTCGGCCTGCCCGCGGCCATTGGCGCGCAGTTCGCGCATCCCGGTCGCCTGGTGATCGACCTTGACGGTGACGCCAGCATCCGCATGAACATCGGCGAACTGGAAACGGCCACCACCTACGACCTGCCGGTAAAGGTGGTCGTGCTGAACAACTTCGGCGACGGCATGGTGCGCCAGTGGCAGAAGCTGTACTTCAAGGGCCGCTTCAGCGCCAGCGACAAATCGCTGCACAAGAAGGACTTCGTCAAGGCCGCCCAGGCCGACGGGTTCCAGTTCGCCAAACGGCTGGACCGCAAGGAAGACGTGCCGCGCGTGGTGCGTGAACTGATCGACTTCCCCGGCCCGGCGTTCCTGGAGGTCATCATCGACCCGGATGCGGGCGTGTACCCCATGGTCGGCCCCGGACAAACCTACGAAGACATGATCACCGGTGAGTTCATTCCCTCGCGCACCAAGGTCGCGCCGAAGGAGCCCGGCGAATCGGAGATGTTCTGACGCCGCCCGAAGAAACAATCAGGCAAATGGCCATCCGCATCCGCAAAGCCTACTTCGACTGCCGCTTCGGCCAGCTCCACGTACGCACCGCCTTCACATCCACCGGCGGCTTCGACGAACGCACCACGCTGCTGTGCCTGCATCCGTCCGACGCCTCCAGCCGCATCTTCGAAGGATTCCTGCCGCAGCTCGCCGCCGACCGCTCCATCTATGCGCCCGATGCCCCCGGCTGCGGCGAATCCGATCCGCCGCCGTCAGCCGCCGGGGCCTACGCCGCGGCGCTGCTCGACTTTCTCGACAGCATGCGCTTCCGCCAGATCGACGTGCTCGCCTGCGGCGACAGCGCGCCGGCCATTGCCGAGGTCATGCGGCAGCGTCCCGAACTGGTGCGCAGGCGATTTGAGCTGCCGGTGCAGGATGTGCCGCTGCTGCAATCCCGGTCTCAAGTGGTGGAACAGAGCGCCCGCGCCGTTTTCGACGCGCCCTGAGCGCGGTCAACCTTCCGGCGCTGTTGCGCTTGTGACAGCCGCGCGCCGATCCTGCCGATAAATCATCACCAGCCCCACCAGCATGGCCAGCAGCAGCGGTGCGGCCGCGAGGTTCAGGCTGCGCCAGCCGAGGAAGTGAATAGCCGGGCCGGCCAGTAGTGAGGCCAGCGCCTGCGAGCCGAACACCGAGAACTCATTGACGGCCTGCGCCTTGAAGCGCTCCGCCGGGCGATAGGTTTGCGTCAGCAGGGTGGTGCCGGCGACAAACAACAGGTTCCAGCCCGCGCCTAGCAGCACCAGGCCCCACCAGTAATGCATCACATGATGCGAGCCGCCGGCGGCAATGACGATGCACGCACCCATCAGCAGTACACCGGTCAGCATCATCAGCTTCAGCCCCAGGCGCGCGATCAGCCAGCCACTGAACAGCGAGGGCAGGTACATGCCCAGCAGATGACTTTGAATCACCCATGCGGTTTCACTCACGCTGTGCCGGTCCATCACGTGCATGCTGATGGGCGTGGCGGTCATGATGAAGCTCATGACCGCGTAGCTGGACAGCCCGGCCAGTATTGCAACCACGAAGGCCGGATTGCGCGCGATCACCCGCAATGGCCGCGCCGGTTCACGGCCGTGCGCTGACTGGGGAAGCGGCGCCTGCAGCGCGGCCAGGGCCGCTATGGCGCTCGCGTACAGCAGCGCCACGGCAATGAATGAGCCGACGAACTCCACCTCGCTGACCCAATGTCGCACCAGCAGTGCCAGCGGCGGTGCGCACACGGCCGCGGCCAGCGTGCCCACCATCACCAGCCCCACCGCGCGTCCGGCAAACTGCACGGGGACATATTCGACGGCGGCGAAACGGTACTGCTGCACGAAGGCCAGGTTTGCGCCCATGGGCACGATGGCCAGGCAGAACAGCAGGAAATCATGTCGCCACACCGCCCAGGCCACGCCCAGCGCCGCCAGCGCCGCCATGCCCGCACTGAGCATGAACGCGCGTTTACGACCGATCCGCTGCATCAGCAATGCCGCTGGAATCGTACTCACCGCCACCCCGATGACCGCGATGGAGACCGGCAGAGTGGCCCAGCGCGGGTCGGGCGCCAGCTCCGCGCCCAGAATTCCGCCCAGCAGCACCATGACGATGATGCCGGAGCCTGCCAGGGCCTGGGCCACGGACAGCAGCAGCACATTGCGCAGAGGCATGTTCATCGGCGGATCATAGTCGCAAACTTCCGGCGCCGGAGGTCGGTGGAGACCATGATGGCCCCGGGCACTGGATTCCGGCCGGTACTGCAAAGACAATGCACGCTATGCAAAACGACTATCTCGACAGAATCCTCAAGGCCCGCGTCTACGATGTGGCCATCGAAACGCCGCTGGAGCACGCGCCGCGTCTGTCGCGCCGCCTGGGCAACACCGTGCTGTTCAAGCGCGAGGACCTGCAGCCGGTGTTCTCTTTCAAGCTGCGCGGCGCTTACAACAAGATTGCGCACCTGTCGCAGACGGTGGCCCAGCGCGGGGTGATCTGCGCCTCCGCGGGCAATCATGCCCAGGGCGTGGCGCTGGCCGCCGGCCGGCGCGGCATTCCCGCGGTCATCGTGATGCCCGAGACCACCCCCAGCATCAAGGTGCAGGCGGTGAAGGATCTCGGTGGGGAGGTGCTGCTGCACGGCGATGACTACGACCAGGCCTGCGAGCGGGCGGTGGTCGTGGCGCGAGAACGCAACCTGGCTTTCATTCACCCCTTCGACGATGCGGACGTCATCGCCGGCCAGGGGACCATCGGCATGGAGATCGTGCGCCAGCAGCACAGCCTGACGCAGGACGACACCATCGACGCCATCTTTGTTCCGGTCGGCGGCGGTGGCCTGATTGCCGGCATTGCGGCCTACGTCAAGCCGCTGTATCCGCGTATCAGAATCATCGGCGTGGAGCCGGAAGACTCGGCCGCCATGTACGAATCACTGAAGGCGCGTGAACGGGTGACCCTGGAGCGGGTCGGTATCTTTGCCGACGGCGTGGCCGTCAAGCGCGTGGGTGAGGAAACCTTTCGCCTGGCGCGCCAGTTTGTCGACGAGGTGATCACCGTCAGTACGGACCGTATCTGCGCCGCCATTCAGGACATCTTTGAGGACACGCGTGCCATTGCCGAGCCCTCCGGCGCCCTGGCCGTGGCGGGCATCAAGAAGTATGTCGCACGCGAAGGGCTTGAAGGCCGCACGCTGGTGGCGGTCAACAGCGGCGCCAACATGAATTTTGATCGTTTGCGCTACGTGGCCGAGCGCGCCGATCTGGGCGGCCAGCGCGAGGCGCTCATGGCGGTGGAGATTCCCGAGTGCCCGGGCAGTTTCCTGAGGTTCTGCGAGGCGCTGGGCCCGCGGGCTGTCACCGAATTCAACTACCGCTACGACAGCGCCGAACGGGCGCGCATCTTTGTCGGCTTCGCCCTCTCACAGGGGCGCGAGGAGAAGGAGGCGGTCATTGCCCGTATCGGCGGCGCCGGTTTTCCGGTGACAGACATGACGGATAACGAAACGGCAAAACTGCATGTGCGCTACATGGTGGGTGGGCGCTCCAGCGGTATCGAGCACGAGCGCCTGTATCGTTTCGAATTTCCGGAACGGCCCGGCGCGCTGCTGAAATTTCTGCAGGCTGTCGGCTCGCGCTGGAATATCAGCCTGTTCCACTATCGCAACCACGGCTCGGACTATGGCCGGGTGCTGGCCGGCATCCAGGTGCCCCCGGCCGAGCGCGAGGACTTCATGCTGCACATCAATGAATTGCACTACGCCTTTGTGGAAGAGACGGAGAATCCGGCGTACCGGGATTTTCTCGGCTGCCGGTAAAGGCCTGCCGCAGGAAGGCCGCAGCGCGGCGCTACAGCAGCACCCGCAGCAGCAGCGCCAGGCCGAGCGCCAGACCGCCAATGTATGTTCCCGCTGCCCCGATGGTGCGCAGGGGATGCGGTTGGCCGTTGAGGTTGCGGGCCATCAGCATGCCCAGTGCGTGCAGTATCCGGCTGACGGTTACGCCAATCGCCACCCAGGCGATCCAGCCGCCCGCGCCCGACAGCAGAAAATAGAAAAACATTGCCACGAACAGAGGCGTGTATTCCGCCGCATTGCCGTGCGCCCTGACGGCCTTGGCCAACGGCCCGGAGGGGTCATTGCCCAGGCCGATGCTGGTCTGGGTGCGCAGGCGCAGGCGCGAGACGTTGAAAGCCAGCAGGAAGTAGGCAATTACCAGAATCGCGGAACATACGAGGAAGGCGTTCATGGGTACCCCTTGGTGATCGATGCGTCGGGTTGGCGGCCTCAGCGTTCCTTTATTTCTCCAGCCACTGCATTTCCGCCGCGGCAGGTATTGCCCTGAAGACGCCCTGGATGAAGTCATCCGGGACGATCAGTTTTCTTTTGACCAGGTCCATCCACGCTCCGTCGATCTCGACGCTTGCTGCCAGCGTATCGCCGGTCTTCATGAAGCGGTGGTGCATGGTCCACCTGGAGAAATCAGCGCGGGCGCGGATCAGCTGCAGATCCACCGTGATCCTGTCTTCGAGCTTGATCTCCCGCCTGAATTTCGCTTCCTCGCGGAACAGAACCGGGCCGATTCCCAGTTGCTCCATCTTGTCGGTGGTCAGGCCGTGTTCGTTGAGGAACAGCATTCTGACCGTGGCGCCGTAGTCGTAGTAAGCGGAATGGCGCAGATGCCTGTTCTGATCGATGTCGGCCCAGCGGATCTGCATCGGGACGGTGAACACGCTCATGCCGCCAAGCATAACCAACCATCGGTGGAAAAGTCCTGCGACACGGCGAAAGTGCCGCCCACGGAGGTTTGAACTGCTACGATGGCGCCCGCCCCGCCGTGGATGCCGGGCGAGCGGCGAATCCATCCATCAGGGCACATCCACACAATGCTTTACTACGATCGCATCACCTCCCAGCTGCGCATGATCTGGGACGAGCTGCGCTGCCACTCCTACTCTGTCGCCATCCGCCGTACCGTTCGGCCCGGTGATGTCGTCATCGATTTCGGCAGCGGTCTGGGAATCTGGTCGATGGTCGCGGCCAGGGCCGGCGCCTCCAGGGTCTATGCCATTGAGGCCACCGATGACGTGGCGCAGATGTCGCAGGCGCTGATTGCCGAAAACGGCCTGAGCGATAAAATTACCGTGATTACCGCCGACGCCGGCAAGGTCGAGCTGCCCGAGCAGGCCGATTGCATTATTTCCGAGCTGATGAACTGCGCCGGTTTCAATGAGTACGACGGCGAGCCGCTGATGAAGGTGCGCGACGGTTACCTCAAGCCGACCGGGCGCATGATCCCGCAGCGACTCCGGCACATGATTCGTTTGTGCCGTCTGCCGATCGAGTTCAAGTCCGACGACGGCGGCTGGGCTGAGGACATGTACGGCCTGACGTGGAAGGCGGTGCGGGATTTCGCCTCCGCCGGCGCCACCAACACGGATGTGCGTGGTCATTCCTGGGCGTCACCGCCGCACCTGTGGTGGGACCTGGATCTTGAGCGTGACGACCTGTCCGACAATCTTTATCGCAGTGGAATTCCGGTGCGATGGCCGATTCAGGCCGAGGGCAAGGTTCACGGGATCGTGGCGTATTTCGAGGCGGAGCTCGACGAGAAAATCGTGTTGTCGACCTCGCCGGATGCACCGTTGACGCACTGGCTGCATACCTTCCTTTCGTTTCCACGGGCGCTGATGCTGCGCGCGGGCGATTGTCTCGATGTGAAGATGAGCTTCTCCACCGCCCGCGGTGCAACCTCCTATCCGGTGTCCGTCGTGTGGACGCGGGCCGGTGAAATCATCGATCAGTTCGATACCTACCCGGCGTCGATTCCGGGAAGTCCGCCCGGGTAACGATCGCCGGAAGATACCGCTGTCGGGTAGCCGCAGCTGGCGCATCACTACCCGGACAGGCCCACGGGCGGGCAGGCATCGCGCGCATTCTCCGGCCGTTGACAGACCGGCCAGGCGCAGACAATACTAAACCATATGGTTAAGTATGATGAAGGCACGCTGGATGCGGTGTTCACCGCACTCTCCGACCGCACGCGGCGCGGCATTCTCGCCGGATTGCTGCAGGGCAGCCGCTCGGTCACCGAACTGTCTGCGTCGTATGACATGTCCCTGCCGGGGTTCGTCAAGCATCTGCAGATTCTCGAAAATGCCGGCCTGATCGCCCGTGAGAAGACCGGCCGCACCGTGCAGTGCACCTTGCCCCCTCAAGCCCTGCAGGAAGCCCTGGAACCTGTCGGCGATTGGCTCGCCGGCTATCGCCAGTTCTGGGAATCCCGGCTGGAAGCGCTCGAAAACTATCTCAATCAACAGGAGCCGCCATGGTCAGCAACAAAGAAGTCCCGTCGATCAAAGTCGTCCGCCAGTTCCAGGCCCCGCCGGCCAGGGTCTGGCAGGCGTGGGTCTCGGCCGAAGCGCTGAAGCAATGGATGGGGCCTGGCCCCGTCGTATGTCTGGAGGCGCAGGCCGATGTGCGCGTGGGTGGAAGCTACCGCATCCTGATGCAGTCGCCCGACGGCGAGCACCACGATGTCGGCGGCACGTACCGCGAAATTCAGCCCAATCGCAAGCTGGTGTTCTCCTGGGCATGGAAAAGTACGCCCGAGCACGAATCGCTGGTGACCGTCGAACTGCGCGCCATCGACACCGGCACGGAGATGACGCTGACGCATGAGGCGTTCCGCGACGAGGCCGCGCGTGATCACCACGCCCAGGGTTGGGAGGGGTGCCTGGCGAAACTCGAGGGTGTCATCGCCGGCTGAGCCCATGCTGAGCCCACAAGGCTGCCCGGGGGCAGTTCGCCTCCGGGTCATGGGTGAAGCCTGCGGATCGCTGTGCTGCGGCGAACGGTCATCGCCGTGCCGTACAATGCGCCGGTGTTCGACGACCTCTCCTCCTCTCCCTGGCTGCGGCCGCTGATCGTTGCCGTACTGCTCGGCGGCCTGCTGCTGCTGAGCTATGTCGTGCTCAAGCCCTTCCTGGTGCCGGTGATCTGGGCGCTGATTCTGGCCTACGTCACCTGGCCGCTGTATGCGCGGCTGAGGCGGCTCCTGCGCGGGCAGGTCACCTTGAGTTCGCTGCTGATGACATTGCTGCTTACGGCCGCCTTCGTGCTGCCGGTGCTATGGCTGGTCAGCCTGATGCGCTCGGAGCTGTTGCACGCCTACGATGAAGTGACCCGCTATATTTCCACGCACCCGCAACTGCCCTCCACCCTGCGCGGCGTGCCGTGGCTGGGGGATGTGCTGCAGGAATTCATCGACCGTGTTGGCGCGGATCCGGCCGGCCTGAAGGCGGAATTGACGCGCTGGCTGGAAGAGTCGCTGGTGGAGATGCGCACGGTGCTCGGCGGGGTGGGCCGCAACGTGGTCAAGACCGGCTTTGCCCTGCTCACGGTGTTCTTCGCCTATCGCAATGGCGAACAGTTCGCGCGCCAGGTGCGCGCCGTCATGGAGCAGCTGTTGGGCGAGCGGGTGCAGGGCTATACCGCGGCCATCGGCGACACCACGCGCGCGGTGGTCTACGGCCTGGTTCTGGCCGCCATCGCCCAGGGCACTCTGGCGGGCATCGGCTACTGGTTCGCCGGCGTGCAGGCGCCGGTATTGCTCGGCGCCGCCACGGCCGTGATCGCATTGATACCCTTCGGGGCGCCGCTGATCTGGGGCAGCGTCGGGGTGTGGCTGCTGCTCACCGACCGTACCGGCGCCGGCATCGGCCTGCTGCTGTGGGGCGCGCTGGCGGTCAGCTGGATAGACAACCTCATCCGGCCGCTGGTCATCAGTAACCAGACGCGTATCCCCTTTCTGCTGGTGCTGTTCGGTGTGCTCGGAGGCATCGCCGCATTCGGTCTGGTGGGCCTGTTTGTCGGGCCGGTCATCCTTGCCATCCTCATGGCCGTGTGGCGTGAGTGGCTCAACGTGCGCCAGCCTGTCATCGAGACTGCAACCACCATGCCGGGCGCGGAGGCGAAGGGCCGGGACAGCAGCAGTTGAAACCGCTCAGCGCGCTGCGCTATCCGACGTTCACGCGCTTCCTGTGCGCGCGCTCCATCACCGTGCTGGCGGTGCAGATGCAGAGCGTGGCGGTGGGCTGGCAGGTCTATGCCATCACGGGTGATCCGCTCGACCTTGGCCTGATCGGCCTGGCGCAATTCCTGCCGTTCATCGCCCTGGTTCTGCCTGCCGGGCAGATAGCCGATCGCGCACAGCGGCAGAGAATCCTCGCCGGCTGCTATCTGACGGAAGTGGTCTGTGCCGTGCTGCTGCTGGCATTCACGCTATCGGGAATAGCAGAGGTGTGGCCGGTATTCGCCGTCATGGTGCTGTTTGGCGTGGCGCGCGCCTTCAGCATGCCGTCGTCACAGGCGCTGATTCCGAATCTGGTGCCCATCGAGAGCTTCGGCAATGCCGTGGCCCTGAACTCATCCACCTTCCAGCTCGCCACCATTCTCGGTCCCACGCTGGGCGGCCTGCTGTATCTGCTCGGGCCGCAGGCCGTATACGCCACCGTTGCGGTCATGATTGGTATATCGGTGGTACTGATGACCGGCGTGCGGCCACTGCGCGAGCCGGCGCCGCGCCGCACGGATGGCAAGTCGCAGTCCTGGCACGAGGTGCTCGAGGGCCTGCGGTTTGTGCGCTCGCGCCCCATCGTGCTTGGCGCCATTTCCCTGGACCTGTTCGCGGTGCTGTTCGGCGGTGCTACCGCGTTGCTGCCGGCCTATGCCATCGACGTCCTGCATGTGGGCCCGACCGGGCTGGGTTTGTTGCGCACCGCGCCGGGAGTGGGTGCAGCAATCGTGGCGCTCATCCTGGCCTTTGCGCCCATTCAGCGCCATGTGGGGCGGTGGATGCTCGGCGGCGTGGCCCTGTTTGGCGTGGCTACCGTGGTCTTCGGCCTCTCGACCATCTTCATCGTGTCCCTGCTCGCCCTGTTCCTGCTGGGTGTAGGCGACATGGTGAGCGTATATATCCGCCACATGCTGATTCAGCTGCAGACGCCTGATGCCATCCGCGGCCGGGTGAGCGCGGTGAATGCGGTCTTCATCGGGGCCTCCAACGAACTCGGTGAGTTTGAATCGGGCGTTACGGCAGTGTGGTTCGGTCTGATCCGCTCGGTGGTGATCGGCGGGCTGGCCACTCTGGGCGTGGCGGCGGTCTGGACACGCCTGTTCCCGCGGCTGGCTGCCATGGATCGCTTTCCAAAGCCGGAGATTCCACCCGGCGGTTGAGCGAAGTGGCGGGCGGCCTTGTGCCAGCTGGCGAGGGGGCTGTATATTCATACAGCTCATGAGCCGCCCACCCGAATTTCGCAAAGGCCGTGGCGCCCTGTCCAATCCGCAAGGGCGCTTTGAATCCCGCCATGTCGAGTCTGTCGACGATGGCTGGTCGCAGCCGGACCTGTCGGCGGAACAAACCAGCTTGCGGGGAGCAGACAATGATCCCGCCGCAGCCGACGAACTGCCGCCGCTGCCCACCACCGTCATGGCCGAGGCAGCCCGCAGCATCATCAGTCACAACAAGTCTCCCGACATTCCCTTCGAGCAGTCCATCAATCCGTACCGGGGATGCGAGCATGGGTGCATCTACTGCTACGCTCGTCCCGCGCACGCCTACGTCAATCTTTCCCCCGGCCTGGATTTTGAAACAAAACTTTTCTACAAACAAAACGCCGCGCAGCTGCTCGAGCAGGCGCTGAGCCGCCCCGGCTACGTCTGCAGCCCCATCGCGCTGGGGTCCAATACCGATCCCTACCAGCCCATCGAGCACAGACTTAACGTAACGCGATCCATTCTGGAGGTGCTGCAGCGCTGCCGGCACCCGGTGACCATCGTGACCAAGGGGCGGCTGATCGAGCGGGATGCCGACATCCTGGCTGATCTGGCTCGGGACGCGCTGGCAGCGGTGTACGTCAGCATCACCACTCTCGACCCGGCACTCAAGCGCGGGCTGGAGCCCCGGGCACCGTCACCCGCAGCCCGACTGCAGGTGGTGAGGCATTTAAACAACGCCGGAATCCCCGTTGGCGTGCTCATGGCGCCCGTCATTCCGGCCGTCAACGACCAGGAGATCGAACGGGTGCTGGAGGCGGCGGCGCAGGCTGGCGCCCGGTGGGCCGGCTTCGTCATGCTGCGTTTACCCCATGAAGTGAAGGGCTTGTTCGATCAATGGCTGCGGGCGCATCTGCCGCTGCGCGCCGATCATGTGATGTCGCTGATCCGGCAGATGCGCGGCGGGCGGGAGAATGACCCGGGATTCGGTTCGCGCATGCGTGGTGATGGTGCGTATGCGCAACTGATTGCGCATCGCTTCCAGGTGGCCTGCCGTCGGCTGGACCTGAACCGGACAGCACGCGCTGCGTTGTCCACGGCGTATTTTCGTGCGCCGCCACGCGCCGACGGTCAACTGAAATTATTCTAATCCGTTATGAAAATATTGCGTCGGAGCTCGCGGTGGTGGAACAAGTCGGGGGCCGGGCCGGTCTCTATTATCTATAAGGGGCTGGCGTATACTCGAACCGCAACCGGCCCGCAGGGAGTTGCGGATAATCCAGCCCGCCGCGTTGAACAGGAGGCCGGCATGAGCCGTATTGATGTCGCTCCGGTGCCGTGCATGCACGGCGCCTCCGCCAGAGTCGCCGCCGTACGGCTGCTTGCCCTTTTACCTGCGTTTCTCGTAGCCGGCTGCATGAGCGCGCGTCTGCAGGAAAGCCGTGAGTACGCCACCGTCATCGCTGCTCATGAGGCCGTGGTGTTGCTGGCCAAGCCGCATATCGAAGGCACGGGTACCGAGGAAGGCTTCACCGACTGCGTTGGTTCGAAACTGTCTTCGGACAGCGACAGCCGCAGGGGTTTCGCCATTCGCGACAACCGGCAGTTCATCGATCAGTTGTTTCCCTGGTTCGAACCCTCCACCGCGCCCACGCGGCCTGAATCACTGGCGACCCTGTTCGAGCGCCCGGGTGTTGCCGAGCGCATCGCCGAGACCGGAGTGCGTTACATCGTCTGGCTCGACGGCGTCACCCGCAAGACCGACGGCGGCGGCAGCATTGCCTGCGGCGCGGGCCCGGGCGGCGCCGGTTGCCTGGGCTTCGGATGGTGGGAGAAGGAATCCGACTACATCGCCACCATCTGGGATCTGCAGGAAACCCGTTCGGTGGGTACGGTCACCACCAATGTGACCGGCACTTCCGCGATTGTCGGCGCCATCGTGCCGATTCCCTTCATTGCACGGGTGCAGAACACTGCCTGCGGTCGTATGGCGATGCAGCTGCGCGATTTTCTGTCGGGCGCGGACCTGGCCACCGCCGCTGCACAGTGAGGAGGCCCCATGAAGCCATATCTCATTCCAGTTCTCCTCGCCGCCTCAGCTCTGGCGGCTGGTTGCGCCACCACTTCTTCCGGCGGAGGTAGCAGCGGCGGCGGCGGTATTCCCATGCCCACGCCCGGCGACAGCGGTGGGAGTTCCGGCAGCTCCGGCGGCAGTCCTGGCGGTTCCAGTGGAGGCAGCGCGGGTGGCGGTGGCCTGCCCATGCCCACGGGTGGCTCGCTGCCGGGTTCCACTTCCGGCCGTACGGGCGGCAGCAGCGGCAGCGAATCCGGTAGTCAGACCGGCAGTCAGACCGGCAGTCAGAGTGGCGACGAATCCGGCTCAGCAGGTGCGGCGGACGGTTCGGGGTCGGCTTCCGGTTCCGCCGGCGCAGGTAGCGGCACCGCGCAGCAGGGTGAAGGCCAAGGGGAAGGTCAAGGCCAGGGACCGAGCGTGCCGCAGGCGGCACAAACCGACGCCGAACGTCGCGCGCAGGTCGACCGGGAGATGAACGAGTCTCTGGGCGACTTCGATGAAACCATTCGCAAGGAACGTGAGCGCATTGCAAGAGAGCGCGATGCGCGGGTAGCGCGCAATGGCGGTGGCGGCGGTCCCGGAGGCGAGGGCGGCGAAGGTGGCAGCGGCAGCGGTGAAGCCGGATCGCGCGACGGCGATCTGCAGCAGGGTCAAAGTGGCAGCGGTGAGACCGCGCGTGCACCGGGCGATCTGCAGTCCGGTGGCGGCGGCGGCAGGGGCGGCGGTCGCGTGGGCTCCGGCCCCAGCACGGCGCCAGCCGATGTACCCGATGGGCGTGATGACGATGTCATTGCGCGGCAGCTGCGCGAGGCGGCGGAGAAGGAAACTGATCCGGAGCTGCGCGAGAAGCTGTGGAAGGAGTACATCAATTACAAGAAGAACGTGCAGAAATAGACTGGCAACAGGGTGGGAGAGCGAAGGCACGGTGTCGGTGCGAAACCGACGCTGCGGAGTATGGGCGCTGAACAACCTGGGCTGACCATTTATGAAACGCGAAAAGCTACAGACTGACGACGGAGGCCGGGTGCTGCGCACGGGCGCCCCGGCGCTGCTTGGCGCCGTGATGCTGCTGGCGCTGGGCGGCTGTGTGGTGAGTGAAACCCGGCCATTGCCGAAGGTGCATCCGGTACAACCGACGCGGGCGGTTCCGCAGGCCGAGCTTCTCGATGTGGGCGTGCGGGTGTTTGACCCGGGCGTTACTGAAGAACTGGAGAGCAACGAGGCCCTGCAGCAGAAAGAGCGCATTTACCCGGACGTGCGCCGTACCGAGGCGCGGGTATTCGCCGCGCTGCTGCGTGACACGCTGGAGGAATCCGGTCAGTGGGGCGCGGTGCGAGTCATTCCGGCCACCGCGGAGTTCGTTGACGTGATCGTGACCGGGCGCATCGAGCGTTCCGACGGCAAGTATCTGGGGCTGGAAATCGCGGTGGAGGATTCCACCGGCCGCACCTGGCTGAAGAACAAACGGTATGAGTCCCCGGCCGACATCGGTTCCTATATGAGCGATGCGGCCCTGCGGCGGCGCGATCCGTTCCAGAACCTGTACTCGATGATTGCCAACGACATGGTGGCCGCCCGCCAGGCCTTCAACTCTGCGGACCTGCGTGGGATTCGCCGCGTAACCGAACTGCGCTTTGCGCAGGACCTGGCGCCGGATGCCTTTGAGGGCTATCTCGCCGAGGAATCAAAGGGCCGCTTCGAGGTGGCACGCCTGCCGGCGATGAACGACCCGATCTTCGAGCGCGTGCATCGCATTCGCGAGCGCGACGGGGCGTTGATCGACACAGTAAGTGATCAGTACGACAATTTCTCCGACACGGTGATCGAGCCCTACGGCAGCTGGCGGCGCTACAGCTACGATGAGATCGAGAAAGAGGAGCGCCTCAAGGGCCAGGCACGTACGCGCATGATCATGGGCGCGGCCGCCATCCTCGGTGGTTTGCTCGCTTCCTCGCAGTGCGGGCCCGGTGACTACGGCTGCCAGAGCATTGAACAGGCGTTGCGCTACACCGCCTATGCAGGCGGCATGGCCGGCATTCTCAGCGGCCTGAAGAAGCGCGCCAACGCCAAGATTCACACCGCGGCGATCCAGGAGCTGGCCAGTTCCTTCAACGCTGAAGTGGCGCCGCGGGTGATGGAGGTGGAGGGGCGCACGCTCAGGCTCACCGGTACGGCTGAAGATCAATACCGCGAATGGCGCGAGATGCTGCGGGAGTTGTACAGGCAGGACACCGGCGGGCTGGATCCGGCCGCCGATCCGCTGGATCCGGCAGCGGCGACAACCACATCGACGTCCACACCGGAACCCGACAAGGCGGCCGCAAGTCCGCCGCAGACCTGATTGAACAGGAACAAGTACCGGACTGCGCGAGCGGTAACAGCGCGCTGCAGACCATTTGCCCATTGCGCACATCGGTGGCGCCTTACAAGATAGGCGGACGCGTCTCCGGAGTAGGGGCATGCCCGAACAGGAATCACAGGACCAGGTGGTTGTTAAGTCCATCCTGCGCCCCAAGGCGCGGGCCGGCGCGACCGCATCCGCCGCCCGGGAAGGGTCACGCTATGGGTTGATCGGCCTGGCCCTGCTGGTACTCATTGTGCTGGCTGTGGGCGTCTTCGTATTTCTGCCCGACGTCGTTGAACAGCCGCTGCCTGTCGCCGGTACAGGCACTGCCCCAGCGGGGCCCGCCGAAGAGCAGCCGGCGGCGCAGGCAGTTCCCGCCGAGCCGGAGATACCGGAGAAAATTGACTATCTGCAGCTCGCCCTGGAAATGGACCGGGCCGAGCAATCCCGCGGCGCCTACGAAGCCCTGCTGGCCTCCTTCGAGAAGCGTGGGGCCGGGCAATGGGCGCCACAGCCGCTGGCGCTGGCGCGCACAGCGGGGGAGCAGGCACTGAAGCAATTCGAAGTGCGGGAGTACTCCGCAGCCCGGGAAGGCTACAAGAACGCCTTGGACCATCTGCAGCAAGTGGCCGAGACCGCCGATCGCATCGTGCGCGAGCAGCTTGCCGCCGGTTCGACAGCCCTGGCGGAAGGGCAGAGCACCGCTGCGCGCCAGGCCTTTGAGACGGTGCTGGAGATCGAGCCCGATGATCAGACTGCCACCCGCGGCCTTGAGCGGGCAGGCACGCTCGATGAGGTCTTTGCCCTGACCGCACGCGCCACCGAGGCCGAGCGCCAGGGCGAACTGTCCACCGCCGTGGAAGGTTACAAGCAGGTGCTGGCGCTCGATGCGGACATGACCGCTGCCAGTGACGGACTGGCTCGTGTGCAGGGCCGGATTGCCGCCGATAGTTTCGCTGCGGCGATGTCGCAGGCCATGCAGGCGCTGGCCGCCGATGATCCGGCCGCGGCGCGCGCGGCGCTGGACCGTGCCGCGCGCATCCGGCCCTCCGCTGCGCAAATCCAGGATGCGCGCGCGCGCGCTGCAGAACTGGAGCGTCAGCAGCAGGTTCTGGCGTATCAGCGCCAGGCGGAGCAGTTCGAGCGGGCCGAGCAGTGGCAGGCAGCGCTCAACGAGTACGAAGCGGCGCTGAAAGTGGACCCTGCGCTGCAATTTGCCCTGCAGGGCACGGCGCGCGTAGAGCCCCGCCTGGCCATCCATCAGCAGTTCGACAATCTTCTCGGTCAGCCCGAGCGGTTGCTTTCAGCGGCGGTGCGCGGCCAGGCCGAGGCGTTGCTGTCCTCCGCCGGGCAGATTCCCGGACCCGGGCCGGTGCTCGAGGACCAGATCGAAAAGCTCTCCGGGCTGCTGCAGCGGGCACGGACCCCGGTACAGGTGGTGCTCCGATCCGACAGCCAGACCCGGGTGGTCATCAATCGGGTGGCCGAACTGGGTGCATTCGCGCAGCATCGCATGGAACTGCTGCCGGGCCGTTACGTGGCGGTCGGCACCCGCCAGGGCTATCGCGATGTGCGCAAGGAATTTACAGTGTTGCCAGGGCAGAGCCCGGACCCGCTGACGGTACAGTGTGAGGAGCAGATTTGAACGCATCGGCATCCCCGCAAATCGAACTGCATGCGCATCAGGGCGCGGCGCGGCTTCTGCAGCCATCGGAGCTGCCGTTTTCCATTGGCGGGGAGGATGCCGCAATCATTGCGCCGGGCCTGGCGCGCGGCGCGGTCGCTGCCCGCCTGGGCGCCGACGAGCACGGCCTCTATGTCGAGCCGGTGGACCAGGACGGGCTGCAACCACGACTGAACGCTCAGTCCCTCACGGAACGCAGCCGTCTCGCCCATGGTGATGTGCTGGGCGTGGGCGACGCACTGGTGTTCTTCCTGCTCGACGGCACGCGCGCGCGCGTGCAGGTGGAACAGGCACGACAGGATCTCACCGAGCCACCGGTGGTGGACGAGGGCACCGCCGATGCCGAGGGTGCGGAGGAGGCCGGCACGGAATCCATTCAGCGCACCGCTTTCCGCCCACTGCTGCGCGCGGGCGGGGCGCGCGGCGCGCGTGGCCCATCGTGGCGCTGGGCCTTGGGCGCCGGCGTGGTGATGCTGGCAGCGGCGCTGTGGTTGCTGGTGACTTCAAGTCCCGTGCTGGTGCAGGCCCAGCCGCAGGATGCGGACGTGAACTTCGAAGGCGCCTGGTTTGAACTGGCTTTCGGCGAGCACTATCTGCTTCGACCCGGCAACTACACGGTGGTAGCCGCTCGCGAGGGCTACGAAACGTTGCGCCAGCCGGTCGAAGTCACCGCGGCCGCAGATCAGCAGGTGCGACTTGAGTTGCACAAGCTCCCCGGCAAGGTGCGAATCGACACCGGTGCAGTGAGCGCCCTGCTTGAGGTCGATGGCGAGGCCGTGGGTGAGGTGCCGGGCGAATATCCGATCGAGGCCGGAACGCGCGAATTCACACTCAGGGCGCCGCGGCATCAGGATCTGGTGCAGACGGTGGAGGTGGAAGGTGGCGGCGCCGAGCAAGCGCTGACGCTGCGACTCACGCCGGACTTCAGCCCGGTGACCATCGAATCGCAGCCGACCGGCGCGCGCGTGACGCTCAACGGGGAGGATCTGGGCGTTACGCCACTGACGGCCGACATCGATGCCGGCGCCCACGCCCTGGGGCTGGAGGCCGCCGGATTCCGCCGCTGGGAAAGCACCATTCAGGTGCAGCCGGATACACCGCAGACCATCGGGCCGGTTGAATTGGGGCTGCCGGACGGGCGGCTGACTGTCAGCAGCGAGCCTGCCGGCGCCGATGTGGCTATTGCCGGACGCTACCGCGGGCGCACGCCTCTGGACGTGAGCCTGGCGCCGGGCATCACCTACACGGTGCAGATCACCCGTCCCGGATACGAGCCGGCCGGCCGCACCGTGCCAATCAAGGCAGCAGCGCGCAGCGCCATGAGCGTGGAGCTGACGCCCATTCTTGGCGAGGTGACCGTGCGCGGTGAACCTGCCGATGCGCAGTTGTTTGTCGACGGCACGTCCCGCGGTGCCGCCAATCAGACGCTGCAGTTGCCATCAACAGCGTTGAAGGTGGAGGTCAGGCGCGAGGGCTATCTCACCTACACCACAACGGTGACGCCGCAGCCGGGTGTGGCGCGGGTGGTGGAGTATCGTTTGTTGACGCCGGCGCAGGCCCAGGCGGCGCGCACGCCGGATGTCATTGCGACTTCGCTTGGCGGACAGCTGCGGCTGATGCCCACCGGCAGCTATACAATGGGCAGCGACCGGCGCGAAGCCGGACGGCGAACCAATGAATCTCAGCGCCAGGTAACGCTGCAGCGGCTGTTCTATCTGGCGACAAAGGAAATAACCAACGCCGAATTTCGCCAGTTCCAGCCCGACCATCTGTCCGGCATCGTCAAGAACCGCTCGCTCGACGTCGACAACCGTCCGGTGGTCAGTCTCAGCTGGCGCGAGGCAGTGGACTTCTGCAACTGGCTGAGCAAGAAGGAGGGATTACCGCCCGCCTATGAACAGCGCGGTGATGTGCTGGGCCTGGCCGCGCCGGCGAATACCGGCTACCGCCTGCCCACGGAAGCGGAGTGGGAGTGGGGGGCACGCCACCAGTCCGGCCGCGAGCAGCTGCGCATTTACCAGTGGGGGCAGAGCCTGCCCATTCCGCGCAATGCCGGGAACTACGGCGACAAGTCATCGCTCCTCGTACAGGCATCCCCGGCGTCCGGACTGGCCGGCTATGACGATGGCTTCGTGACCACCGCGCCGGTGGGTAAATTTGCCGCCAACGCCCTGGGGTTGTTCGACATGGACGGCAATGTCACTGAATGGGTAAACGATTTCTACACGGTGTATCGTGAGCTCGACACCGGCCCGGCCACCGATCCCTCAGGTCCCGCCAGCGGCAATCTTCGCGTCATCCGCGGTGCGAACTGGCGGACTACGGACGTTACGGATCTGCGTCTGGCCTGGCGGGACAGTTTCGGCGGCAAGGCCCAGTACATTGGCTTCAGGATTGCACGCTATGCGCAATAACAAATTCAGCCTTGGCATTCTGCTCGCTCTTTTCATTCTGGTCGCAGGGGTGTCCTCCGCCCTGGCGCCGGATCAGGCTGCCGATCCGCCACCGCCGCCAGAGAAACAGACTGAAAAACAGCAGGAGCAGACAGCGGCCGATCCGCCGCCGACCGGCGAGGATCCGGCTGATCCGAAGGCGCCGCAGCGCTTCATTCCCTCGGCAGAAACCTCGGCCGACAACAACGTAACCTTCCCGGTGGATATCTGACAATGAAAAATCGACTGCCGCGTGAATTCATCTTCAGCCTCTTCTCGCTGATCCTGTCCGTGATCGTGGTGCACGCCGTGTACGTGACGCTGGTGCGGCCCAAGGCGACGTTCATTCTGCAGCAGCAGAATGAGGCTGCCCGCCAGGACCCGAATTTCGTGCCGGAGCGCTCGCTGTATGTGCTGGTGAAGGATTACGAGCAGGAGGCCTGCTTCGTGCTGCTGCTATGGGCGCTGGGCATGCTCACCTACAAGGCCCTGGCTGCCATGCGCGAACGGCGTTTGCTCGATGCGGATCTGCTGCACGTGCCCGAGGGCATGCGCATTCTCCCGCAGGACACCCGCGACTATGCGCGGCAGGTGGAGCAGCTGCCGGCGGGTGAACGCGCGCTGCTGCTGCCGCGCGCGCTGCTGTCGGCATTGAACCGTTTCGGAGCGACGCAGAACGTACAGGATGTTTCCACCGCGGCGCACGGAGTGTGCGAGGCCGAGGCGGAGCGGCTGGAATCGGAGATGTCGATGCTGCGTTACATCGCCTGGGCCATTCCGGCTATCGGATTTATCGGCACGGTGCGCGGCATCGGGGATGCGCTGGCTTCGGCGCACAAGGCGGTGTCCGGGGATATTTCGGGGGTTACCGAGGGTCTGGGTGTGGCGTTCAACTCCACGCTGATCGCGTTGTTGTTGAGCATTCTGCTGATGTTTGTATTGCATCAGTTGCAGCAGGCGCAGGAGAAGCTGGTTCTGGATACGGGGACCTACCTGGATGAGAAACTGATTCGGCACATGCAGGCTTGAACATGAATGGTTCCAGCAGGGCATCAGCGACAACCCAAGCGACAACCCAAGCGACAACCCAAACGACAACTCAAGGGTCAAAGCGGTGAAAACGGCGGCAATAGAGATCAACGATGCGGGAGTGATCGGTGTGTGCGGTGAGGTGACCGCCGCCATCAGTCCTGGCTATGCGTTGTTCGCAGCGGACAGGGTGCTGGTCGGAGAGGCAGCGCGGCAGGCAGCGCGGCTTGAGCCGCGGAGCATCGACAGCCGCTTCTGGCATGAGCTGGATGAGCGGCCGTTGTCGCAGCCGGCGGCTGCCGGGCGTTCGCGTGCGGATCTGGCCTATCTGCAGTTGAAGCAGGTATGGGATGAGCTGCGGCAGGGAGCGGGCGGCAGTGTGGATGTTGCGGCCTGTGCGGTACCGGGCACGATGCGGCCGGCGCAGCTGGCGCTGTTGCTGGGTATTGCGCGGGCATGTGAGGTGCCGCTGGGCGGATTTATCGATTCGGCTGTGGCGGCGGCCAGTGTGTGGGGTGGGCGCGGGCGATTTGTGTATGTCGACGTGCAGCTGCATCAGGCGGTGGTGACGGCTGTCGAAGCAGGCGCCGAGGCGCGCCGCGAGCGTATCGAGGTGGCCAGCCGCGCGGGTCTGACGGCGCTGCAGGATGCATGGATGCGGCTGATCTCGCGGGTGTTCGTTACCCGCACCCGGTTCGATCCGCTGCATCAGGCAGCCACCGAGCAGGCTTTGTTTGATGCGCTGCCGGGGATGCTGGAAGCGCTGTTTGAAGGCAGGGAGGCGGAAGTGCAGATTCCCTTTGGCGCCAACCAGCACAAAGTGGTGGTGAGCCGCGAGGAGTTCCTGCTCGAGTCCCAGCCGCTGTACGGCCATATCGTGATGGCCGCGCACCGGCTGCGGCGTGCCGGTCATCCGCTGAGCATCGCGCTGAGTGCGCGCGCTGCGGCGTTGCCAGGGCTGGCTGAACGTTTCGCCGAATTCAAGGATGCCGAACTGCTGGCCTGTGTGCCCGGGTGCAGTGCGCTGGCTGCCGCCGTGCATGCAGGTGGCTGGAAGGCTGCGCCGGATTCGGCCACCCTGTTCCGGGCCATCCCGCAGTTGCGCGGTGAGTCTGCAGCGAAACTGGCGCCGGTGAAAATTCAGAACGCGACGCCTGCCTCACCGCGGCGCGCGCCCACGCATGTGCTGTACCGTGGCAAGGCGCACGCACTGGGGTTGCAGCCACTGGTCGCCGGCGTGGGGGCGGGCGAGGGCCGTTTGCAGATCGCGGGTGCGGCGGCGGGCATTTCTCCGCTGCATTGTTCGCTGCTGCGTCGTAACGGTGAGGCCGAGGTTATCGATTTCAGTCGCTACGGTACCTGGCTCAACGACGAGAAGGTACAGGGCCGTGCGCCGCTGCATGCGGGCGATCGCCTGCGCCTGGGAACGCCCGGCGCCACCCTCGAGCTGATCGCCATCGATTCCGATGCCGCGCCCGCCGGGGCGCAGGCCTGAGGAGGCGCGGGCACCGTGGCACGCCGTCGTCGCAACATCGAGGTTTTCAGCCTCTCCTTCCTGGACTGCATGTGCTGCGGTTTCGGCGCGCTGGTGTTGTTCTACACCGTTATCAGCGCCCAGTCCGGCGTGGAGCGGGTGCGCAAGCATGAGGACCTGGCCGCTGAGGCCAGCCGCCTGGAAGAGCGGGTGCTCGACGGTTACAAGAATCTGGTGGTGCTGCGTAACGCGGTAGAACAGACCACCGAAGAGCGCACCGAGGCCTCTGGCCGGCTGATGCGGTTGCTGGAGGAACTGGAGCGCACCCGCCTGGAAATGGCGCGCTACTCCGGCGATACCCTGTCGCGGCGCGAGCACATCAACAAACTCAAGGCCGACATCAAGTCGCTTGAAGAGGGCACGAAGCGGCTGAGCGCTGGCGCGGAAGAAGAGGCCGATGAGGGCGACCGGGTGCGCGCCTTCCGGCGCGGCGGCGACCGCCAGTATCTGACCGGCATTACGCTGAGCGGCCAGCGCATTCTCATCCTGGTCGACGCCTCTGCCAGCATGCTCGATGAAACGCTGGTCAACATCCTGCGCATGCGCAACCTTCATGAGGTACAGAAGATACTGGCGCCGAAGTGGCAGCGCGCGGTGAGCACAGTGGACTGGCTGGCCTCGCAGCTGCCCCCCGAGAGCCGCTTCCAGATCTACGCCTACGACATCCAGGCGCGCAGTATGGTGGACGGCAGCAGTGGCAAGTGGATGCGTTCCAACGACGCTGCTGCTCTCGACAGCGCCGTGCAGAACCTGCGGCGCACCGCGCCCAAGGATGGCACCAGTCTGGTCAACGCCTTCCAGGTGGCGCGCACGATGAATCCGCAGCCCGACCAGATCGTGCTCATCACCGACGGTCTGCCGACACAGGGCCCTACGCCGCCGGCCATACGCAAGGCGGTTGATGCCGACCAGCGCGCCAAGCTGTTCGACGAGGCCTTGAGCGCACTGCCGCCACAGGTGCCCGTCACGATTATCCTCATGCCCATTGAAGGCGATCTGCCTGCGCCCAGTCGCTACTGGCGTCTGGCGCGCGAAACCGGTGGCGTTTTCATGATGCCATCCAAGGACTGGCCATGAAGCGCCGCGGCCGCCGGGCAGTTGAAACCTTCAGCCTGTCCTTCCTTGACTGCATCTGCTGCGGATTCGGCGCCATCATCCTGCTGCTGGTGCTTACCGATATCGGTGAGCCCATCGTGCTCGAGCGCCAGCGTGAGGACATGAATTTCCAGATCGTGCGCCTGGAAGAGGAGATCTTCGAGATCCGCGGTGAAACGGATGTGCTCAACCGCCAGCTCAAGGGACGTATCGAGCAACTCTCCGTAGACCAGAGCAAACTGGCCCGACTGCGTGGTGATCTATCCACGGTCAAGGGCGAGTACGTCGCCAGCCGTGATCAGGCCGAATTCCAGAACGAGATGGAAGAGGAGCTGGTGGTCGCCCAGCAGCGCCTCACTGAGGAAATGCAGCGCCTGCTGGCCCAGGGACGCCAGCGCACGCCCGATGAGGCCATCGGCGGCATCCCGGTTGACAGCGAGTACGTAATTTTCGTGATCGACACCTCCGGTAGCATGCAGCAGAATCACTGGCGCGCCGCGCGCACGATCATGAACGAGATCCTGAATATCTACCCGACGGTCAAGGGCATCCAGGTCATGGACGATGAAGGCGCCTACATGTTTGAAAGCTATCGCAGCCAGTGGATTCCGGACACGCCTGCGCGGCGCAAGGCCATCCTGGACACCATGAAGAACTGGCAGCCGTTCAGCAATTCAAGCCCGGTGGAAGGCATAGTTGCAGCCATCCGTACCTTCTGGTCGCCGGACAAGAAAATCAGCATCTACGTATTCGGCGATGACTTCACCGGACAGTCGATCCAGGCGGTGCTCGATTCGGTGGCGCGCGTCAACCGCGAGGGGCGCAAGGGTGAGCGTCGAGTGCGCATCCACGGCGTGGGATTTCCCATGCCCGATCGCTACCCGCAATTCGGCAATCATCGTTTCTCCGCCCTGATGCGCGCATTGTGCGAAGAAAACGGCGGCACCTTTGTAGGACTGGCAGGATGAACATGATCAGACAAACAAGCAGAACCCTGTTTCTCGCCCCGCTGGCGTTGTTGACCGGTTGCGGTGGCATGGCCATCCAGCCCGAGAGTCCGCAGATGCCGCAGCCGCTGGTGATACCCTTTCCGGCCGAGGTGGGGCTGTACTACAGCGAGGATTTTCAGCAGTACAAACATGAAGAAGAGCGCTGGGGGGCGAAGTGGGAGGTCGATCTGGGTGCCAGCCATGTGAAGATGATGAACGACCTGATGCGCATGGCCTTTACCCGCGTTTCCCAGGTGCTGGATCCGCAGGCTGCGCAGGCCAATGCTTCGCTGGACGTGATTTTCCAGCCCTACATCGACCGCTACTCCTTCATTACTCCGCGCGATTCGGGCGGCAGTTTCTTCGCGGTCACCATCCGCTACCGTTTCGAGATTTTTGCCCCGGATGGACGATCAGCCGATACGCTGACCTTTACCGGCTATGGCGGGGCGCCGGCCACGGGGTTCTCAGGCTCCACGCCGATGACACTGGCCACGCAGGCGGCGATGCGTGATGCGGCGGCAAAATTTCTGGTGCAGTTTCCCGAGCAGCGTCTGGCCAAACGGCTGCGTGCCGGGGAAGCGCTGGTACAGGAAAAACCAGCTAACGCAGCGGCCGGCACCGAAGAGGTCACGATCGAGCCGGTGCCCATCTACCCGGTGAGCGCCGGCTCGACCTGACGGTCAATTTTCCTCGACTTTCTTTTCGAAGAACAATTCCTCGCGATGGCGCACGCCCGGCGTGGCCACCGGCTCGCCATTCTCGAAGCGCGGGCGGTAGCGGGCGTCCTCCATGGACTCAAGCGTATTTTTCTGTCGTTTGTCGTTGGCGTCGGTTTCCGCGACCTTCACGCCCACCACCTTGCCGTCGGCCGTGACGGTATATTCGGTGTCCACGAAGAAGCGGTCGTAGTTCAGCGGCAGGGCTGGCGGAAAGCGCCGCGCGCCGGGCGGGTTGTCGTAGTACACCAGCACGGGTGTTTCCATGGCAGCGGTACCCGGTCCACCGGGTGAGGCCAGCTCATTCCAGGCCTCGCGCCAGGTCTCAAAGGCCTTCTTGCTGTTGTCCGCTGTCCAGTGGAAGTCGCCGAGCTCTAGCAGCACCTCGCCGCGCTGCGCGGCTGTGGCCTCGGAACTTTCCTTGAGAATTTCCAGTGCCCGCTCCAGCGCCCTGCGGCCCTCGTCGTTAAGCGGTATGGAGCCGATGGAGGTGCGCTGGGTAACGACCGGCGAAGCGTTGTTCTGGTTGTCGGTCCAGACCTTGCCGCCGTACAGATACTCCAGGCGATAGGCACGGGCGATACCGCGCAGCGGCTCCACCATGCGCATGTCTTTCACGTCCTTACTGCGCTTCTCGCCATTGGCCTTGGCAATGATCTCGATGGCGCGGTTGTGCATGCGTCGCACGCCGTAGTAGCGCTCCACCTCGTCATACCAGCGCGCGCCCCGCTTCAGGGCTGGAAGCATGCGGATGTCATCCTTGCCGAATGCAGTCTCGGCCACTCGCAGCGCGTAGTCGCGCTCGCGCTCCGCGTCCAGTTCCAGCTCGGCGGCCGCGTAGCTGCGGATCAGCGGCTCCAGGATCTCGATCTGCCCGGGATTGAACAGGCCTTCCACCTTGCGGCTGATGTCCAGCGCACGGCGGAACTGCTCGGCGGCCTCGATGTGCTGGCTGGCGCCGGCATAGGTGGCGCCCAGGCCCATCAGCGGGCGGATCATGTCCTGCGAGTAGCCGCCTTCGCGCGACTCGACGATCTCTATTGCGCGCTTGAAGGTGGATTCGCAGTCGAAATAGATCTCAAGCCGCAGCTGCGTGGCGCCCAGGTTGGTCAGCGGAATCACCAGTTCCATCTGGTCCGGCCCGTACTGCTTCTCGCTGAGCTGCACTACCTGCTCGGCCGCCGGCAGGGCCTCCTCGAAGCGCCCGGCGTCGAAGTGCCCGCGGAACACACGGTAGGCATCGGTCAGCTCGTTGGCCTGTGCGGCCATGGCGCCGGCAAGAATGCCGCAGGCAAGCATCAATGTACGGGGCAGGACGAGGGATCTTTTCATGCGGTGTTCTCCGGCCACTAGCGTCTGGAGTATATGCCCGTTCCCAGCAGCGCCACCAACACCGCGGCGACGATAGCCAGCAGCGGATCGGTGATTTCCGCCGAGCGTCCGGGCACCCATAGCTGCACGAATTCGATTGCCGCCAGCAGCACGGTGATGCCCAGGGTGGCGGCGGTAGCGCCCAGGCCGGCGCGCGCCAGCAGCCAGACCAGCGAGAAGTACCAGAAGCACTTCTCCAGCAGGATGGCGTAGTTTACTTCCAGTCCGCCGCTAAGAGAGCTGGTGAACGGAATCCAGCTGAAATCATGGGCAACGGCGGAGAACGCAAAGGGCTTCAGCCCTTCCACAACCACTACGGCGGCCAGCAGTGCGGCCAGGATGGCGCTGCGGCGCCGGTCCGCGGTCATGGCCAGCAAGGCCCCCGCAGCGGCGGCCACGCCAATTCCGATCAACTCTGCTGCCAGCAGCGTCTTGCCCACCACGGCGATGCGTCCGAGTACGGCGACGGCAACCAGTGCCGCCAGCGCGGGCAGGGCGAACTCCCGCCGCCAGACCTGCCGTACGGCATAGCCTGCCACCAGCCAGCCGACCGCATAACGGAAGGTGTCGGTCATGATGAACTGCGGGTTCTGCCATAGGGGGTGTAGCGCGGCCTTGTACTGCGTCCAGTTGAAGGAGGGAATGAATGGCGCCAGACGAAACACCAGCCATAGCAGCACCACGCCCAGTGGCGCCGGCGCCGGCCGTCCACCCGCGATGCCACGTATCCGGATGCTGCGCCCGAGGGCCATGTAGAGCAGCGCCAGCAGGGCGCCGGCCGCCGCGCCGGCGCAGTTGAGCAGCACATCGTCGAGACTGGATACACGCGCTGGTGCATGAACCTGCAACAGCTCTATCGTGAGCGACAACGCCAGGCTTGCACCCACGGCCCAGCCGAAGCTTGTCAGTCGGCGCCAGCCGGCGGGCCAGCCCAGCATCAGGCACAAGCCAAGCGGCACGTACAGCAGCAGGTTCGCCACGATGTCGCTGCGCGAGCTGCGTTGGAAGGACAGGCTGCGCAGCAGTTCCCAGAAGCCGGTATCCCCCAGTGCCGAGAAGCGGAAGGGATAGAGCGAGCCGTAAAGAATGAGCAGTACGGTGGCCAGCACCAGCCAGCGCGCCACGGGCCGGAAGGCGCCACCGTCCCTGCGATTCACGGGTATGCGCATGCGGCGACGATAGCATGCCGCCCTGTACGGCGTGCCCGGTCACCGTGGTCCCGCCAGACCTTTGCCAGTCAGCTTTGCCGTGCGGCGGCAGGCTTGCAGCTTCTTCTTTGGAACGGGTAGAACGAAACCATCCGCGTAACGCATGATGCTTTCCAATGTCTCTGAATTTCAACAGTGGGTATTGCCCCGGCCGGCCGCCAGGCTCACAGCGCAAATCCTGCCCCATGGACGGACGCACCTCATCCCTGCCGACAGGGTTGGCAGTCCCTTCCGGCAGCGCCGCCCCAGCGGTCGGTGCCCCGTCCTGAGATGGCCGCCCTGCCCATCCATTCCGTACTGCCCGATCTGAAGGTCGCGCTCAGCAGGCATCGCAACGTCGTGCTGCAGGCGCCGCCGGGCGCCGGCAAGAGCACCGTGGTGCCGTTGGAGCTGCTGCGCGAACCGTGGCTGGCGGGGCGTCGCATCCTCATGCTGGAGCCCCGCCGCCTGGCCGCCCGTGCCGTGGCGGCGCGCATGGCCGATACGCTGGGCGAACCAGTAGGCCGCACCGTGGGCTACCGTATGCGCTTCGACAATCGCGTAGGCGCGGGCACCCGCATCGAGGTGATTACGGAAGGCATCCTCGCCGTGCTGCTGCACAAGGATCCGGCGCTGGAAGGCGTTGGTTGCGTCATCTTCGATGAATTTCACGAGCGCAGCCTGCAGGCGGACCTGGGCCTGGCGTTGTGCCTGGACGTACAGGCGCATCTGAACGAGACGCTGCGCCTGCTGGCCATGTCGGCCACACTGGCCGCCGAACCACTGGCGGAGCTGATGGGCGCCGGCGCAGTCCGGGCGCCCGTGGTGCAGGCCTCCGGACGAAGTTATCCGGTGGATATCCGGTATGCGGCCAAAGGGGCAACCAGAGGAGCAGCCAGGAGTGCGCCGGTATCGGCCGCAACGCCCGCCGATGCCGGCGCCATTGCACGTGAAGCCGCCGCGGCCGTACGGCGGGCTCTGGAAGAGGAGAGTGGCGATGTGCTGGCGTTCCTGCCCGGCGCCGGCGAGATTCACCGGGTGGCGGCGTTGCTGGAACAAACCGGCCTGCCAGCCGGCGTGCGTATCGCGCCCTTGTTTGGCGACTTAGCCCGCGAGGAGCAGGACGGGGCCCTGGCACCCAGTCCGGCCGGGCAACGCAAGGTAGTCCTGGCAACAAACATCGCGGAAACCAGCCTCACCATAGAAGGTGTTCGCGTGGTGGTGGACAGCGGCTGGGCGCGCCGCGCGCGCTTCGATCCGGCCAGCGGCATGAGTCGCCTGCAGACGCTGCGTATCTCGCGGGCTTCGGCGCAGCAGCGCTGCGGCCGTGCCGGCCGGTTGCAGCCGGGGGTGTGCTACCGGCTGTGGACCGAAGGCCAGCAGCAGTCGATGGAGGCGCATACGCCGGCGGAGATTCTAGAGGCGGATCTGGCGTCGCTGGCGCTGGAACTGGCCGGCTGGAATGTGGACGATCCGCGCCAGCTGCGCTGGCTGGATCCACCGCCAGCTGCGCCCTATGCGCAGGCCTGTGATCTGCTGCATCGCCTGGGCGCACTCGATGTCGCTGGACGACTGACTGCGCATGGCATGCAGATGCGCTCCCTCAGGCTCCATCCGCGCCTGGCGCACATGCTGCTGCGCGCGCGCGATCTGGATCTGTCGGCAACCGCCTGTGATCTGGCCGCCCTGCTCGGTGAGCGTGACATCCTGCGTCGCGGGCCCGGCGAGCGCGATGCCGATGTGCGGGTACGCCTTGAAGCGCTGCACCGGCGTGGTGGTGACGTCGATCGCGCCGCCCTGGAGAGAGTCAGAAAGGCCGCGTCACAGTATCGCCGCCAGCTCGGCGTGCCGGCGGCAGAACATGGTGGTGAAGATGGCGCCGGTATCCTGCTGGCGCTGGCCTACCCCGACCGCATCGCGCACAGCCGTGCCGCCGGCGCCGGGCGCTATCGGTTGAGCAATGGCAAGGGCGCCTTCTTTGCCGGTCCGCAGTCGCTGGCGCGCAGCGAGTACCTGGCAGTGGCTGAACTGGATGGCAATGAGCGTGAGGCACGCATCTTCCTGGCCGCGGCGCTGATGCCTGCCCACCTGGAGCACACCTTCGCGGACGATATACAAACAACGGAACAGGTGCGCTGGGATGCGCAACAGCAGGCCGTGCTGGCCACGCGCGAGCGTCGGCTTGGTGCATTGGTGCTGGATGAAACGGCGCTGAAGCAGCCAGACCCGGCCGCCGTGCAGGCAGCACTCATCGCAGGCATCCGCCAGCTGTCGCTGGCGGCACTGCCCTGGGACAGGGACACACGTGAGTGGCAGGCGCGCGTACAGTTTGTGCGAGCCATTGAATCAGATCCCGAGCAACGTGAGCTGTGGCCGGATG
Organism: Gammaproteobacteria bacterium; assembly: GCA_021773365.1. GTDB lineage: Bacteria > Pseudomonadota > Gammaproteobacteria > Steroidobacterales > Steroidobacteraceae > JAJFKF01. The sequence goes on along the minus strand of JAJFKF010000100.1, from coordinate 23,730 downwards.
TCTCGGATGCCGCACTGCTCGATGGGCTGGAACGCTGGCTTGCGCCCTGGCTGGACGGCATGACCCGCCGCGAGCATCTGTCACGCCTGGATCTGCGCGTCGCGCTGCAGGCCCTGCTCGACTGGAACCAGGGACAGCGGCTGAATGAGCTGGCGCCCACGCATGTCACCGTACCCAGCGGCTCGAACATCCGCATCGACTACCTGGACGGCGACACACCTTCTTTGTCTGTACGGCTGCAGGAGGTGTTCGGCCTGCATGAATCGCCGCGCGTCGGCGGCGGCAAGGTGGCGCTGCTGATCAAACTGCTCTCGCCGGCGCGCCGCCCGGTGCAGATCACCCGCGACCTGGCCAGTTTCTGGCGCAGCGGTTACCTGGAAGTGCGCAAGGAGCTGAAGGGGCGCTATCCGAAGCACTACTGGCCGGATGATCCGCTGCAGGCGGAGGCGGTGCGTGGTACGCGGCGTCCGCGCGTCAGCTGAAGGGCAGGTAGTTCAGCGTGCGCCAATCACCCAGTGATCTCCATCCGGCGAGACGACCAGGGTTTCATCCTTCATGGCATACAGGATCAGGGCCTTGGGGCGGTCGGCATCAAAGATGCCGGTGAGTTGCCGGCTTGCGGCTGCTTCGCCTTCCACGCGTATCCGGGTGCGATTGTAGCGATTGAATTCAGCGGCCACTTCCGCCAACGGGGTATCGGTGAACACCAGGCGGCGGGTGCGCCAGGCGACGGCCGTGACGGTGTCGGTATGTGCGCGTTCGATACGGCCCTTGTCGACCAGGGCGCGTTCGCCGGCCGTGAGTTCAACCGGCTGAGGTGCGATGGTGCCTCCTGTGGTGGAGTCGGGTGCAGGGCCGGGGTCCGCATCGTTGTGCCGCGCATCCATGGTGGCCACGTGAACCCGCCCTTCCACGACGGCGATTTCGGTCTGTCCGGGGCGGCGGCGGACATTGAAGCGGGTGCCGAGTACGCGGATGCTGGCATTGCCGGCCTCGACGATGAAGGGGCGGCGGGAATCGCGCTCGACGGCGAACAGGGCTTCGCCGCGGGTGAGGCGCACCTGCCGGCCCTGATCGGAGAAACGCACCTGCACCTGTGAGTCGGTATTCAGATAAATGAACGAGCCGTCGTCGAGCTTGCAGGTGCGTTGCTCGCCGATGTCCGTCGAGTAGTTGCGTACGTCCAGGGTGTCCATCGCCAGCCAGGCGCCTGAAATGAGCAGTAGCAGTGCTGCGGCCGCAAACATTCCCCGGTGAACGTTCCTGCGCGGAAGATGCGGCATCGATGTGGAGGGCCGCCGGGGCGGGTTCGCTGGCGCCGCACGGAGCGCCGTGCCGGGCATGGCGATCACATCCGCATCGAGATTGCGCAGCAGCGATTCGACCTGAAGCGCCCGTTCCGGATCCATGGTGCCCATCAGGCGCCAGGTCTGCACGGTCTCAAGAAAAACGTGCAGGTGCTGCGCCGAGGCCTGCAGCCACTGCAGAAAGGCTGCATTCAGTTCGCGCTCGTTCTCGCCGGGCTGCGCGCCATCCTGCAATCGCAGCAGCCAGCGCGAGGCCTGCAGGCCGATTTCCCGGGTCGGGTCAGCGCTCACTGTGCTCTCCCGCGAAATGGGTCCGGCAGTGATCCAGTGCCCGCACGATGTAGTCCTTCACCGTATTGACCGAGACCTGCAGTTCCTCGGCGATCTGCTGGTAGGAGTAGCCGTCGCGGCGCTGGCGGATCAGGGCGATCTTGCAGGCGCGTGGCAGGCGGTTCAGCGCGCGTTCGAGTTCCTCCTGCGCCAGCGCTGCGTCGGCATCATCCACCCACAAACGCCCCAGTTGCGACGCCAGCAGTTCCAGCTGTCCCGCGTCGCAGCTCAGCTGCCGGGTTTGTTCGCGGCGCAGCCGTTGATTGCTGCTCTTCAGCACATTCCATGCGGTCTTGAACATATAGCCCAGCGGATCGGTGACTTCATTCCCGTTGCGGTAACGCAGCAGACGTTCGTAGACCTCCTGTACCAGGTCGTCGATGGCTTCCGGCCGGTGGGTGTGATGCGCGAAAAATCCTCGCAATTCAGTTCGATACAAACGATATGTCTGCTCGATGGCGCCCAGGCGGCCCTTGCTGGGGGGCGCCGTGGAGCGCGAATGCGGGTTGTGGCGATGCGCGGCCATGGTCGTTGTCGATCCCTCCTGTATTCATAAGACTACGCCAGAGGGGGCAACGGGTGGACCGGATGCGAAATAACGTAAAGAATGATTTCCAGTCCACCCGAATGGCATGGCGCGGCGATCTTAACGGGCACAGGGAGATCCATCGCAGGGCAGCACACATCGCCAGCCACATGTCATTCGGGGGCAACACAATGAACAGCACTTGCAACCGGGCCGCAGTCCTCATCGCCGTCCTGTCGATTGTCGCGGGGAGCGGCACGGCGGGCGCCACCGTTGCGGCCGACTCAGCGGACAGGACGCAGTATGACCAGCCGGCGCAGGGGCTGGGCGAGGCCCTGCAGGCATTTGGCCGCACCAGCGGTCTGACCGTGGTCGTGGAGTCGGTGCTGGCCCGCGGCCTGAAAGCGCCGCCCCTGCGCGGCGCCTACACGCCCGCCGAAGCATTGGAGTTGATCCTGTCCAGCAGCGGCCTGCGGGCCGAGTATCTCGACGCGCGTACGGTGGCTATCAGGGCCCAGGCCTCATCCCCTGCGGAGGGCAGGTCCTCCGTCAGAGTGACAAAGGAGGACCTGCGCCTGGTGCGGGCTGGTGCGGACGCGCCGCCCGGCGGCGAGTCGGACACTGCCCGGGCGCATGCCAGTGCTGCGGAGCAGAGCACGGATACCAGCGAGGCGGAGCAGGAAGACAAGCCGCAGATCACCGTCACCGGTTCGCGCATCCGTGGTCTGCTGGGGGAGCAGTCCATCCAGCCGGTGCTGACCATTACCCGCGAGGACATCGAGCGCTACGGTGTGTCCTCGCTGGGCGAGGTGCTGCGCTATGTGCCCCAGGTTTCCAGCGCGGAGCTGGGCCAGTATGTTCACCCCACTTCGTATCCCGTGGACTCGCCGCAGTTGGGGGTCACCGCCAACCGGATCTCCGCCACCCTGCGCGGCGCGCCGCAGGGTGGAACTCTGCTGCTGGTCAATGGCCGGCGGGTGCCGAAGACCGGGCAGGGCATCGGCAGCGAAGCCTTTGACCTCGGCGGCATTCCGCTGTCGGCGGTGGAGCGCATCGATGTGCTGCTCGATGGCGCCAGCGCGGTGTATGGGGCCGACGCGGTGGGCGGGGTGATCAACGTCATCCTTCGGGAGTCATACAGCGGCACCGAGGCACGTGTGACCTACGAGAACACTTTCGACAGTGATGTCAGCCAGAAGACCGTGTCGCTGACACACGGGCTGTCCCTGGGCCGGTTTTCGGCGCTGCTCAGCGCCTCCTGGGAAGACGCCAATGAAATGATGTGGCGGGACCGTTCGTTTCTGCGCAGCTTCGACCGGAGTTTTCTTGGCGGCGTGGACATGCGGTTCAACTACGGTGGCGCCGGCCTGGTGAGGTATTACGACGGCGGTCCGTTGCCGGGGTTGAGCAGTGACGTGGCGGCAGTCCCCGCCGGGTCCGACGGTCAGAACGTGACGGTGGCCGACTATGCCAGCGCGGGTCCGCTGCCGCCGCTGTTCGACGAGGGTGACTATGCCGTTTATTCCTCGCCGTATGAGCGGCGCAGCGCCACGGCCAGTGCCGACTACGCCTTCAACGACCGGGCGACGGTGTTCGTGGAGGGACGCTGGGGCAGGAGCCGCACCTGGTCGGTGGGGCAGCCCATTGCCGCCTTCGACACCGAGCTGCCGGCCGGCGCGCCGGGCAATCCGTTTGGTGAGTCCATTTATCTCAGCAAGTATTTCTACGATCTGCCGCTGCCGCGCACCGCCTCGGAGAGCGTGAACTACAGTGCGCTGACCGGCCTGCGCGGAGAACTGCCGGGTGACTGGCGTTATGAAGTGACGGCCAGCGATGCGCACACCCGGCCGGACCGCGATCTGGAGATCGGCTTTCTGTCCTTCTTCCGCGTGGCCAATGCCTTCGCCGGGGGCACGCCGCCCATCCTGGCCTATGACAGCACCAGCGGCCTGTCGCCGAATCCGCCGGACACGATCAAGCCGTTGACGGCCGCCTATCCGGGTATTCCAGATGCCGAACGCAGCCAGGTCACGGTGTTCGACTGGCAGATGGACGGTCCATTGTTCGCGTTGCCGGCCGGAGAGATGCGCGCATCGGTCGGGCTGGAGTACCGGGACGAACACGTGGACTTTCCCGTGCTGCAATATGGCCTGGACGCGCAGGTGTTCAATCGCTACACCACCGGCGCCTTCGCCGAGCTGCGTGTGCCGCTGGTCGATCCGCCGATGGCGCGGCCGCTGCTCAACCGGCTCGAGGCCAGCCTGGCTGTGCGGCACGACCAGTACAGCGATTTCGCCAGTTCGACCAACCTGCGCTACGGCTTGCTGTACCGGCCGGTGTCGGCGCTGATGCTGCGCGGCTCCTACGGCGAGGGTTACAAGGTACCGACCCTGACACAGCTGCATGAGCCGGCCAGCATGGGCGAAACCTACTTCTCGCCTGGCCTGCACTTCGATGCCGAGCGGGGCGGCGAGACCATCGACGGCTTCAACGGCGGGCTGGGCATGCCCACGACTTTCATGGGTAATTCCGATCTGCGCCCGGAGCGCTCCAGAAATTTTTCGCTGGGCGCCATCGCCGAACTGCCCTTCCTGCCCGGCCTGTCGTGGTCGGTCGACTACTTCGATACCCGCTATATCGATCGGGTCGGCCGACTGTCGCTCACCGACAGAATCCTGCTGCTGCCCCAAACCGTGATGCGCGGAGCAAACCTGCCCGGCGATCCCGCGGGCTGGTCCGGACCGGTGATCGGCTACCAGGACATCGCGTACAACATCGCCGTGCACCGAATCAGCGGCTACGACGTGGGCATGAAGTATCGCCGCGACGCCGAGGTCGGCGCCTGGACCTTCAATGCCGTCGCCAGCAAGGTCACGCGCAACGAATCGCGGGCCGCGCCCCATGTGGCGACTTCCGGCAACTCGGTGACGTTCAACCTGCCGTTGCAGGCCAATGGCTCGCTGTTCTGGGAGCGCGGCGCGCTCGACACCGGCATCCTGTTCTCCTACCGGGCCAGATCTTTCGGCAGCCGAAGCACCGGGCCGCTGATCCCCTCGGCGACGCGCTGGGACTGGCAGATCAGCTATGACTTCCCCGACGTCGCGGCCGGTGGCGGCTGGTGGGGCGCCGTGTTGTCGGATACGCGGATCGGTCTGACGATCTTCAATGTGCTCGATACCCATCCGCCGCTGCGGGCCGGCAGTTTCAGGTTGCCTGACAACACCGTGCTCGATTCACGTTTGCGGCGCTACGCGATCAATTTCACCCGGAGGTTCTGACATGAGTTCGATTCGATCAAGGCTGGCGGCCGGAATACTGATTGCCAGTGCAGTGTGCTTCAGTGTCGGCAGCCATTTGGTAAGCGCCGAACCCGCCGCGGGTGCCGTGCAGGATGCAGACCTGGCATTCGCCGCGCTCAGGGCGATAGGCCAGGAACAGGCGCCAGCCGATCTGGCGTCCGACGACAACGGACGTTGGCATATCCTGCACTCGATGCGGATGCGCGAAGCGGCACTGAAGTTCTATCGGGACTTTCCGGGGGACCCGCGCCGCTGGGAGGCGGCGGTGATGTACTACCCCCTGAACATGCACGTCTTCCCCGGCGCGGGGCGTTACGCCGCCACTGTCAGGGAGCTGATCGATGCGGCCCTGAGCGCGACGGATATCGAGGATCGCTGGTGGCAGGCGGCCAAGGAGATTCAGATCGATGACGTGCTGGGTCAGGCGCAGCGGCTGAAATCCAACTACGGAGTTTCCGTCGAACCGCTGCCGATCCGAAGACTGATTGAAGAACTCGAGACGCGGTTTCCTGATTCGCCAGCGGTGCTGAGCGCGCAGGTCGGATACGTGAACCTGCTCAAGCTGCACGATCCGGCATCGGCCGAAGCGTGGATGGCGAGGCTGGCCACGAGCCCGAACCGGATGGTGGCGCAGACCATGACCGGCCAGCTGCGCATCCTGCGCATGAAGCAGGAACCCGCGCAGATCGCCTTCACCGCCATCGACGGCCGCCGGGTCGACCTGCAATCGCTGCGCGGCAAAGTGGTGCTGCTGGATTTCTGGGCGACGACCTGCGGGCCGTGTATCGCCGAGCAGCCGAACATCAAGGCGGCCTATGAGAAGTACCACCGCCAGGGGTTCGAGGTGATCGGCATATCCCTGGATGGAAAGGCCGGCGGTCCGCAGGTCGAGAAGTTTATTGCCAAACATCAACTGCCCTGGCCGCAGGTTCTCGATGAGGAAACTGAAGCGGACAGCCTTTCCCGGCGGTTCGGCATCGTGGCCATCCCGACGCAGTTGCTGCTGGACCGTGACGGTCTGCTGGTCAGCGATGCGGCGCGGGGCGAGACCTTGCAGAAGCTGCTTGAAGGTTTGTTCTAGGAAAACCCGTAATGACCGGCGAAGTGTGTCTACTCTGAGCAGACTTGCGTGGTTGCCTTACGTCAACGAAATGGTGCAATGACCCGTTGAACTGACAGCGGCTTTCGTTGAAAAATCACGCTTGGCCTTCAGCCGAACATTTTCTTTGCGCAGCCGATCCAGCGCCGTATCCTGGGGCTTCAATTTCCCATTGCCGGGAAACCGGCAGCAGACCAGTCCGGTGTGCACCAGTCTGTCGTACCGCTACTCAAACCGCCGCACCGGCATGGGCGGCGCCGGCCAGCGGCCCATCTTTGAATTCCAGTAGGCCCAGGAGCGCGGGTCGATGATGCCCGGGGGCGCCCTGTCCAGTGCTTCCCTTAGATCATCATCCGAAATGAAACGCAGGATCACGCGCATATCCTCATGCCGCGCGTATGCCATTGCATAGGCGAGAAACCGGACCGTATCCGTCAACGCCTGCTCCGGTGGCTCGAACCAGACGATGCGCCTTGCAATTTCGGCGGTCTGGGGATTGAGGGGAATGGTTGCCGTCATTGAAGTACGAGAGCGCCTCGAGGGTAATTTCCAGTCTCGGTTCGAAGATATGCATCGGCGTCGATAGTAGCGCTGCCGGTCAGCAGTCGGAAGGCGTGCGGCAGCAGACTGCAGGCGCCTGCTGCGCCAGTACAATGGCGGCTCACTTCTCCTGGGAGCTGCCCATGTACATTGCCCTGCTCTTGACCACGGTGCTTGCAGGCCCGGCCGCCCCGGCCGCCCCGGCCATCGCGGCGGAATCGCCACCGGCCACCACCGTCTCGGCGGAGGAACTCACCCGCCTGGGCCTGCTTGCACGGCTTGAACCGGATCAGCGGGACAGCCTGGTTCAGGCGATCGCCGCACATCTGGTGGAGGCCGGCCGGGCTGACCGTCGCAAGGTGCAGCAGATGCAATCCGCGTTCGCCCAGCCGCTGCTGCTGGTCTGCGATCCTGAGGTGAGGCGGACGCTCTCGCCCCAGACTGTGGAAGCGGTCGATGCCGCCATCGAATCGGTGCTCCGGCGCGAGGACATCATCGACGAGCGATGGGACCCGCTGGCGTATGTCTACGGGTACTTCAATCATGACGTCACCGCGGCGGAAATCGAGTCCGTGCGGGACGAGTGGTTCGCCCTGGAGGACGATCGGCGGCAGCGGCTCTATCCGACTTTTCCGCACATGATCGACGCGGTCTGCAAACCACTGTCGGTCGGACCGCTCGGAAGTGAGCAGGAGACTGCCGCGGCGCTGGACGTGGCTTTGCCGCTGCTGAAATTACTGATGACCGCCAGACCCGCGCCCGGCAGGGCATTTCATCCGCCGACGCATGCCGCGCTGGTGCTGGGGGCACTGTATGAGCGATGGGCCGATTCGCCGGCGCATGGCGCACAGGTGCGGCGGCACCTGGGTGATCGGCGGCAGTTCGTCCGCCTGATGACTGACCAATTGATCGCCTCGCGCGAGGATGCCGCGACGCTGACGCCGATGGAGGTGGGCTACTACGCCTACACCGGCCGCTACTTCGCCAACGCCCTGGCGCGGTTGAATGCGCGGGAAGCGGCTCCTGCTCTGCGACGGTCGCTGGAACTGTACGAAAAAAACCAGGTGAAGGGATCGACGCTCCTCTATACCCGACGCGCCCTGGTGGCCCTGGGCGACGAGGACATGCGGCGAGAGCTGGAGCAGCAGGGCGAGCGCGAGCGCCTGCAGACGGGTGAGTGGCTGTGTCGCAATGGCCAGAGCGAAACCCTGGAATACGGTCAGCGGTTGCTCGGCGAGGCGTTGGGCGTTGCGCCCGAGCAGGCGCTGGCGGAGCAATTCCGCCGCCGTCTGGTGGAGGTGGAAGAGCAAGTCGACGCGCGCCAGTAGACATCGACGGCCGGATGCGTCGGCGGTAGCGCGGCGAGAGGCATGGCTGCCGAGTGCGCGCCGCCGCGCGCTCCGCCGAAAGCCGAGCGGCGTCTGCTGTCTCAGCCCGATCCCAGCTGCAGATAGTTCAGCGGCAACGCCGTGGTCGATTTGATGGTCTCCAACGAGAAACTGGCGCTGACATCGAGAAAGGCCACGGCGGCAATGAGACGCTTGTACACCGCATCGTAGGCGGCGATGTCCGGTACCACCACGCGCATCAGGTAGTCCACCTCACCGCTCATGCGGTGGATTTCCGTCACCTCCGGGATGTCGCGTACGGCACTGACGAATTTCTCCACCCAGGCCGCGTCGTGATCGGCGGTCTTGAGGGTGACGAAAACCGTGGTGCCGACGTTGACGGCATTCGGGTCCAGCAACGCCACCGTGCGCCGGATGATGCCTTCATCCTGCAGGCGCTTGATGCGCCGCCAGCACGGCGTCTTGGACAGACCGATGCGGTCGGCCACTTCGGTGGCGGTCAGGGCGCCGTCATGTTGCAATAGGTCCAGAATTTTCTTGTCAAGCTTGTCCACGCGACAATATTACATTAATACGGCATAAACTAGAACGAATATTCTATAAAACAGCTGATTAAGGCGAAATAGGCAACCCGATTCCAGCGCCAGAAGGCTAGGATGGGTCCATGAGTATGAACAAGCTGTTTAGTGAGCATCCCGCCTCTGTGGGCGAGACCTACCTCGAGCATCTGGCCCACGCCAGCCGCTTTGCCGCACGCATGATGGTCGGTGGCGCCGCCTGTCTGGTGCATGCGGTGTTACCATTCCTCTTCGTGAAAAGCGCCAGCCACACTATCGAGGAACTGAACGAGCGGATGGTTCTCCACCGCAGCAAACGCTCTCCCTCGGAAGCCGGCGCCCGTTGAACCCGCTGCTGGCGATCGGGCCAGGTCTGGCGCTTGCCGTGGCGCTGGCCGCGGTTGCCAGCCTGATTTCCACCCAGCTCGCCGCCGGTGTTGCCGGCATTCCCGCCATTCCCCTGAGCCCGGTGCTATGCGCCGTGCTGCTGGGCATGATCTGGCGCAACACTGTGGGTCTTCCGTCCTGGTCGCAGGCCGGGCTGAACTGGACCATGCGCACCGTGCTGCGTGTGGGTGTGGCGTTGGTGGGCTTGCGCCTGACGCTGTCCGGCGCCAGTGCCGTTGCCGCCACCGCGCTGCCGGTGGCCCTCGCCTGCATCACCGTGGCATTGCTTGCCGGTGCCGCTTTTATCCGCATATTCGGTCTGCCCAAACGGCTTGGGGTGCTGCTGGCCATCGGCACCGCGGTTTGCGGATGCACGGCAGTCATTGCCGTTGCGCCGGTGATCAGGGCGCGCAATGAAGAAACCGCCTTTGCCGTGGCCTGCGTGGTGCTGTTCGGCAGCATCGGCATGGTGGTCTACCCGCTGCTGGCCGGTCATTTTTTCGCCGAATCGAACCTGCATGCGGGCATCTTTCTCGGCACCGCCATCCATGACACCTCGCAGGTGGTCGGCGCCGGCATGATCTACTCCCAGCAGGCCAATGCGCCCGACGCACTGGCGGCGGCCAGCGTGACGAAGTTGCTGCGCAATCTTTCCATGGCCATTCTCATTCCGGCCGCGGCATGGTGGGCCGCCCGGCAGCCACAGGAAACAGCCGGGGAGCGCAGCGGCCGCACGGAAATCGTGCCGTTCTTCGTGATCGCCTTCATTCTGATGATTGTTCTGCGCACGGCCGGTGATGCGATATTTGCCGGTTCGGCGGACTGGTCGGCGCTGTGGACGCGCATTGTCGACAGCGGCAAGAGCGCTTCCAATTTGCTGCTGACCTGTGCGCTGGCAGCCGTTGGCCTCAGCGTGTCCTTTTCACAGATGTGGCGCATTGGCTGGCGCCCGCTGGTCTCCGGCTTGCTCGTCGCCCTGCTCGTGGGCGCTACCAGCCTGGGGTTGCTGCTCGCCTTCGGGTAGCAGTCGTCCCCGGGTCACTCCAGCGTGAAGCGCAGTCGCAGAGACAGCAACTGCTCGTAGGTATCGCCGTCGATGATGCGGGGCTTGATCTTCCAGCGCTTTGCCGCCCGCACTGCTTCCTCTTCGAAGTAGCCCTGCGGCTGCGCGCTCACCACTTCCACTTCCTGGACTTCGCCCTTCGCGGAGACCGTGAAGCGCAGATCCACGTAGCCTTCCACGTTCTCGCGACGCGCGCGCAGCGGATAGTTCGGCGTGTGCTGGCGGGCGATCATGTCGGGCAACAATGGCGAGGGAGTGGCCAGCAGCTGCGCCTGCGTGCGGCTGCGGCGTACATCGGCGGACAATTTGTCCACGCGGGCGCCACTGGCGCCCAGGCTGCGCGCCGCGTCCAGCAGACCCTGAGCTATCGTGACATTGCGCTCGGCCAATGCGGAATCGGTTTCCACGAGGAGACGTTCGCGCACCGCAGCTATGGCCGGCTGCAGGCCCGGGTGATCGGGCTGCAGCTGCTGCAGTTTCAGCAGGTAGTGCGGGGCGTTGTCCTGTTCCGGCTGCAACAGGCGACCCTGGGTGAGACGCTCGTATCCGAGCGCGAGCAGGCGGTCAGCCTCCGCGGCTCTTCGCTGTGGAGCGGGATTGACTGCAGGCGGCGCCTTTTCCGGTGCCGCGGCGCTGATCTGCGTCGTGCGTGCCTTGCTCAATTCCTCCAGCCGCTGGTTCAGCGCCTCGATCTGTTCGGCTTCCTCGCGCGCTGTGCTGGTGCGAGTCACTTCGCGCGAGATCTGCGTGTGCAGGAACTCGATACGGGGATTTGCAGGATCGATGGCTTTGGCGGCCTTGAGCATGTCCGCGGCCTGGCCGGTGTTGCCTTCCACCAGCGCAAGTTCGGTACGCGCCAGCATGATCTCGGCGATCCGGCTCAATCCGTCCCTGGCTTCGGCATTGAGCGGGTCGAGCGCCAGCGCGGCGCGAAAGTGTTCAAGTGCGCCGGTGTTGCCCGCGGCCGAAACATAGTGACCGGCTTCGAAGGCCTGGCGCGCCTGCTCCAGCGCCATTTCGAGCGCCGGCGAGGTCTCCGGGCTGTCCGACGCAACGACCGGGGTTACTGGAGCCTGCGCCGCATTGCCGGTCACCTGCCGGTCGCCGGAAGTCATCAGCCAGATGGCGGCAGCAACCAGTGCGGCGGCAGCCAGCACTCCGGCCGCAATCCCGACCAGAACGGGCGGACGCCGCCAACCTGACCGTACCTTGTGCTGCGCGGTTTCGGATCTGAGATCCAGATGACAGTCGACACCAGTCTGCAGTGCCGGGCCCAGCCGCCTGCCGGCATATTGTTTGATGACAAAGGCGCGCACCTGGCCGCTTTCCAGCAGCGGCGCGGCCGGCGCCTCGTCCTGTGCCTCGCCAGCGAGCACAAAGGCAAGATCAGGGAACTGCTGGTGCAGCCGGGCGATCGTGGCCGGCAGATTCGACTGCATCAGCCCGGTATCGAGTAGCGCCACCGCACAAGGCGTGGATATCAGCAGGTCGGCAGCCTGGGTTTCACTGGTCGCATGCCAGATGCGGTTGGGCAGGGCCACCACCTTGCGTACCGCCAGCAGAAAGAAGTCGTCCTCGGTGAGCACGAGCACGTCCACCCCGGCGCCGGAAGGGGCCGGCGGCAGCGGAACTACGGCGTCGAGGTTGCGGGCTTTGGCGGTATTGCTGTTCACGGTGAACTCCACTAATCGAGGCAGACAACAAGCTGGGCCGAATGACTGCGCCAGTTGATCGGAATGACAAAGGAACGGGCATCGGCGGGGGTGGGCGATTCGGACTGCGCCCCGCTGAGTACGCGCGGCACGGAGATCATAAACTCACGTCCAAAGTCGCGGCGGGCATTGCCGGAGATCTGGTTGGCCACTTCGCCGACCAGGTCTGCCATGTTCTCGTGCGTCATGTCGGTCTCGCCGAGACGCATCAGCAGCACGGTGAGCATGGGGCGGGAGGCGGTGAAATAAACGATGCCCTTGCGCTTGCCGGCAATGGTGATGACGCCGGTGTACTCCAGTAGCGCGGGACTGCCCTCGTTGACCAGATAGGGCGAGCCGACCGTGGCCGCCTGGTTGGCGGCAGTAACGAAGTAGTGCGTCGTGCCCTGCACGAATGTTTCCAGTTCCACGCGTGTCATGCTCATTGCGTGGCGCCCCGCAGCAGTTCATCCAGCGCTTCGGTGAGCTGGCGGTCCGTGAAGGGCTTGCACAGGAAACCGTTGGCGCCCTGTTTCATGGCCTCGATGGCGGTGGCCTTGTCTGCAAGAGCGGAGATGATGAGGATCAATACATCGGGATTGAGCGCCACCAGCGCCTTGACGCACTCTATGCCGTCCATCTCCGGCATGGTGATGTCCATGGTCACCACATCCGGCGCGGTGCGCCGGAACAGCTCCACGGCCTGGTGGCCGTTGCCCGCGGCACCGATGAACTGCAGGCGCGCACATTGATGCGAGCGCTCGATCTTGCGGCGCATGATGTTCGAGTCATCGACGATCATGAGCTTCAGGGCAGTCATTGTTCAGCTGTTCCGGGCGAGGAGGGCGGCGCCGCTCAGGCGGCCTGGGCTTCCGCCGTCGGCGGCAGCCAGATGCGGAAGCGCAGGAATTTTCCGGCAGCGGTGGAGATGCCGATCTTGCCGCCGAGTTCCTGAACCGTGGTCCGCACCAGGTCCATGCCCACGCCACGGCCGGAATCCTCATCCGCCTGCTCCTGCGTGGAGAAGCCGGCCATGAAGATCAGCGCCAGCGCACGGCGTTCGTCCAGAGTAGCCGCCTGTTCGGCGCTGACCAGGTTGCGGGCCACGGCGGTTTGTTTCAGCTGCTCGATTGACAGGCCGCGACCGTCGTCCTGGCAGACGAACTCACAACCGCCGCTGCCGTGGTTCTCGAATCGCACGACAATTGCACCTGCGGCCGACTTGTTCTGTTGCGCGCGTTCCTGGGGCATCTCGATGCCGTGCGCCAGGCTGTTGCGGACCATCTGAATGGCGATGTCCTTGATGGGACGGCGATACCTGGAAGGCACCCGCTCCAGCCCGCTGCAGTTCACTTCCACCTTCTTTGATTGTTTGCGTGCGATGCGCTGGGCCAGCTGGGTGATGGCCGATTCGATATCACCGCCTGCGGCGCTCTGGCGAAGTTGTTCCAGGGCCTCGGGGGGTCGCTGCACCAGAGTGTCGCCGGCGGATGAAGCCGGCGCTTGCGCGGGTTCTTCCTCGGCGGGCGCCGATGCCGATGCCGGTTCTGGTTCTGATGCTGATTCCGGTTGTGGCGCAATCCATTCCTGTTCGTCCTGCTGCGACTGCGCCCGTTCTTCTTCCGCTGTGAGTGAGGGCGTTGTCGCTTCCGGAGAGGCGGCAAAATTTAAGTCCGTTGCGGCGGGCGGCAGACCCGACATTGCGGTTCGCAGATCGGCGAGGCGGCTGATCATCTCGCGCATCTGGGAGAAATGTGCAAACAGATCATCGAGCTTGACCACCAGCGGCAGGAAGTCGTTGCCGCCGACCGTGGGGCGATTGCGCAGCTCGACGAGCGCCTCCTCAAAGCCGTGGGCGTGCTGTTCGACGGACTTCAGTCCGAGCGCCGCCGCCTCGCCCTTCACGGAGTGAATCTGGCGGAAGATACCGTCGAGCTTGGCGCGGAAGGCGCTTTCCTCGCGTGCCGGCTCCTTGAGGATGGCGTTGACCATCTTCAGCGAAACGGCGCTTTCTTCCAGGAAGGCGGTCAGCAGCTGTGGATCGACGTGCAGGATGTGCAGCAGCAGGTCGAGCTGCGCCTGGGCCTTTTCCTGCGACTCGTGCAGCTCGCGCGCCAACTCCACGCGGCGGGTCACATCGTTGACGCTGACCAGCACGCGCGAGAACTGGCCGCCACTACGCACGCGGTTGAAATCAAACTCCAGGTACTGGGTGTCGACCTTGCCGCCGGGCGCCTCGAAGTGTACTTCCACTTCGCTCAGGGGATTGATGCTCTTGATGAGTTTCTCGTTGACACGCTCGCCCCACAGCAGCGTTACGTACTCGGCCGCGGTTTCCAGGGTCTTCTCGGGTACCAGTCCGCGCAACAGGCCCTGGAAATCCAGCTTGTCGAAATCGCGACGGCGGAAAATCTCCTGCAGAGCCTCGGAACGCTCCGAACCGATCTGCAGGCGCTCGTCAAGCAGGAACAGACCCTGGTTGACGGTGCGCAGGATGTCGTCGCTTTGTTGTTTGGCACGGGCCAGCGCCTGTTCACGGCGACTGGCGCTCCAGATCAGCAGCAGCGTGATGATCAGCAGCAGTGCGCAGGCGCCGAGGCCGATCACCAGCCACTGGCGCAGCATGGCGGCCCGGGTCTGCGCGGTGTTTGCCGCGCCGGTCGACAGTTCACCGATCAGGGTGCTGATCTGCTGCTGATTGGCCTGGCCAAAGCGCAGGGCTTCATCGAGGGCGCGTTGCAGAGCCAGGCCCGCGGCGCTGAGCTGCGTGCCCTGCTCGGCGGTTTCGATGTAGGGATCGGCCTCGAAGGCGCGGATGGGGTCGAGGTAGTGGTGAAACTCCGACCAGAGTTGCCGCAGCTCCTGCAGTGTCTGGTGGTTCACGGGGCTGCGCAGCAGCGGGATGTTGAAACGGGGTGCCGAGGAAGTGGCTGGATCGGGAAGCGCGAGAAGGGCGGCGTCCATCCCCCCGACCATGGCGTCGATATCCTTGATGCTGCGGCCGAGGAAGCGTCGCGCACCCAGGTTACTGCGCAGCACCCGCGTGGTGGCCACGATGGCGCGCGGTTGGGCGTGCTGGCGTGCAATATCCGCTGCCCCGCCCATGTCCTGCACGGCGCGCTGGGTGAACATGGAGTTCAGTCCGGCCAGGGCGCCCATGCACAGCAGCAGGACCACCAGCAGTGCCGTCAGCGCGCCGTATCCGCCAGACCCTGGTTTCAATTCCGGATTCCGCATCGAAATCGCCTTGTTTTTCCCGGCAAAATGCGGGCGGATATCTTGACAAGATGCGCTGGGGCGAACGCGACGCAGTTCAAGTTTTCGGTATAAATAAGTCATATCGCGCCGGTCCCCCGCCGCGGCGCACAGTCCGTACAATGCGCACCCATGCACGCCGCCCTCGAACTGTTCTCACGCCGCAAATACTGGGCCGCCCGCTTTGGCGTGGCGTCCTTTCTGCCCACCTCACGCGCTGAAATGGATCAGCTGGGCTGGGACAGCTGCGATGTGATCCTCGTCACGGGCGACGCCTATGTGGACCATCCCAGCTTCGGCATGGCGCTGGTCGGCCGGGTGCTGGAAAAGCAGGGTTTCAGGGTCGGAATCATTGCCCAGCCGGACTGGCGCAGCGCTGAACCCTTCGCCGAGCTGGGGCGGCCCAACCTGTTCTTCGGCATCACCGCCGGCAACATGGACTCCATGGTCAACCGCTACACCGCCGACCGGCGCGTGCGCAGCGACGATGCCTATACGCCGGGCGGGGAGGGCGGCAAGCGGCCGGACCGTTCGGTGCTGGTGTACGCACAGCGCGCGCGCGAGGCCTTCAATGATGTGCCCATCGTCATCGGCGGCATCGAGGCCAGCCTGCGGCGCATCGCGCATTTCGACTACTGGTCAGAGAAGGTACGCCGCTCCGTGCTGCTGGACGCCAAGGCCGACCTGCTGGTGTACGGCAATGCCGAGCGGCAGATCGTGGAGATTGCCCACCGCCTGGCGGACGGGAAAGCCATCACGGAGCTGACCGACATCCGCGGCACCGCCTTCGTGCGCCGCGCGCTGCCGGCGGACTGGACGCAGATCGATTCCACCCACCTCGACAAGCCCGGGCCGATCAATCCGCCGGTGGATCCCTACGCCATGGAACCCGCGGCCGCGCCAACCGGCACCGCCGCCGCTCCGGCCTGCGCAACGACAGCGAAGCCGACGGAGCAGCAGGTGGTGAGATTTGTGCGGCATGTGAAAAGCCTGGCGCGAGAGAAGAGCTTCATTCGTCTGCCGTCCCACGAGCAGGTCATCGCCGATCCGGCGCTCTACGCGCACGCCTCGCGCATCCTGCATCTGGAATCAAACCCCGGCAATGCACGCGCCCTGGTGCAACGCCATGGTGATACGGATGTCTGGCTGAATCCCCCACCCCTGCCGTTGACCACGGCAGAAATGGATGCGGTGTACGAGCTGCCCTACGCGCGCCGCCCGCATCCCCGATACACAAACGAGCAGGGTGAGGCCGTCATCCCCGCCTTCAAGATGATCCGCTTCTCGGTGACCATCCAGCGCGGCTGCTTCGGCGGCTGCACCTTCTGTTCGATCACCGAACACGAGGGCCGCATCATCCAGAACCGCACGGAAGATTCCATCATCCGCGAGATCGAGACCATCCGCGACAACGCCCCCGGCTTCACCGGCATCATTTCCGATCTCGGCGGGCCCACGGCCAACATGTACCGGCTGGCCTGCAAGAGCAAGGCCATCGAAGCCGCCTGCCGCCGCCCCTCCTGCGTGTTTCCATCGGTGTGCAGCAACCTCAACACCAATCACTCGCCGCTGATCAGCCTCTACCGCCGCGCACGCAATCTGCCGGGCGTGCGCAAGGTGCTCATCGCCTCCGGCGTGCGCTACGACCTGGCCATCGAATCGCCGGAGTACGTCAAGGAACTGGCGCAGCACCACACCGGCGGCTACCTGAAGATCGCGCCCGAGGCCATCGGCGAGGGTCCGCTGTCGAAGATGATGAAGCCCGGCGTGGACACCTACTACCGCTTCCGCGAACTGTTCGAGCGCTATTCGAAGGAGGCGGGCAAGGAGCAGTACCTGATCCCGTACTTCATCGCCGCGCACCCCGGCACCACCGACGAGGACATGCTGGAACTGGCCCTGTGGCTGAAGCGCGAAGGCTATCGCGCCGACCAGGTACAGGCCTTCCTGCCCGGCCCCATGGCCACGGCAACGGCCATGTACCACACGGGGAAAAATCCGCTGAAACGGGTCAGCCACGACAGCGAGGCAGTACACATCCCCAAGGGCCTGAAGGTCCGCCGCCTGCACAAGGCCTTCCTGCGCTGGCACGACGCCAACAACTGGCCGCTGCTGCGCGAGGCGCTGAAGCGCATGGGCCGCGCCGACCTGATCGGCAACAGCAAGCGCCACCTGGTGCCCACCTACCAGCCCGCCGGCACCGGCGGCAAGCCCGAAGGCGCACGCGGCCCGAAGCGGGGCCGGATGCTGACCCAGCACACCGGGCTGCCGCCCGCACCGGCGAGCAAGGATTCGCCCCGCCGCAGGCGCGCCGCCCGCTGATTCGGTTTACAATCCCGCCCGCACCGATGGGCCTGTAGCACAATGGTTAGTGCAGGAGACTCATAATCTCTTGGTTGCAGGTTCGAGTCCTGCCGGGCCCATTCCACTCAAGCGCCGATGGTTGGCCCCGCGGGGCCGGGATGCGAATCGCTGAACGTCTGATGCCGGCTAGGAGCGGACGTTAGTGCGACGCGTAAATTTGCAAGAGTAGGAGTCTTAACTCAGACAGAACCAATTGCGGCTCTGATTCCAGAATGAAGTGCTCGCTGTTTTGCGCAATGACGCGATTCGTTTTGTGCGACAACGACTCCTGCGCTTTTTGATATTTGTTGTGGAGATCATTGTAGATACGAAATCCGTCTTCCGAGATTTCAGCCTGCCGAATTCTTTGGAAATCTTTTCCCCTTGATATGATGCGAATAGGTAGCGACTCATTGAGTGGAGGAGCGCTTTCTATTTCAAACTGGCTGTCCCAATAATTGTGTCCCTGGTTTTCCAGAAACCAATCCAGAATTTCCTGGATTTTCTGCCAATCTGCTACTGACATCTGCTCCTTCATCTCGCGTATCCAATTTTCATGGGCCGCATCGATAAGTAGCAAGCCCTTTACGTTTTCCGGGTAGATTGCCGCGTAGTAGCGGGCGACCAGACCTCCAAAGGAATATCCAACCAATACAACATCATCGTCTGGGGATTTCAATGCTACGAATTCTCTCAATTCATTGGCATAGTCGCGAACAGTTTGATTTAGCCCTTCCGGGACTGGGTCACTATCGCCCATACCCAGACGGTCAAAGCGGCATACCCTATTTGTCGAGGCGATGTCATCGAATATCGATGAAAATGACTCCTTCGCGGTGAGTCCCGATGGTGTTTCCAAAAAAATTGACGGATTCCCATTTCCGGCGCAGACATAGGACAACCGATAGTTGTCGACAGCGAAGTGGCCGCTCATTTCCGCGGTTACTGTTTCTGGGTCGCACGCTATCAACAGCAGCACCCATATCAGAATCAAGCATCGGTTATATATTTGCACGTGAGAAATCCGATCTGAGAATAGCTTGAGCTAACTTCTCATTTGAGCCGAAAGCAGTCATTTTCGACGCGCCCAAAGCGCACTGATCGGCACCGCGAGAAAGCCCTCTCCAAACGCCAGCAGATGCTCGCCGTCGTACAGCACAATGCCGACATGGAAACGCTTTCCAAGCAGTTCGCGCATACGTCTCAGACCCTTGAAGTCTCCTTCGCTGACCGAGCTGGCGGCCTTGATCTCGATGCCGGCATAGCGCGCGCCACATTGCAGGACGATGTCGGCTTCGTAGCCATCCTTGTCGCGCAGATGGTAAAGCGCTATCCGTTCAGGGTGGGTGCCAGTTTGCTTGCTGAGTTCGCCGAAAATAAAGGTCTCCAGCAATTGACCAAGCAGCTCCCGCTGTTCATGCAGTTCCGTTGCGCTGCAGCGCAGTAGGCTGCAGGCGAGACCGGTATCGCCGAAATGCAGTTTGGGCGTCTTGATGAGCCGCTTTGCCCGATTGGTGAACCATGGTTGCAGATAGTCGATCAGGAACAGGCGTTCCACCAGCGTCAGGTAGTTGCGGATCGTCGGTCGGCTGAGTTCAAAGGCGCTGGCCAGTTCGCTCAGGTTCGCCAGACGCGCCGTTTGACCGGCTGCCAATGCCAGCAGCTTGGGCAGGGCATCGAGGTTCCCGATATGGGACAAGTCCTGTATGTCGCGCTGGATGAGCGTCTCGATGTAGTTGGCATACCAGCTTTCCCGTCTCCTGGGCGTGCGCTTTTGTACCACCGGATAGCCGCCGCGGACGATGCGTTCCACCAGGTTCTTTCCCAGCCTGCCGTTGTGCGGAAAAGAGTGGGTATCGCCAAAGAGCGTTTCCAGAAAGGTGGCGGGCACGCGTTCCAGCTCGACTTGAGAGAGCGGATGCAGCCGCAGGATCTCCATGCGGCCCGCCAGTGAATCCGACAGCCGCGGTATCAGCAGGATGTTTGACGATCCGGTCAGGATGTACCGGACCGAGTTGCGGTTGGCATCGATGACGGGCTTCAGTGCCGCGAACAGCTCGGGCACATGCTGTACCTCGTCCAGGATGGCCCGTTTTTCCAGCCGGGCAACAAAGCCGGTAATGTCCGCGCGGGCGGCCGCCAGGGTCGTCGCGTCATCGAAGGTGTAGTAGCGATAGCGCCGGCGCCGGCCGACCTGCAGGGCGAGGGTGGTTTTGCCGCATTGCCGCGGCCCGTGGATGAGCACCACGGGTGTATCGGCCAGGGCGGCAGCCAGGGCAGGCTCGGCCAGTCGGCGGTAGAGGGTGGCTCTCGACATACCGGCTGATTGTAAGTCTGGGTACCGGCTAATTGAAACCCTGGGCACCGGCTAATTGAAACCCTGTGTGCCAGCTGGATGATGGGTCGATCAGGGTCCGCCCTCTCCGAGGGCCACGGCCCGGAAGGGACCGAACCGTACCGGCGAGGCCAGAGCCAGGATCCCGGTGAGGAAGATCGCCGAGACGAGCGGGTCGCGTGCCGGCACGCTGGTGTGATTGAGTTGGATGCTCATTTTCCCAACGGCTATCATGCGCGCCGCGTCGGGCTGCCTGCGGGCCCTCGCGCGGCAACTCCCTTGTCATAGCCCCACGGTCCCATGCTCAACTTCACCGACGTCGCCATCCGCCGCGGCCCCCGCGTCCTGTTCTCCGGCGCCTCCTTCAGCCTTTTTCGCGGCGAAAAGGTGGGTATTACCGGCGAGAACGGCAGCGGCAAGTCCAGCCTGTTGTCGCTGGTGCGCGGCGAGCTGCAGCCGGATGCGGGCAGTTTCGACATGCCGTCGCAGCTGGCCGTGGCCCATGTTTCGCAGGAGCTGCTGGCCACCGATCAGGCGGCGATCGAGTTTGTGCTCGACGGCGATGCCGAGTTGCGGGCTCTGGAGCGCTCCATTGCGGCTGCCGAGGAAGCGCACGATGGCCTGCGCATCGGCGAGCTGCATGCCCGCTATGCCGCCGCTGGTGGCTACGATGCCCGCGCCCGCGCGGGACGCCTGATGCATGGTCTTGGCTTCAGCAGCACCGACGAGACGCGTCCGGTCAGGGCATTCTCGGGCGGCTGGCGGGTGCGCCTGAACGTGGCGCAGGCGCTGATGTGCCGCTCGGACCTGCTGCTGCTCGATGAGCCGACCAACCATCTCGACCTGGACGCCATCCTGTGGCTGGAGAATTGGTTGCGCGAGTATCAGGGCACGCTGCTGCTGATTGCCCATGACCGGGAGTTTCTCGACCGTGTAACCGACCGCATCGTCAATCTGGAGCATGGCAAGGCGCAGGCCTATCGCGGCAACTATGCGGCCTTCGAGGAGCAGCGCGCCTCGGAGCTGGCGCTGCAATCGGCGATGTATGCCCGCCAGCAGCGCGAGATCAAGCACATGGAATCCTTCGTGGAGCGCTTCCGCGCCAAGGCGAGCAAGGCGCGCCAGGCGCAGAGCCGGCTGAAGGCGCTGGAGCGCATGCAGCGCATTGCGCCGGCGCATGTGGACTCGCAGTTCGAATTCTCCTTTGCGCCGCCGGACAAACTGCCACGCCCCTTGCTGGCGCTGGACGGGCAGGCGGCCAGCTATGGCGGGCCGCCGGTGCTGGAGCAGGTGAGTTTTACGCTGGCGCCGGGTGATCGCCTGGCGCTGCTGGGCCGCAATGGCGCCGGCAAGTCCACCTGCATGAAGTTGCTGGCCGGAGAACTCAGGGCGCTGGCCGGTGAGCGTACCGAAGCGCGTGATCTGCGCATCGGCTACTTTGCGCAGCATCAGCTCGAACAGCTCCTTCCCGCGGAGTCGGCCCTGCAACATCTGCGGCGTCTCGGCGGCACGCGCGCCGCGCGGCAGACCGAGCAGGAGCTGCGCGACTATCTGGCCGGCTTCGGTTTTCGCGGCGACCGGGTGTTCGAACCGGTGGCGCCTTTTTCCGGTGGTGAGAAGGCCAGGTTGGTGCTGGCGCTGGTCGCCTACCTGCGTCCGAACCTCATGCTGCTCGATGAGCCCACCAACCACCTTGATCTGGAAATGCGCCAGGCGCTGACGGTGGCGCTGCAGGAATACGAAGGCGCCATGGTGCTCGTATCACACGATCGTCACTTGCTGCGCACGGTAGCCGATCAGTTCTACGTCGTGCATGGCGGCGCGGTGGCGCCCTTCGATGGCGATCTCGACGACTACGCGCGCTGGCTGTCCAATGGTGCCGGCGCCGTCGGGCAGGCGGAGGCAGCCGCGTCATCCACCGAAGTCGAGACTGCGCAGACGCGCAAGCAGCGCAAGCGTGATGAGGCCGAGCGTCGCAATCGGCTCAGTCCGCTGCGGGCCGAAGTGAGCCGCTGGGAGCGGGAACTTGAACTTCTCTCCCGCGAGCGGGCCGAAATCGAAGCTGAACTGGCCGCGCCGGGGCTGTACGACGAAGCGGGCAAGGACAGTCTGCAGGATCTGCTGGCCCGGCAGGGCCGTCTTGCCCAGCGGGTGCAGAAGGCGGAAGCTGCCTGGCTGGAGGCCGGGGAAAAACTGGAGGCTGCAACATCATGAACCACATTCGCTTTCTCGTAGTCTGCGCGGCGCTGGCGAGCCTCGCAGGGCAATTGATCGGACAAACGGCGTCAGCCGCGCTGCCCACGGGCGCCAAGGCGCCGGAGTTCTCCGCCCGCGCATCGCTTGGCGGCAAGGAGTTCGACTTCGCGCTGGCCGAGGCCCTGAAGAAGGGGCCCGTGGTGCTGTACTTCTATCCCGCCGCCTTCACGCCCGGCTGTACGGCGGAGGCGCATGATTTCGCCGCAGCCATGGATGACTTTGCCGCCCTGGACGCCACGGTCATCGGCGTTTCGGCTGATGACATCGAGACGCTGAATCGTTTCTCGGTCAGTGAATGTCGGGGCAAGTTTCCCGTCGCCGCCGATGCCGACGGCAGCATCATGAAGGCCTACGACGCGGTCCTGAAGCTGAAACCGCAATGGGCCAGCCGCACCTCGTATGTCATCGCCCCGACCGGTGAGATCGTGTACGCCTATTCGGCAATGAGCGCCGGTAAGCACGTGGAAAATACGCTGACTGCGGTGCGCCAGTGGCATCGGCAACAGACCCCGGCGCCCTAGAAACGCTGGCGCACCCCTCGTAGCTTGAGGATCAACAAGTACATCAGCGAAACCGGCGCCTGTTCGCGCCGGGTGGCCGACGCCTGGATCGCCGCCGGCCGGGTGACCGTGAACGGCAGTACGGTTACCCTGGGCACAAAGGTGGGCGAGGGCGATGTGGTGTGTATCGACGGGCAGCCTGTCGGCGCGCCAAAGAAACACATCTACATCGCGCTGAACAAACCGGTGGGCGTGGAATGCACCACCGCGCGCTCCGTGCCCGGCAACATCGTCAACTTCGTGGGCTACCCCGAGCGCATCTTTCCCATCGGCCGTCTGGACAAAAATTCCTCCGGACTGATCCTGCTCACCAACAATGGTGACATCGTCAATGACATCCTGCGGGCGGAGAATGCACACGAGAAGGAGTATGTGGTCAGCGTCGACCGTCCGGTCACCGACGATTTTCTGCGCGGCATGTCGGCGGGTGTGCGCATCCTCGATACCGTCACCCAGCCCTGCAAGCTGCGCCGCGCGGGGCGCTGCACCTTTCGCATCGTGCTGACCCAGGGGTTGAACCGGCAGATCCGGCGCATGTGCGAGGTGTTCGGTTACAAGGTGACCAGCTTGCAGCGGGTGCGCATCATCAGTCTGAAGTTGGGTGATCTGCAGCCGGGGTGCTGGCGCAAGCTCAGGCTGGCGGAGGTGCGGGCGTTGTTGCCGGGTAGGGCGCTGTAGGTGCGACAGCCGTAGGCGGTAGCGAGACGAAGGCCGTGCCGGGCTCGGTCTGAGGGTGGGGGTGGGGTTTGCGGGGACCGGCAGCAAGACCCCATCCATGGGGGCCTTGGGAAAAACCATCCATGGTTTTTCACATCCCCGCAAACCCCTCCCCG
>JAJFKF010000099.1 GCA_021773365.1 Gammaproteobacteria bacterium | reverse complement strand
GTTTTTGTGTGCTTTTTTTTCTTTCTTTGGCCGCCCCCCCCCCCCCTCCCTCCCCCCCCCCCCCCCCCCCCCCCCCCCCCCCCCGGCCCCGATGGACAATCGAGGACTCACAAAAATGGCTGACACTCCGACACCCGGCTTCAAGCCCAAAAAATCCGTAGCCCTGTCCGGCGTCCCCGCCGGCAACACCGCCCTGTGCACCGTAGGGCGCAGCGGCAACGATCTGCACTACCGCGGCTACGACATTCTCGACATCGCCGAAAAATGCACCTTTGAGGAAATTGCGTACCTGCTGGTACACGGCAAGCTGCCCAATCGCGCGGAGCTGCAGGCGTACAACAACCTGCTGCGCAGCGAGCGCGGCATTCCCTCGCAGGTTCGCACCGTCCTCGAGCAACTGCCCGCCTCCACCCATCCCATGGATGTGCTGCGCACCGGTGTGTCGGCGCTGGGCTGCCTCGCGCCCGAACACGATAAACATGATGACGCCGGCGCCCGCGCCATCATCGACCGTCTGCTCGCCAGTCTCGGCTCGATGCTCACGTACTGGTATTACTACAGTCATAACAACCGGCGCATCGAGGTGGAGACCGATGACGAGTCCATCGGTGCGCACTTCCTGCACCTGCTGCATGGCAAGGCGCCTGCGGAGTCCTGGGTCAGGGCCATGCACATTTCGCTGATCCTCTACGCCGAGCATGAGTTCAATGCCTCCACCTTCACGAGCCGCGTCATAGCCGGCACCGGTTCGGACATGTACTCCGCTATTACCGGCGCGATTGGTGCGCTGCGCGGGCCGAAGCACGGCGGCGCCAATGAGGTGGCCTTCGAGATCCAGAAGCGTTATCAGGGCCCGGACGATGCCGCAGAGGATATCCGCGCGCGCGTGGGCCGCAAGGAAGTCATCATCGGCTTCGGCCACCCGGTGTACACCACCGGTGACCCGCGCAATCAGGTCATCAAGAAAGTGGCGCACGAGCTGTCCCATGAAGCCGGCGACACGCGCATGTACGCCATTGCCGAGCGCATCGAGACGACCATGTGGGACATCAAGAAGATGTTCCCCAACCTCGACTGGTTCTCTGCCGTCTCCTACCACATGATGGGCATTCCCACGGCAATGTTCACGCCGTTGTTTGTCATGGCCCGCACCGCCGGCTGGGGTGCGCATGTCATCGAACAAAGGAACGACGGCAAGATCATCCGCCCCAGCGCCAACTACACTGGCCCGGAGAATCTGAAATTCGTCTCAATAGATCAACGGAAATAGACCGCCCCGGATCCACTGCCCAGCCAGCGTATAGGCTGGCAGCATAGAGAGGCCTGGGAAGAGCCACAGCCAACGATCCATTTGCGCGAAAAGAAATAGTATCGCCAATCAATATTCAGACGGGTGAGTGCACTCCAAACCTCACCGCCGCTCAATATATTTTTTCAGGGCTGGTTTCGGGCCGGTTGTCGTGCCATCTTCTGCCCATGCGTTGGTTGCGCCCTCATGTCCGCCAACTCGAGCAACGCCTCGAGAAATTGCTGCGCCGCCGCGGCAATACCCGCGAGGATGCCGAGGATCTGATCCAGGAGGCGTTCCTGCGCACCAAGATCTACTGCGACAAGGGAGGGGAAGTGCAGGAGCCCGAGGCATTTCTGGTGCGCACGGTGCTCAATCTATCTCGTGACAATCGCGCTCGCGAGCACCGGGATTTGTACGTCAGGGAGCGCGTCGAACAATTACTGCTGATTCCCGATGGGCGGCCCACCCCCGCTGAAGTTCTGGATACACAGGATCGCATGAAGGAATTGGATCGCACGCTCAACCGAGTCAATCCGCGTACCCGTGAGGTCTTTTTCATGCATCGGCTGGACGGACTGAGCTATGCTCAAATCGCCGATCATTTTGATATCAGCGTGAGCGCCATTGAAAAGCACATTGCCAAAGCGATGTCCGCCATTGGCAGGGAGCTCATGCAGCCATGACTACTTACTCGACCCGGGATATAGACGATGCCGCGGTATGGATCGCTCGTCTGCGTGCACCTGACCGTTCCGCAAATGTGGAACACGGTCTCAGGCGGTGGCTAGCCGAGAAACCCAGCCATGCTGCAGCATTCGAGACAATTTCATCGGCCTGGGAGATAACCGGTGCGCTGAAGCGGCGGCCATTTCCGAAGCTCTCCCGCTGGGAGCGCGCAGGATTTCGCGCAGGATTTCTCCGAGCCACAGTCACGGTAGCGGTTGCCGTGGCTGCACTGGCCATCGCTGCTTCGCTGCGTTTCGGCACCGGTATCATTACCACCGGAGTGGGTGAACAGCGCGTCATCACGCTCGATGACGGCAGCAGAATTTCGATGAACACTGCTACGCGGTTGCAGGTCCGCTACGATGAAAGCGAGCGCCGGATTGTACTCAAGACCGGAGAGGCGCTATTCGAGGTCACCAAGTCGCCGGAAAGACCTTTTGTCGTTGTGGTCGGCAAACGGCACATCCATGCGCTCGGTACATCGTTCATAGTTCGGGATGACCCGCAGCGATTGTCCGTCACGCTGGTCGAGGGGAAAGTGGCCGTCAATAGTGCCGAGGATTCAGAGCCTGCAAGCATCCTGGTTCCGGGACAGCGCATTACCTTTATTCGCGAAGCGCCCCCGAGCATGGACGAACCCTCAATGGAAACAGTCGTGGCCTGGCGCCGTGGCCAAGTGGAATTTGAGGACATTTCTCTGGCGGAGGCTGCTGCGGAGATGAATCGCTACAGTACTCTCAAGCTACACATCGGCAGTTCAGAAGCAGCGCGCCTGCGCATCAACGGCATATTTCGCATAGGCGATACAGAGGGATTCGTTGCTGCTCTTAAACGTTCCTACAGCCTGAAAGTAGAGCGCACCCCTCGAAGTATTCGCGTAACCGGCCTTCCATCTGCGCAGGCATTGTCAGAAGGTCTGTCGCACTAGTAGCAAGAATATTTCTTCCCCGGTGAGGTTTCGCTTTGCATGACCCGTCTAAGGTTATAGGTCAAACCTCACTGCTGACTCGCAACCAAGTGAGATACGGGGAACCAGGTATGAAATGTCGCTATTGTTTATTTGCTGCCGCCTCAATTGCAGCCATTTTTCATTTAACCGCAGCTTTTGCAGCTACGGAAATAACTACCGTCCACCTGAATCTACCGTCGCAATCCCTTGAGCAGTCTTTGCGATCCATCGGCAAGACCACCGAGCTCAACATACTGATTGATCGAAAGTTGGTTGCAGGAGTCGAAGCCTCGGCAGTGAGTGGCGAGCTGAGCCTGGACCAGGCAATGTCGCAGCTGCTGCGGGGAACTGGGCTGACCTACCAGTTTGTCAGCCCAAACACTGTGGTACTCGCGGCGCGGCGCGCCAATTCAACTTCGACGGACGCGGTACCCACTACAGCGACTCTGGTGCGCGCTTTCGACGAATCTCCGCTGCAGCTGGCAGCCGTGACCGCGGAAGAGACAAAAGACACCTCCGCGATTCGCAGCAAGAGCGAGGAAAAGGAAATCGAGCAGATCATCGTCTTCGCGGAGAAGCGTGATGAAAATCTGCAAAAAGTACCACTATCAATCAATGTTGTGACTGGTGACGAGCTGGAATCGCAGAATCTGACGGATTTCACCGAGCTGCAGCGGATGGTTCCTGGATTCGAGGCGCAAGAAACCATTCAAACAGACGCCACAATTGATATCAGGGGCATCAAAAACGTCAACTCGTTCTTTGCGATTGAACCTGTTGTTGATACCTACTGGAACGGCATGTCGATGACGACGACGTCGGCCTTTGGGTCACTCTACGACGTTGAGCAGATCGAATTCCTGCGCGGCCCGCAGGGTGCCCTGCAGGGTCGGCCTGCGCCCGGCGGAGCAGTCCTTATTGCGACCCGTCGTCCCAGGATGGACGGAGATCCAAATCCAAACGGAAAGTTCAGAATGCGCATGACTGGGGATGGCGACTATCAGGTGGAGGGTGGAGTATCGGCCACGCTTGTTCCAAACAAGTTCGCGGCCCGATTCGCTGGACTGATCAATGACGATAACGGCCCCAGTGATTACAAGAACATTTTCACGGGAACACCGGCATCTCTACGTACGAAATCTGTTCGAGCAACCCTTCTCTGGAAGCCTATGGACAGCTTCAGCGCAACTTTCTTTGCTGAGGTAAACAATCGCGATGTGGCCGAGTCCATAACATTGGTGGGCAACGGTACGCACGGCGCAATTGATGGATACAACGCCACACTAAACCCATATGATTTTGCAAACTACAAGAGAGATGCCCGGCAGGCAGTGTTGTCCATGGAATGGAGTATCAAGAGATATCTGATTTCTTCTCTTACGGGATACGCTGCAAATACCAACGGCAACCATAATTCTCTTGACTTGTTTGACACCATCGCCCCTGGCCTGAATTCAGGTATGGATCAAAGCTTCACCTCAGAACAAGATCGATGGACTCAGGAGATTCGCGTCAGCTCACCTGAAGGCAACAGATGGGAATACATGTTTGGAGTCTACTATCTGGACGCCAGCGCCAATACAGCACAGCGTCTTGATTTTACGGGGCTTATTCCAAATAGGCTGCGTATAACACGAGGAGAGAACGCGCAAGAACAGATGGGCGTGTTCACTGCGCATAGATTCCGTCTGACGGACAAGCTGAGATGGCACGCTGGGCTGCGTTGGCAGCAATACGACGACTTTCGTGCGAGCAATACCGTTCAACTTCTACCCGCGCCAGTTGAAATAGTCGGTGCCCGCCTTGATCCGAGGCGTACAGAAGACTCTGCGCCTACATGGTCGACGCAACTGGCATACGATTTCACCAAGGATGTGATGGGCTATATTTCCCATCAACGCAGCTTTCGTCCGAGTGGAAAACTGGCGACCAGCGCCGCAGTTTCCGATCCAACGGTATTCGAGTTTCCGGATGAGGTAAGTGATTCGGTGGAGATCGGCATGAAGGCGACCTGGCTAAACGGGCGTTTGCAGACGAATATCAATATATATCGACAGCAGTTTGACGGTTTGATCGGCGATGTCTCTGTAATCGCAACGGATGATAGCCCAGACGACTCAGGTCCGAACGGCGTTTGGGAGGGATCGCCAGTTGACAATCCGTTTGGCCAGTACCCCACCAGCATTCCAGCGCTCGCCGAGGGCGTTGAACTGGAGTGGATCTCATTGCCCCTTGATGACTGGAGGGTCGGTGGCTCACTCGCTTACAACAAGGTCAACAATCTGAATGGTGCGATAGTTCCCTGCAGTATTGCCGATGGAATGGGTGGATTCATCGTTCCCGGCCCACCGGCACTTTTTGCGACATGCGACATCTCCGGAAAAGCTGCGGATATCCCGCGGTGGTCATACTCGATCAACACTGAGTACACGGGCCGGAATTTGCAGCACGTGGACTGGTACGTTAGAAGTCTGTTCAGCTATCGAGATGTCAAGCCGACCACGCTCGATACCGAGAATCCGGATATCCCTGCGTTCGCACTGCTGGACTTAAGCCTGGGAATGCGTGATAGGGGCGCTCGATGGGACCTCACGCTGTGGGCGAAGAACATTCTAGACAAGAAGGGGCAGACGGACCGGCTTGCAGTGGGCCCGGAAACGGACTTCTACAATCTGGTTACGCTGATTCAGCGGCGCACCATCGGTCTGACCCTTAGTCTCGGATTCTAAAGCGCATCAGATGCGACGCACATCGGCGTGCGTTGCAGTCCATTGTCTTCAAGCATTCATGGTATCTCGAATTGCGGTTATAACTTGTGCGCTGCTTCTGACGGCGGACCTGCCCGCCGATGAAATGCGATCTGTGGAGTTCGAGGTTGATGAAGCGACATGGATGTCCCTGGATGTATCGCCAGACGCGCAGACCGTTGTTTTTGATCTGCTGGGAGATATCTATAGGCTGTCCATGGACGGTGGACGCGCGGTTCGGCTGACGAGCGGACCTGGATTTGATTCACAGCCTGTATTCTCTCCGGATGGCAAGAAGATTGCGTTCATTAGCGATCGCAGTGGAAACGACGCCATATGGATAGCTGGCGCGGATGGATTCAATCCACAGCAGCTGACGTTCGATCCAGTTCGCTTCACATCTCCGGAATGGACGCCGGACGGTGACTATATTCTGGTATCCCGCGGGAAGCGGGTCTTTGAGCTATGGATGTACCATGTGCTCGGTGGCGCAGGGGTCAGACTGACCCACGCAAAGGACCATGCCGCAACGCCATTGAGTGAGCAGCGCAATGCCCTGGGCGCGGTGATGTCCGCGGATGGGCGGTATCTCTACTACACTCTGATGCCTGGATTTATTCACTGGGACGCACGGTTTCCACTATGCGAGATTGTTCGGCGCGACCTGACTGACGGAGTCGAGTCTGTGGTCGTGTCCGCCCAGGGCAGTGCCTTCCGCCCGATGCTCTCTCCGGATGGCGAGAGTCTGGTCTACGGCACACGACTGGGGAGCGGTACGGCGCTGCGAGTCCGCAATCTGATGACCGGAGCGGATAGGCAACTGATCTTCCCGGTCGAGCGCGACGCCCAAGAGGGGCAGGTCGATAGCGATCTTCTGCCACGGTATACGTTTACGCCTGATAGCCGCAGCATACTGGTTTCCAGAAAGGGCAAAATCAATGTTCTGGATGCTGCCAGCGGGAAATCCAGAGTACTGCCCTTTGCGGCCAGAGTTCAGCAGTCATTGAGCCCGCTACTGCGCACACGGGTGCCCCTGCACGACGATCCGGCGACAGCCCGGTTGATCATGGCACCCCGATTATCCCCTGACGGCGATTATTTGGCGTTTTCGGCATTCGCTCATCTGTATGTGATGAAATTTCCAGGCGGAAAACCACGGCGCGTGACCAGAGAATCAGCGGGAGAATATCAACCAGTCTGGTCTGCTGATGGCAATTGGTTGGCCTATGTCACGTGGCGCCACGGCCAGGGGGCGATCAACAAGATACGCATGGATGCTTCGGGAGGGAATCCGGTTCAGCTGACCTCGATACCTGCATTTTTTCGCGATCCGGTCTGGACGCCGGATGGCCAGAGAATTCTGGCGATTCGCGGCAATGCTTATGAGCGCCTGTATCCGCATGCGATCTCGCTTCAGGGTGCCGTGGGGATATCCGACCTCATATCGGTATCGACCTCTAGTGATTCCATCCGGGTAATTGCCGCAGTTGGTGACTCTCAGCGCCCGCACTTTGCAGATAACAGTGAGCGCGTCTACCTGTCATCTCAGGGTCGACTGATTTCGTTGCGTATGGATGGGAGTGATCTGCGGGATCACCTTATGACAGGGTACTCGGCTGATGGTCGATCAAAGCTCAACGGGCATGGTATTGAGCTGGCTGTGCGAGCAGACGGAAAATGGGTGCTGGTCAGGGCAGGCGGCCAGCTTCACCTGATGACGGCGCCCAAAACGGGAAGTCAGGTTGAAATGAATGTGGATATACCGGCCGGGCCGCACATGCAGTTGAGCAGATACGGCGCGGACTATTTTTCCTGGGAAAACAATGGCAGCACAATCATGTGGTCGGTTGGTTCGACCGTTTTCCGGGTATCCTTTGATTCGATCATGGAAGCGATCCTTTCGGGACAAACTGAACCCCTGCTCGCGGAGGAGACCCCTGTCAAGGTGAGGCACGACCGCCGTGAACCCAAAGAGCCGCTCCTTCTGAGCGGAGGTAGAGTCATCACGATGCGAGGAGATGAAATACTTGAAAGGGGAGACGTGCTGGTTGATGGCGGTCGAATTGCTGCAGTCGGCCCGGCAGACATCGGCGCACCACCTGCCGGATTGCGCGTTATCGATATCAGCGGCTTGACTGTTATCCCGGGCTTCATCGATGTGCACGCGCATTGGGGGCCGATTCGACCCGATGTCCTTGACGACAGGCTGTGGACGTTTGAAGCGAATTTGGCCTACGGCATCACCTCCAGCCTGGATGTTCAGGGGTTCTCTCATGACATCTTTGGATACCGGGACCTGCTTGAAGCTGGCGTGACCCTGGGGCCGAGAGGATTCTCAACCGGCCCCGGCGTAATGGGGTCACTCCACTTGAGTTCCAGAGAAGAGGTTTTCAATGTACTCGCCAAATACAGGCGCTACTATGGCACTTCAAACCTGAAGTCCTACTACCCTGGAAATCGTCAAGTGCGCCAATGGATTGCAGAGGCCTGTCAGGAACTGGGCCTGATGCCGACAGCCGAGGGTGCCGCCAGCAGCAAGCTAATTCTGACTCATGTGTTGGATGGATTTGCGAGTAACGAGCACAATCTTCCAGTTACGCCGCTATACGAAGATGTTGTGAAGCTTCTTGCGCGCTCCCAGACTGCGATCAACCCAACATTTGTGGTTGCTGGTGGTGGCCCAGTAGCCAAGAACTATTACTTAACTCACCATGACATCCACGACGACGAAAAAGTAAACAGGTTCGTGCCGCGCCATGTTGTTGATTCGGTGTCCAGCAGGCTGTCGTGGTACCGCAACTCCGAGTACGTCTTTCCGGCGATGGCCGCGGACATGTTGCGAATAGCCGATGCAGGCGGCATTGTGGGCATCGGCTCTCACGGGGAGCTTGCCGGATTGAGTTATCACTGGGAGATGTGGTCCCTATCGCATGGTGGTTGGAGTCCCATGAGAATTCTACGGTCGGCAACATTGGATGGTGCCCGAATCATCGGCCGCGACTCCGATCTTGGTAGTATTGAACCTGGCAAGCTGGCCGACCTGCTGATTTTCGATGCCGACCCGTCTGCGGATATTCGCAATACCAGCCGGTTGCAATGGGTCATGAGAAACGGCGAGCTGTACGATGCGCGGACGCTGAATCAGATTTTCCCGATCCAGCAGGCGCTGCCGCCTCCGCCTTTCCGCAGTGATCCCCCTCCCCGGCCGCATTGAGGGCGCATGCATATTGCGGTCGCGGGATTGTCTATACCACTGGAAAACAGCTGGTATGCATAGACGACCTCTGAGCTGAGCCATCTCGGCAGAGTTGATTGCTGAATAGCTGTGCACCCCTGCGATGGATTTCCATCGCGTCAATACACCTGCGACCATCGTTGGCCGCGCACGCTATAATCGCGTTCCTTCATCTCTTGTAACATCTCAAGGTCTACCGAATGTCCGCCGACCATAAATCCACTCACCGCCCCGCCCCCGACCAGCTGCTGGTCGACATCGCCGACTACGTCGCCAGCCACCGCATCGACAGCGACACGGCCTACGAAACCGCCCGCTACTGCCTAATGGACACCCTGGCCTGCGGCTTCCAGGCCCTGAAGTACCCGGCCTGCACCAAACTGCTGGGCCCCGTGGTCCCCGGCGCCACGCTGCCCGGTGGTGCGCGCGTGCCCGGCACTTCGTACGAACTGGAGCCGGTGCACGCCGCCTTCAACATCGGTGCCATGATCCGCTGGCTGGACTTCAACGACACCTGGCTGGCCGCAGAGTGGGGCCATCCTTCCGACAACCTGGGCGGCATTCTCGCGGTGGCGGATTATCTGAGCCGCCGCGCCGTCGACGAAGGGCGCGAGCCGCTGACGGTCCACGATGTGCTCACCGCCATGATCAAGGCGCATGAGATCCAGGGCATCCTTGCGCTGGAGAACAGCTTCAACCGCGTCGGCCTCGATCATGTGCTGCTGGTGCGCGTTGCCTCCACCGCCGTGGTCACGCAGATGCTCGGCGGTAGCCGCGAGCAGATCGTCAATGCCGTTTCCAATGCCTGGATCGACGGCGGCGCGCTGCGTACCTATCGCCACGCGCCGAACACCGGCTCGCGCAAGAGCTGGGCGGCGGGCGATGCCACCAGCCGTGCCGTGCGCCACGCTCTGATCGCCCTCACCGGCGAGATGGGATATCCGTCGGCGCTGTCCGCCAGGACCTGGGGTTTCCAGGACGTGCTGTTCAAGGCCCGTCCGCTCACACTGCCGCA
The DNA here is from genome assembly GCA_021773365.1 of Gammaproteobacteria bacterium. GTDB lineage: Bacteria > Pseudomonadota > Gammaproteobacteria > Steroidobacterales > Steroidobacteraceae > JAJFKF01. The sequence goes on along the minus strand of JAJFKF010000099.1, from coordinate 4,310 downwards.
GCCGCTGGGCAGCTACGTCATGGAGAACGTGCTGTTCAAGATTTCCTTCCCGGCGGAGTTCCACGCGCAAACTGCCGTGGAGTGCGCCATGCAGCTGCATTCAAAGGTTGCCCCGCGTCTGGACGACGTCGATCGCATCGTCATCGAGACCCAGGAACCGGGCGTGCGCATCATCGACAAGACCGGCCCGCTGGCCAATCCGGCCGACCGTGATCACTGCATCCAGTACATGACGGCCATCCCGCTGATCTTTGGTCGCCTCACCGCCGCCGACTACGAGGACGGCATAGCCAACGATCCGCGAGTCGACGCCCTGCGCTCGAAGATGGTGGTGAAGGAGAACGAGGCGTTCACCGCCGATTACTACAATGCGGAGAAGCGCTACATCCCCAACGCCGTGCAAGTGTTCTTCAAGGACGGCAGCGCCACTCATCGCGTACAGGTGGACTATCCCATCGGGCATCGCAAGCGTCGCCAGGAGGGCATGCCGGTGCTGGTGGAAAAATTCAACAGCAGCGTTGCGGCGCACTTCCCGACGAAGCAGACTGCGCTGGTTCGCGATGCCTTCGCTGACAACGCGAAGCTGGACGCCATGCCCGTGAATGAACTGATGTCCGCGCTGGTCAAGGCTTGAGCGTTGCCGCCGCGGCCAGCACAGTCATGACAGCGACCGGGTTGAAGTCCCTGCTGCAGACTGGTGCCGACGAACTGGGCATTGCGCTGGATGCAACGCAGCAGGAGCAGCTGCTGCGGCTGCTGACTGAACTTGCCGACTGGAACACCCGCATCAACCTCACGGCCATCCGCGATCCAGAGGACATGGTGCGCAAGCATCTGCTGGATTCGCTTTCAATGCAGCCGTATCTGCACGGACAAACCGTGGCCGATGTGGGTTCCGGCGCGGGCTTCCCTGGCCTGCCGCTGGCGGTGGTCAACCCCAGCCGGCGCTTCGCCCTTGTCGAGTCCACGGGCAAGAAGTCGCGCTTCATTCAGCACGCCATCGAAATGCTGCAGCTGCCCAATGCCGAAGCCGTCAATGTACGCGCCGAGGCGTGGTGGCCGCCGCAGGCGTTCGACACGGTAATCTCGCGCGCGCTTGGCAACCTGCGGGATTTCGTGCGCTTCAGCGGGCATCTGTGCGCACCGCACGGGCGTCTGTTGGCCATGAAGGGCAGGCATCCCGGGGACGAAATGAAGGCCCTGCCGCGGGAGTGGCAGGTGGAGACGACGCATGTGCTGCGCGTTCCAGGCCTGGATGCGGATCGGCATCTTGTCGTACTGACCAGACGCGACCGCGACCGCGAGTGAAGACGTGACGACGTTACGACAACTGCAGGCGCGAAAAAAAGAGCTGGAAGAAAAGCTTCACGCCGGAGATTTGTCGGTCGAGCCCAGGCTGGAGCAGATCGATCGCGCCATTTCTTCCCGCACCCTGAAGGTGCAGCACAGTCAGCAGCGGCTGGAAGCGGTGAAGCAAGCTGTCGCCGTCGGCATGGACAAGGACAAGGCCCGGCGTACCAACAACAAGGACGCGGCGAAGCAGCTGGCGGCGCTGCGCGCCAAACAGCGACTGAACCGGTTCTGACCGCCTACCACTTCAGGTCGTCCGGCACCACGAAATCCTTGTAGGGATCCTCTTCAGCCGCAGCTGCGGGCTTGTCGTCGTCCCGGCTCAGCGCCACCACGGCGCGCGGTTCACGTTCGCCGATGCGGGTCGCGATCGCGGCGGGCACCAGGTGATAGCGGCCTTCACTGCGAACGATCACGAGGGCGCCGTTGATGATCTGTTCACGCAGTTCGGCGCTAATGTAGATGCGGCGGACCTTGCCGCGATCAATGAAATTGAATTTCTCCTCGCATTCCGGCCGGGCGATCACATTCTGTTCGACCAGTTGCCGGACCTGCGCCCAGCGGGCGCGTCGCTCGGCCTCCTCCTGGCGCCTGCGGTTCAATTCCTGATCGCGCGTGGTTCTGGCGGCCTGGGCCTGCGTACGGGTTGCGGCGCGCTTCTGCGCGGCGGCAGCTCCATCGGATTTGCGCCAGTTCTGCTGGCGTTGCTGCTGCTCGGCCTGTTTGGCCTGCTTCTTTGTCGCCAGGCCGGCGGCCAGGAGTTGTTCGCGAAGTGAAAGGCTCATGACTCGATCTCGGCTGTGTGCGGGTGAGCTACCGGTTCCCGGAGTTTCCGATCCTGCGGATCCTGAACTTCCGGCCCTTGATCTTACCTCCTTGCAGGCGCCGCAGGGCCTTGTCCGCCCATTCGCACCCGATGGCGACGTAGGTGCGAGTGGGGAACACGTCGATTTTTCCGACCGCGGCCGCCGGCAGCCCGGCATCGCCGGTGAGCGCACCGAGCAGATCCCCGGGACGCAGCTTGTCGGTGCGGCCGGCGTCGACCGCAAGGGTGATGAAGGGCGCCGCCAACGCAGTGTTGTCGGACGGCGAGGGCAGTGATTCCCACCTCAGCGGCTCGCCGAGGCGCTCGATCATTTCGGCGCGATTCGATTCGCGCGCCAGGCAGAGGCTGAGGGCCACGCCGTGGCGGCCGGCACGACCCGTGCGGCCGATGCGATGCAGATGCGTGTCGGCGTCAGCGGCAATGTCGAAGTTGACGACCATCGGCAGGTCCGAGATATCGAGTCCGCGCGCCGCCACGTCAGAGGCAACCAGCACCGTGCAACTGCGATTGGCAAAGCGCACCAGCATCTCTTCGCGGTCGCGCTGGTCCATCTCCCCGTGCAGCGCCAGCACCGCGAACTGCCGCGCGGCCAGCTCTTCGGCCACTGCGCGTACCTCCTGCCGGGTGTTGCAGAACACCACGGCGGAATCCGGCCGGTGGTGCAGCAGCAGCGCCGCGAGCGCGTCGATCTTCCCCTCGCGCTCCACCCGGAAGAATATCTGTTCGATGGTGCCCTCATCGGGCTCGCCGGGCACCGTGATATCCAGCGGCTTGCGTTGCAGCTTGCGGCTGATCTCCCGGATCGACGGCGGCATTGTGGCGGAGAACAGCAATGTCTGACGCCCGGCCGGAGTGCCATCGACAATGCCGTGCAGGTCGTCCGCGAAACCCATGTCGAGCATACGGTCACCCTCATCGAGCACCAGTACCCGGATGCCTTCCAGCGAGAGCGCCTTCTTGCGGATCAGATCGAGAATGCGCCCCGGAGTACCGACGACGATGTGCGGCACATGGACCAGCGAGGCGAGGTGCGGCCGCACCGACACACCGCCGCACAGCGTCAACACCTTCACGTTGGGAATGAAGCGCGCCAGCCGGCGGATCTCGCGGCTGACCTGGTCGGCCAGTTCACGCGTCGGACACAACACCAGTCCCTGCAGACGGATTGCCGTGGCATCCAGCGCCGACAGCATCCCCAGCGCGAAAGCCGCCGTCTTGCCGCTGCCGGTGCGCGCCTGGGCGACAACATCGCGTCCTTCCAGAATGGCCGGCAGGCTGGCCGTCTGTACTGGTGTCATCTGCGAATAGCCCACCTCCCTGAGCGCGTGCTGCAGCGGGTCGATCAGCGGTATGGCGGCGAATTCAGTCATGCGTGCATGATCGCATTTATGGAGAACAGGCGCGCCGCGGTTTTGGGAAAGCTCGTGAAACGATCCACAGGCGAGTATGTGTTCACCACCGCGGCTGGCGAGGAGGTGAAAGCCGCCGCCGTGCGGGCTGGAGCCGCCTGGTCGAGGAATTCGCCAAAGGTTGGAAATCCTATCGTTTCATTGGCCTTGCACCCAACCCCCAGACCCAACGTGCTCCAGCGGTTTGTCAGGTCGCGTTCCTGAGCAACTGAAGGACTTGTTCGTACTCTCGGAGTCTCTCAAAATCCATCTCAGTCGGATTGGAAATGCGGCCGAGATTCATGTTGTCACTGACATCAGCCATTTTCACATTCCTCGCGATGGTGTTTGCTGAGGCGCGCTTTGCCGCATCCACTGTCATACCCTGAGGCATTGCTTCGCAACGCATCTGCTGCAGCGTGGCGCCAACGCCACCCGCAGCCCGCTTGATCAGTAAGCGTCAGACAGCGGCATATCCCGGACAGCCTATTGACGGTCTATCCCTGGCTGTGGTCTAGTCAAATCAACATGATAGGGATGCGCCAGCTGGGATATACCGCAGATCTGCGGCGATGTATTGCCGTAGATGGGCGGCCTACTTCTAGTTAGTCGCTGTCGCGAAATTCAACACGCCGATTTTCATCATTCCGGGACTGTTGCCCGTCAATAATTGGTCACCATTCGGGGCGGCCTGCCCGTTGCGGGGGCTTTATGCGCCCACTGCCTCCATATGCCGCATCAACTGG
>JAJFKF010000098.1 GCA_021773365.1 Gammaproteobacteria bacterium | reverse complement strand
CGATCGCGCGATCGAGGTTCAGCAGGCCGCGCTGAAGAAATCCGATGATATGGGGTACACGGAATTCTCGGTGCAGCTGCGCGGGAAGCTGGAGCAGTACCAGGCTGAGAAGGCGAAGCAGGGCAGCAGTGAAGGGTTTACGATCAACGGACGTGTGATCGACATCCCTGACCAGAAGATCACCCTGACCCATTCCGGTGAGAGCAGCGGAAAAACGCCCGAAGCACTCGAGACGCAGATCGTCGGCGGCAAATTCAGGCTCAGCGGTGTCATCGACCGCCCGCCGGCTATTTACGAGCTCGGCCTGGAGACGCGTGGCATGCCGATCCGCAACTGGGAGCTGGCGCTCGACAACTCCGCCATGACGATGGTGTTGCGGGTGAAGGAAAAAACCGCACAGTTCACGATGCTGGAGCAATCCCTGTCCGGATCCCCCGCCAACGATCTGTTTGTGAAGTTCAAGGATGACCTGGACAGGCGTTTCAACGAACCGCTGGAGCAGTTATTCGGCCGCCAGCTGGCTCTGAAGCCAAAGGCCGGAGAGCAGGCTGGCGCGGAACAAAAGGCTGAAATTGAACGGCTGGGGATGGAGATTCAGGCGCTGCTGGACAAACAGACCGTACATCTGCAGAAAATGGCTGCCAGCGAGAAAGACAACCTCAATGCCCTGTTTGCGTTGAGGGCCCTGGCTCACGCCCATCAATACCCGTACAGCGATTCGCAGGAGGTGGAAGCATTGTTTTCCGCGCTGGCTCCGGCAATTTCGAAATCGGGGCTGGCGCAGAGCATCAAACCCCAGATGCTGCGGATGGCCAAGGTCACGGAGCGGGCGCAGGCGGTTGCCAAGGGCGCGGTGTTCAAGGACTTTGTTCAGCATGATCCAGAGGGAAATCCCGTCCAGGCCAGCGAGCTCCTGCGGAAAGGCGGATACCTGCTCGTGGATTTCTGGGCTTCCTGGTGCGTTCCCTGCCGCGCGGAACATCCGTATCTGGTGTCGGCATACCGGAGGTATCAGGACCGTGGGTTCGAACTGCTCGGGGTGTCACTGGATACCAACCGCAAGAACTGGCTGGCGGCGATCAAGGAGGATGGCCTGCTCTGGAAGCAGGTGTCAGACCTGCATGGCGCGAAGAACGCCGTGGCCGTGCTGTATGGAGTGAAGGCCATTCCAATGAACTTCCTCATCGACGGGTCCGGAAAGATCGTGGCCACTAACCTGAAAGGCCAGCAACTGGAAGATATCCTCGCGGAGGGAATTGGAGGGACCAAAGCGCCCTGATACCCCGTCATGGAAGTGGTAACCGGAACTACATCTCATTGACCTGCCGGCTTTCTTCGTTCCATTCGATACAGATCCCGGCACCACGAAAACCCTCCAACCCCTTCGGGGGCGACCATTGGCGTGGTAGTGTCGGCGTAAGGTCCCTGAAAGCCATGCTATTTCGCCTGCAGCCGTGGCGCCAATCTGCCGGGCGATCCGGCCGGTTGGGCCGGGTCGGTCACCCTGATCGATGACACCAGCATCAATATCGCCCGCGCGACGCTGGAGGCCATCGACGTCCAGATCGACTACGACCTGGAGACGGCCCGTGCCGGCACATTCAGCTTCTTCGCCATCGGCTCGCGGACCCTGCACTTCAAGACCCAGGTGTTCTCGAGCTTCCCCGTGGAGGAGAACGTCGGTACCTCATCCAACTTCGGCGCCGCCAACATCGCCGGCGATGGAAATTATCCGCTCGAGCTCAAGGGCAATCTGGGCGTGAACTGGCAGCTGGGCCGCTGGAGCGCCGGCAGCACCGTGCGCTACTTCGATTCCTACCGGTTGCGCGCTGATTCGGTAGGCGCCGATCTGGTCCTTGCGTAGGGTAACGGCGGTCGCGTGGGCAGCCAGACGTATGTGGATGCCTTCGTTGGCTATCGCTTCGACACCACGCGGCGCAGTTTCTGAGTGGGATGCAAACGGAAACAGGATGCTGAATCCGCTCAGGCGGCCCACCATCCTGTCTACGACGCACCAGTCCCCTAAACCCGAACCTCTATTTTCGCCCCGTAAAATTCGCTTGCACCCGCAAATCCGTTGAGCCATCGTGGGCCCGGAGGGGTGCATGGCGAAGAACGACAACGCGCAGAGTTCCGCGCCGCGCGGGCGGCTGGATGCGGTTGCGCGCGAGTATTACAACCCTCTGCTGGCATTCTTCCGCAAGCGCACGCGTAACTCTCCGGATGTCGAGGATCTGGTGCAGCAAGTCTTCTGCCGTCTGTCGCAGCACCTGGAAAGCAGCACGATTCGTAACGCCGACGCCTACATATTCAGAACCGCATCGAACACGCTGCGGGATTTTCGTCGCCGGGAGCTGGTGCGAGGCCGGATCATCGGCGGCAGCTGGGACCAGGAGGCGGATACAGCGGTGACCGGTACGGACTTATCGCCTGAGCGCGTCTTGATCAGCAGGGAGGCTATGGAAGTTGTGGTGGCCACACTACGCAAGTTACCTGACAGGACCCGGGACATCTTCATGCTGCGGTGCTTTGAAGGTCTGAAGCACGTCGAGATTGCGCGGCTGCAGAACATCTCGGTGCGCGCAGTGGAGAAACATGTCGCCAAGGCGCTTGGGTTATTGGGGCGCAAACTGGAGCACAGCGGTGGTTAGCGGCAGTTCACCACAGGATGCCGCGGCGGCCGAGTGTCAGGACGAGGCGCTTCGGGAGACAGCTGCGCTTTGGTATGACCGGTTGAATCGTGACACGGTGGCGGATGAGATGCATGCTGCGTTTGTGCGCTGGCGCGATGCGCGTCCCGAGCATCGGCAGGCTTATGAGGCGGCGGCGGGCGCCTGGGCCCTGGTGCGGCAGGGTAGCTACCATCCACAGATCATGGCGTTGCGGCACGAGACCGCATTGCGCCTGACGCGCCGGTCTTCCCGCTGGAGTTCCGTTTCACTGCGGGTTGCCGCAGCCGCTGCGCTGGTGGCAATTGCGGTAGCGTTGACGGTAACTCTGCAACTGCCGGGGGTTTCATGGCTCAGCGCCAGCGGGGCAGACGGGCGAAATCTGTATTCGACGGCCACCGGCCAGCGGCTCACGGTCACGCTGCCCGACAGCTCACAGGTGACGCTCAATACCCAGACTCGCATTCGCACGGTATTTACCGCCGGCGAGCGAAGAGTTCTGCTCGAGCAGGGACAGGCGTTGTTCGAAGTGCAGAAGGATGCGTCGCGCCCTTTCGTAGTGGAGGCCCGGGGCCGCCGGTTTATCGCGGTAGGAACCGCGTTTGACGTGCGGGTTGATGGTCACCAGGTACGCCTCACAATGGTTGAAGGCACTGTCAGTCTCGCGCCGCTGTCACCGGCGAACAATGAGGATGTTGCGCGCAGCCCTGCAATCCTGCTGTCCGCCGGTCAGCAGCTGACAATCGATGCCAGGGCCAGCGTTGCCGTGGAGCCTCTGATCCGGACCGCCGACGCGGAGCGCGCCACCAGCTGGCGTCGTGGTCAGGTGATTTTCGAAAACACTTCGCTTGCCGATGCCGTCGCCGAACTGAACCGGTACTCGGAGAAAAAGATCGAGCTCTCCGGCCCTGAGCTTCCGGAGTTGAAGCTGAGTGGCGCGTTCGCGACCGGACGGATCGGCGTGTTTGTCGAGGCGCTCACCACCTATTTCCCCGTTGAGGTGGTTCACGCCGACGATCGAGTCATTATCCTGGATATCAGTCGGCATCAATCCGGCGAAGAGCAGGCGTTCGGGTTTTGAATGCTCGTGCGTCGTACTCCATAAGGGCGCCCGCAAAGGGTGCGATCAATGCCTTAAGGGGTGAGCACAATGAGATACTTGAGACAGGCGGCCGCCATGATTGCAACGGCCTGCATTGCAGGCGTGTTGCTGATGGCAACGGGGAATGCGCACGCCAGTGAGCAGCCGGCGCGGGCCTTCGATATCAACGCACAAAGTCTGGCCACCGCATTAAGTGAATTCGCCCGGCAGAGCCGGCGGGAAATTCTGTTCGCACCAAAAATTGTTGCGGACAAGCGTACTGAAGGGGTGCGCGGCACGCTGGAACCGCTATCAGCCCTGTCAACGCTGCTGAAGAACACCGGCCTGGGTTATTCGACCACGCCGGGCGGCGCGATTTTGATTGCGCCGCCGACCTCGACTTCTGCAATGGCGACAGAGACGACTGCCGCCGCCGCTGATCCTGGTCTTCGGCTGGTGCGGACTGGGGCTCGGTCGGAGTCCATGCAGCGAGTGCAGGATTCGCAGTACCGGAATGAGAGTGAACGGTTGGAGACGGAATCTTCCCTGGCCATGGCGGACGATGCCTCGCGCAAAGGCATTCCGGAGATGCTGGTCAAAGGGCGGCGCAGCTTCAATGTCGATATCCGGCGCACCGAGGACGATGTGCAGCCCTATGTAGTCTTTGAAGCCGAGACCATTGAACGGTCCATGGCCACGAACCTGGAGGACTTTCTCAAGACACGCCTGCCGATGAACATGGTCGAATCGACCAATTCGCAGCAGGTGGAATTGCCCGGTAACGTCAGCAGCATCAACCTGCGTGGCCTCGGCACTGATGAAACACTGGTGCTGGTGAACGGTCGCCGTCTGCCGGGCGTTTCCAGCATCAACGGCAGCGGCGCCATCGGCCAGGCCGACATCAATGGCATTCCAATCTCCGCCGTGGAGCGCATCGAAATCCTGCCTGCCACCGCCTCCGGTATCTATGGCGGAGGCGCAACCGGTGGTGTGGTAAACATCATTCTGAAGAGCGACTACAACGCCTTCGAAGTCGGTGTGAACTATGACAATACCTTCGATACCGACTCCGGCTCCAAGCGACTGGATGCTCTGGCCGGCTTCAACCTTGAAGGCGGCAGAACCAACATTCTGCTGACCGGCAGTTACTCTGAGGGCAATGATCTGACGGTGGGGGATCGGGATTTTGCTGACCGGGCGTATCGGCTGTATCTGGACAATACGCTGGATGATTTTTCCACCAGCTTTCGCGCGCCGCTGGCGAGTACCACCAATGTGCGGCAGCGATTTGGCAGTGCGCCGCTGCTACTGAAAGACCCCAATGGCGGCCCGGCCGTCTCGATCGAAAGTCATTTTACGCATGTGCCGATCGGTTACACGGGCATTCAGTCCGATGGCGGAGCGGCTTTCGTCGCCGGGGCGGGCAGCTATAACATTGAACTGCCGCGTGACATCCAGGGCGTAGGCCAGGGCATTATCAACAGCCCCACGGTATCGTCGCTGGGCGCGAATCTGCGCCGCAAGTTCACCGACGCCATCGAAGGTTTTGTCGATCTGTCCTGGACCCGCAACGAGGGCCACGTCCTGACGGCCCGCCAGACCAGTACCATCTCGCTGGACCCTGAGGATCCGGGCAATCCCTTCGACAGCCGAATTCAGGTTGCATTTCCTTTGCCGGGCCTGGCCTTTGACCGGGAGTACACCTCCGAGAACCGGCTGGCCAGTGGCGGTGTTATCGTGCGGCTGCCGCGCGACTGGTTCGGTCAGGCGGAGTATAGCTGGGGCCTTTCACGGAGCGAAGGCATATCGACATCGCCCATTTTGGGGCCCGAGGCCACCGATGCGATCCGCAGCGGCGAGCTGAATGTTTTCCGCGATATCAACGATGCCGTTCCAGATTACGCGGCCGCCGGTTATCTGCTTGATTCGCCAAACAGCTTCAACGGGCCTTTTGACAACACTCACACCGGCGCGACCTTGCGGATTGCCGGACCGACCTATGAACTGCCGGGTGGTCCCCTGGCGCTGTCGGTCTTCTATGAGCATCGCAAGTCCGAGGCAGACGCCGGCTTCTCCAGAAGTCAGAGCTCTTTTGACCGATCGATCAGCCTGGTGTACTACGCCGACAGATCCGAGGAAGTGGATAGTGCGTCGTTTGAAGTAACGGCGCCGATCATCTCATCGCGGAATGCGCGCACGCTGATCCACGCGCTGGATCTGCAGACATCGGTGCGTTATGACGATTATCAGATCAACGGCGTAGATCGGAATCCAGCGTTTCTGGCACCGGGCGATCCGATTCCGCAGGCCAACCGCAACACCGCCAGGCTGAACTCCACCGACTATACCGCTGGATTCCGCTATGCGCCGTCTCCAGACCTGGCCTTCAGGGCCAGCTACGGCACCGGGTTCCTGCCACCGTCGGTGGCGCAGATCACCCCAAGTTTCTTTACGCAATCGCTGGGCGTTGTCGATCCACGACGCAGCGGAATGTTCGAATCCATACCGAACGTGCTGCAGATCAGAAACGGCAACCCCAACCTCAGGCCCGAGGAATCCGCCAGCCTGTCGCTCGGGATGATCCTGACGCCGCGAGCATTGCCGGGGCTGCGTCTGTCGGTAGATTTCTCGCGGATCGCCAAGGATGACGAAATTTCATTCACCGACCCGCAGACCATCATCAACAAGGAAATGCTGGTTCCCGAACGCGTCACGCGTGCCGCATTGACGCAGGACGACATTGACGCCGGGTTTGCGGTGGGACAGATCACCAGTGTCGATGCCAGCATGATCAATTTTGCCAAGACCACCGTACGCACCTTCGACATTCAGCTGGACTACTCGTTCGACACTTCCCTCGGCAACATCCGGGCCTATGTGTTAACGACCTATCTGCAGGACTACATGACGCAGTTTCAGCCGGGTGCGCCGAACGACCAGAACGCGGGACACCTGTTCTGGCTCAAGTGGCGCGGCAATGCCGGGCTGACGCTCGACCGTGACACCTGGTCGCTGGACTGGAACATGCAGTATTTCGACAGCTATCTGCTTTATCCTGGCAGTGTACCGCTGGAGTTTGTTCCCGTCTTCACCGCCCAGCAGGGATCCGACAGCATTCCACGACAGACCTATCACGACATCGTCGGCCGGTTCCGGGTGGGCGAGGCGCTGGGCCTCACTAGCGGGATTCTTGCCGACACCGATCTGCAGTTCGGCATCCGCAACGTCTTCAATACCAGCCCGCCCATCGTCGCTTCACCGTTCCCCAGCAACGGCTACAGCTTCTTCGGCGATCCGCGTCTGCGGCGCTATACGGTGTCGATCCGTAAACGGTTCTAGTATGGCTTTTGAACGTGAGCGGAGGCTTGGTCTATAAGCCCTCACATCTCCACGCTGTAAACAAAGCTTGCCTTTGGCGAGCGCAGCCAGCGCTCGGCGATGACGCTCTTGAGGTCCGCGAATGCGTCTTTGGCGTCGACGAATTCGGCTTTCAGGGCCTCGGCGCCTTTCTTGTCACCCGAGCCCTTGATTTTCAGGATCGTGGTCTCGAGCGCTTCGACGGCGCTGGGCAACTTGTCGTAGTGGATCTCGATGCAGCCCTGATCGCTGCCGTTGGCAGCGTGCGTGTCGGGCTCCCAGGTGAGTGCGCCGGCTTTGACGAATGAGCCGATCTGGATGGCGGCCAGCTGGCTGTAGTTGCGTGGCGTGCCGTCGGCCGTATACATGCCGCGCGAAATATGGCCGAACGCCCAGGCGACATTGCGCGTCAGGATCTTGCGCGCCTCCTCGTCCGTGAACACGCCTTTGCCGGCAAGCCAGTAGGTGAGATACAGCGAGGAGTTCTGCGCCTTCAGCTCCTCGAGCGTGGAGGCCATGGTACCGCCGAAGATCACGTCGTCTTCCCGGCCGTTCACCTTGTATTCGTGTGCGGGGCCGAGGTTGTGAGCCGCTTCATGCAACAGCGTACCGATGAGTGTTTCGCGGGGCGTCGTGGTGGCGACGTCATTGGTGGCTTTGCAGAATATGGATGACATGAGCTGCTGCTGTGTGGCGCGGCTGTCGGTGTCCGTGTACAGGTTGGTCATGGCGACGGTGCGGCCGCCTTTCTCGGCTGTCGGTCCCCAGTTGGGCAGCGACTGGCCGATGGTCGCGCCGGTAGGCGAGCGCTGATCGCCCGCATTCAGCACCACATCGATGAAGTCCGGAATCTTGAAGCGCACATCACGCGCCTTGTAGGGCTTGCCGGTCATCGCCGCCAGTGTCGTTTCCATTTCCTTCTTCATTGGATCCAGTTTGCGCTGCCACTCGATGGACTCGGGGTTGATGCGTGCGAGCTGCAGCGCGAAACCGGCCTTCCACGCACAGGGGTCGTAGTAGACCTCGTCGGGCGCAATGCGCACGAACCATTTGCTGTTCTGTGCATTCATCGCCACCCAGGCCTCGTTTGCAGGTTCCCAGTCGTTGCTGCGGAACGACGCGGCGGCCGCCGTCAGGTAGTTCCTGAGCGCGGCTTCATCCTCACCCAGTTCCGCGGCCGCCGCTTCAAGTTCCTTTGCTACTGCTTCCATGTCGTCGCGATAGGCCTCGTTGTAGGGCACGGCGCGGAACGTGCCGGGCTCTTCGCCGGCGATGACGATGCTGAAGTGGTCCATCAGAGCCTTCGCATTGGGCTGCTTCTGCAGCATGGCGCAGAAGCCCGGATTGCTCTGGATGTCCGCCGGATACAAGCCGGCTGCGCGTGCCGGCTTCGGCACAATTGCGCTGCACGCCGGATCGTTCTCGGTCCTGGGCGCCTCGCAGAAGGGCGATTGATTGCGGTGGAGGAGGGCAAGGCTGGCACGATCATCCGCTGGAATCTGCTGCTCCATGCCGAATACGCCGTTCTGCCGCGCGTAGATGCGCTCGACCAGCTTGCCGACTTCAAGCATGTCACTTACGAAGTTCTTCTCGGCGGCAGAGGCCTGCGAGAGATCGGTCTCGACGAGCGTAGGCTGTCCCTGCGCCAGCTCATCGCGCACCAGCTGCAGGCGCGCTTGCTGCGCGGGATCGGCGGGCGCCGGATCTGCCTGCTTCATCTGTGCATAGGCAGTGTGGAAGTCCGGTGTGAACTGTCCCTTCGTGTCGACCCACAGGGAGCGACCGCTTTGCGGATAGCCTGTCAGGACGGCCAGTTCGTTCGCCTCCAGCACGCCATTGCCGTTGCCATCCTCGCGCCAGAACAGCGGCAGGAACAGTTCGGCGGCGCGGCGATTGAAGGCGATGCGCTCGATGGCGCCGTATTCGCCACCAGCGGATTGTGCGTCGGCTGCATCGTGGCGCTTGCAGGCGCTTAGTGGCAGAAGGAGCGCCGTGGCGCAGGCAAGTAAACCCATCCGGAACAGGGTGAGGTGGGGCATGTGAAGGCCTCCAGGGAGCAGGGCCCGCAGTTTTACTGCGGATGCGGCCGGCGCCGCAAGCCGGATTTCATCGATCGCGTGATTGCCTTCGGTTCTCCGCCGATGTAGTTCGTGCGGTTATCCCGGCCGGTACTTCGGTCATTCCGCCTCGATGCTGCAGCGTTCGCCGCGACAGGTGACACGCAGATCCGGGCGGTTCTGCAGCCACAGCAGCAGTGATTGCGGATGGCGGGCATCGAAGGTGCCGGAAAGCCGGTTGACCTCGCCGACGGCCGCATCGATGTCGAACTGCAGACTGTTGTAGCGATTGAACTCCCGGGCCACGTCCGCGAGTGTGGCCCGCTCAAACACCAGTATGCCCTGTTGCCAGGCGGTGGCGGCAGTGATGTCGGGCGCGATGGTACGGCTTATGGAACGGGTTGCGGTTGCCGCGCTGACCTGGGCCTCCTCGCCGGCCTGCAGCTGCAGGGTACGACCCGCGGCCGCTGGCGACCGTCCCGCGGCGGCCACTTCGACGGCGCCTGCGATGACGGCAACCCGCGTGTTGTTCTGCTGCGCGTATACGTTGAACTGTGTGCCCAGCGCACGCACGGTGGCGTCCGCCGTTTCTACGACAAAGGGTCTGGCGGCTTCCCGGGTTGCTGTAAACAGGCCTTCGCCTTCCAGGTGAATGCGGCGGATGCTGTCCGTGTAGGCGACACGGGCGCGTGACTGTGTATTGAGCTGCATGGTGGAGCCGTCCGGCAGTTGATAGCTGCGCTGCTCGCCCAGCCCGGTCTGATGGGTCCAGTCCGAACCCAGCAGCGACCAGCCGCCTGCGACCGCCACGCCGATCACTGCAATTGATGCGGCAAGCAGTGCGCGCCGCCGTCGGTGCATTACGGACCCGGGGGAATCGGTCCGGGTGTTCGGTCTCGCGGTTGTGCTCGCCAGCTGCACCACCGGCGCGCGCTGGTCGGCCATCCAGGACTCGATATCGAGTTCGTTCACAGTGCGGCTCTCGGTCAGACGTTCGCACAGGTCATCGAGCTGCAGGTAGGCCTCGATGTGGCGGGGCGAGCGCTGCAGCCAGGCGATCCAGCGCGACTGTTCCCGGGCGCCGGCCACTGGCCCGATGTCACTCCAGCGCACATACCACTGTGCGGCCTCGCGATCGACGGCCGCCGGTGCCTGTTGTTTGTGGTGATCTACCATTGGGCGTTCCTCAGGTGCGCAAGTACGCGCTCCATGTGTCGTTTGACCGAGCGCGTGGAGGTGCCGAGACGTTCGGCGATCTGCGCGTAGGTCAGTCCCTCGCGCAGCTTCAATACCAGCACGGCCCCGTACATCGGCGGCAGCTGGCCCAGGAGGTGGGCGAGGTACTCCTCGGCGGCGAGTTGCTCGCTGGCATCCTCGCTGCGCTGGGCATCGAGTCGCTCCAGCGCCTCGTCATCAAGCGCTTTCGGTTCGCGGCGCAGCTTGCGGTTGGCGCGCCGCAATACATTCCAGGCCACCTTGTACAGATACAGTGCCGGATCGCGCAGCGCCTGGGCCGGAGGCCGCAGCCGCAGCTCGACATAGACCTCTTGCGTCAGGTCCTCAACGGCGTCCTTGCGGGGCGCACGCCCCTCGAAGAAGGCCCGCAGCGTGTCCTTGTGCGCTGCATAGGCCTTTTCCACGTCAGTATCGATGGCGCCGCGATCTGCCACGCTATATTGGTGCTCCGCAAAGGCCGATTGCCCGGGGGGTAGCGTGAAATATTTCTGCGGAAATTTCCATGCGGGCAGGGGGCAATCGGCTGCCGGCGGGGACCATTACTGCCACGGATTGCTGCTGGCGCAGCGCCGCCGACAGGTACCGGTTCCAGCATGGGGGTTGTCATGAAGTTCAGTCATCGAGTCGTGTCCGGGTTGCTGTTGATGTCATACGGAATCATAGCGGTTCATGCGGCGGATTCAGCCGTGCCCGCTACGCTTGCGATTGCCGACAAGCCCGTGCAGATCGCGGTCCCCGCGCAGCCGGTTGAAGCGGCGCTGAACGAGTTCGCGCGCCAGAGCGGCGTACATGTGGTGATCGACAGCAGGATCGCGCGAGGCCTGAGTTCGGCGGCCGTGCAGGGCCGGTTCAGAACCGAAGAAGCGCTGCTGCTGCTGCTGCAAAGCACCGGTCTGACCTACAAGGTGCTCGATGAGCGCACGATTGCCGTAGTCGGGCCGATCAAATCCAGTGCCGCGCCGGCTGCTGCGACCACGATGGCGGGCGAGCAGCTTCGGCTGGTGCATGCCGAGACTCCGGAAAGCGCGCGCACAGTCGCCGGTTTGCCTTCTGCCCGGGATGCGCAGGAGGGCAGTGCAGACGAGTCTCCGGACACCAAAGGCACGCCCGAGATTCTGGTGCAGGGCCGGCGTTCGCTGAACATGGATATCGAACGCACCGAAGATGCGCCGCAACCGTATGTGGTGTTTGATCGCGAAGACCTGCAGCGCTCCCAGGCCTCCAGTCTGGAGGAGTTCCTGCGTACGCGCCTGCCCATGAACGCAATCGCCGGCTCGAATTCCCAGACGCCTGGCGGCGCCACCAACGCGTCGTTTGTCAACCTGCGCGGTCTGGGCCCTGGCCAGACGCTGATACTGGTGGACGGACGGCGCATGCCGGGCCGCGCTTCGCTTGGCATTCCGTTGCAGCCGGACCTGAATGGCATTCCACTTGGCGCAATCGAGCGCATCGAAGTGCTGCCCTCCACGGCGGGCGGCATTTACGGCGGCAGTGCAACGGGGGGCGTGATCAATATCATCCTGCGCCGGGATTACCAGGGCCTGGAGGTCAAGGCAGACTATGCCAATACCTTCGATACCGACGCCGGCAGCATGCGCTTCGATGCCAGTGCCGGTTTCAGCCTCGAGGGCGGGCGCACGCGCGTGATGGTGACCGCGGCGCATATGGATTCCAACAAGCTGCTGATCGGTGACCGCGAGTTTGCCGAACGTTCAATCGGTCTGCAGCTGCGCAACAACCCGGGTGTGATTCTCGATTCATTTCGTCCGCCCCTGGGCGCCACGGTCAATATCCGCAGTCTTACCGGTACTTTGACGCTGGATGACGAGTTCGGCGGCGCCAGTCTCGACTCGGCCATCACGCATCTACCACTCGGCTATGTCGGGCCGGCCTCCGACAGTGGCGCGGCGCTGCTTGCCAATGCGGGGCAGTACAATCTTGAATTGTCGAACGACCTCAATGCCCTGGGGCGCGGCCTGCGCGTGGCGCCGAAGATGGAATCAGTCTCCCTCAATGTGCGCCGTGAATTCAGCCGCGCAATCGAGGCG
Organism: Gammaproteobacteria bacterium; assembly: GCA_021773365.1. Lineage (GTDB taxonomy): Bacteria > Pseudomonadota > Gammaproteobacteria > Steroidobacterales > Steroidobacteraceae > JAJFKF01. The sequence goes on along the minus strand of JAJFKF010000098.1, from coordinate 5,769 downwards.
TTTGTGGATTTTTCGCACTTCGGCAACAAGGGTCGCTCGCAGTCTGCGGGCCTGCCCAACTCGGTTTCGAATTTGTCCGGCGACGCGCCCAACAATCCGTTCAAGGAGCCCATATCCGTGCGGTTCCCCGTGCCGGGTCTGGCGTTTGAGAACCGCACCGAATCCACCAGCCTGCGTGCCACCGCAGGACTGATCTTTCGCCTGCCACATCACTGGACCGGTGAGCTGGATTTCGGCTGGAGCCGCGCGCGCTTCGAACTGGCGAGCACCGGCAGCGTGATCGACTTCTTCGGCGATACGGCGTTGCGTACCGGGCAGCCATCGGCGGATGGCAGGCCGGCGCTGAATGTCCTGCAGGAAGGTAATACCTTCCCGATCGATTTTTCGCCCTACCTGATGCCTTCGCCAAACAGTTTTGGCGGGCCGTATGACAGCATTCTGAAGAACGCGACTGTGCGGGTGTCCGGTCCGGCACTGGACATGCCGGGTGGTTCGCTGAATCTGACGGCGCTGATCGAGCGACGCACCGAAGAGCTGCAGGATGCGTATTTTGAGTTTCCCGATACGTTTACCGGCGGCTCGTACTTTGTCCTGTATCCGCACAGTTCGCAGCGTACCGACTCGGTGTACCTGGAGGCGCGCGCGCCGCTGGTGTCCGCCGACAGCACGGTACCGCTGCTGCGCGAGCTGGAGCTGCAGGCCTCGGTGCGGCGCGATGAGTACGCAATCGTGAATGATGGAACAGACAGCTATTCAGCCACCTCGCGCGACGATCCGGGGCCGGCGCGAAACTATGCCACTACGCACCTGAGCTCAACGGACTACACGCTGGGATTTCGCTATGTTCCGCACCCCGGAGTCACGCTGCGCGCCAGCGTCGGCACAGGTTTTCTGCCGCCGGACGTGCAGCAGCTGGGCCTGGCAACGCCGGTGGAATACTTCTTTTCCTATGGCGTTACCGACCCGATGCGTGGTGACACCGATTCGTTTGTGGGGGAGGGCTACACTGTGGTCGTCGGCGGCAATCCGGCTCTTCGGCCCGAGCAGTCCGACAGCTGGTCGGCCGGAGTCATCTTAGAACCGCAGTTTCTGCCGGGCCTGCGGCTGTCCATGGACTACACAAGCATTGATAAAGTCGATGAGATCCAGTCACCCGATCTGCAGGTGTTGCTCGACTACGAGGCCAGTTTTCCTGGCCGCATCGTGCGCGGGGAGAATATGCCCGGTGACCCGGCGGGGTGGGCAGGCCCGGTTGTGTTTTTTGATACCACGGCACTGAATGCCGCCAGTACCTCGGTCAAAGCCTACGATGTGCAGCTGGACTACACCTGGTCCACCGCGCGATTCGGTGACTTCCACGGTTACCTGCTGGCGACGCGGCAGACGCGCTTCGCCAATCGGGCGCTGCCCATCGTAGCCGTCGCGGACAGTGTGGGTTTCGATGGCGGCCCGCTGAAGCTGCGCGGCAATGCGGGTCTGGACTGGGATCGCGGTCCGCTGACACTCACCTGGAACGCGCAGTACTACAACGACTACTACGTCTACACCGCAACCTCATCAGCGCCGTCCATTGCAGCGGCGATACTCAATCAGGGCGCGGCCACCATACCGCGGCAGATGTATCACGACTTCGGCGCAACCTATCGGTTTGATGCTGCAACTGGCTTCGGCGGAGGTTTGCTGGCCAATACGCAGGTCTCCGTCGGCATCCAGAATGTGTTCGGCAAGGTGCCGCCCATACTGGCTGCTACCAGCGTGAACGCACTGACCTACAGTACCTACGGCGATCCACGTCTGCGGCGGTACACGATCTCCATCCGCAAGGGTTTCAACTGATCGTCAGCGTTCCAGCACCCAGGCCGGTACGCGCCGCCAGCCTTGCAGCAAATCGCGGTCAAGGCGGCGGTAGTCGGGACACAGCTGCGCCACGGCCTGCCAGAAGCGTGGTGAGTGGTTCATGTGCAGCGTGTGCGCCAGTTCGTGAATGAGCAGGTAGCGCACCACTTGCGGACGCTGGAACAACAGGCAGCAATTGAGGCTGATGGTGCCGCGGCTGGAGCAGCTGCCCCAGCGGGTGCGCTGGCGTCGAATCGACAGGCGTGCGTAGTGCAGACCCGTTTCGGCAGCGACGCTGGCAAGCATCGGCGCCAGAACTTCCCGCGCCCTGTGCATCAGCCAGGCCTGCAGCGCTTCCCGTAGCGCGCCGGGCCGGGAAACGTCGCCGGCGATTGTCAGAACATCAGTGGCCGCCGGAGTCAGGCGGATGCGGCCTTTGCCACCGGCCAGATGAATGCGCACAGTCTGCTCGCAGGCAGACAGCTCCAATTGCTGTGGTGGAAAGGGTTGCGCGGGCAAGGCGAGCCTTCTGGCCTTCTCGCGCTGGCGCTCGATCCATTCGCGGTGCTGCGACAGGAAACGCTCGATGGTGCGGGGCGCGGTACGCAACGGGGCGGTAACCTCTACGCGACCGCTGGTGGAGACGCGCATGGACAGCCGCCGTGCGCGCCGGCTTTCCCGGACGCTGAGGTTCCCGGTTGCCGCTTCGCCTGACCACAGCGGCAGTTGCGCGCCCGCAGGCCCGAATGCCGCTGTTCCCATGTCAGTCCGTGCGCTGCACGCGCACAGCGCGCAGCGCACCGTTGTCTTCCAGTTCCATGGTGAGTTGCATCGGCTGGCAGCACACCTGGCAGTCTTCGATGTAGGACTGCTCGCCCGCTGTGACATCTATATGCGCTTCCAGTCGCTCGCCGCACCAGGGGCATTGAATGGCGACGAATTCCTCGGCGCGTGCACCGCCGGGATAGCCGCCGCCCGGTTCGTACACCGGCTCCAGTCCGTACAGCTCGTCGATGTCGTCCTGCTGTGGCTGGGTGATGCGGCGGATGAGCGTAGCGGGATCCATGGCCTGATTCTATTCCATTCGGGCGATAACCGGCGGTAGCGCCGCGCCGTCCAGCAGGGATCTGACTGCGGCCTCGAAGCGGGCGTAGGAAATATCATTCGGCTTGAATGCCGTATCGACCGCATAGAGCGTCTCGCTGTAGTGGCGTCGCCCGGGTGGCCCCCGGGTCTCGATACTGCGGCGGATCAGGCCGTCGGCGGCGCCGACATAGTAGGACAGGTGGCGGATCTCCCCTGCAGCGGCATCCTCATGCAGCGGCACCGAGAGGTCGAGGACGTCGCAGAGTACGCCGTGGATCAATTCCCGTCCGCGCCAGTGCAGTGAATTGGCCCGCTTGCTGTCCTCCTCCAGCGCCATGGATGGCCAGCTCAGACCCGGCGCACCGGCCTGGCGCTCCTCCTGCGTGACCGGCCGGCGCGAGATGCTGTCCGGGTGGTGCGTCATGAACAGGTAACTGACCTCGCCGTCGCTGAAGGCAACATGGGCATATTCCTTTTGCCCCGCACGCCGCATCTGCATCCACGACAGATGGGGGGCGCTCGATTCGAAGCGGCCCTGCAGGCGATAGGTGTACAGCGTGGAGCCATCTGCCTGCGCCGTGCGTACGTAGCGGGACAGGCGCCTGTTCTCGATGACTGAAAGTGGCTGCCGGCCGGCGGCGAAATGGGTGACGTTTGCCTGCTCCATGTCCACGGCAAACAGCTGAACGGCGGCGGGTGCGGCGATGGCTCGCTGCACGATCCGCAGCGCGACGGCATCCTCTGGTGTGGTTGACGGCGGCGGTTGGCGGGCGCAGGCCGACAGCACGAGCAGCAACAAGATGCCGATGGGGGACGGCCGCAGCAGGGGCAGCATTACTCGTACAGGCTCCTGAAGTCGGGACTAGGGTCGGGACACATAGGGGTTGCCGCGGATGTAGTACCGCAGCAGACGCCGGGCCCAGTGACCCGCGTAGTCCACACCGATGCGTGGACGGCGCGCGATGCGCAGGACCTCGTCTGTATTGGGTGGCGCGGCGACGAAAAAGTTCTCGCTGAGCAGATCATGACTGTTCAATATTCTGTCGATCTGCATTGCCTTGCACAGCAGTCCGGGGCCCTGGGTACGCGCTTTCAGTCCGCTCACCGGTTCCAGCGCCCGCAGCAGTACGGCAGCGGCCTGGCCTTCCGGCTCGGTGACGATGTTCATGCAATGGTGCATGCCGTAGATCAGGTACACATAGGCATGACCGGGCGGGCCGAACATGACAGCAGTGCGCGGGGTGAGACCGCGACAGGAATGGGCGGCGCGATCATGCGGGCCGAGGTAGGCTTCCACTTCGACGATGCGGCCCACCCGCTGGCGGCCACGATGCACCCGAACCAGATATTTGCCCAGCAGCTCCTGCGCCACGGTTCGGGTATCGCGGTCGTAGAAAGCGCGCGGAAGTTTGCGCATGTGCGGGGGATACTACAGGATGGGTGCGGAACGACATAGGTGATGGCACGGTCGTACAGATGGGTAACCCGGTCGGCGCGGCCGGCTGTCGGCACGACAGTCCGGGCGCCGATCAGAACGACAACTACAAGTGAGCCAGGTGGTGTCGGTCACGACAACGCAGGTCCTCTGTACAGGCGGCAGGCTGACCCGGTGGCCGGGATTGCTGGCGCTGGCGTGCTGTGGTGCCGGCCTGCTGGTGAGTCTGGGCGGCTGTACCACCTACAGTCGGACGATGCAGGTCGAGGCGGCGGATGGCGCGCGCCTGCATGTCGATCTGCGCGGGCGCAGGGACGGTGAAGCCGTCATTGTCTTTCTGCATGGCGGGCCCGGATCCGGGCTGAGCAGCCTGTTCAGTTTCCAGGCCTATCCCGGTCCGCTGCTCGAAGAACGCTACGTGATGGCCTATCTGCAGCAACGCGGCATCCTGCGCTCCTCCGCCGTCCCCGATGAGGCCCAGACCATTGCCAATCACACCGCCGATGTCGATCGGGTGGTCAGCATGCTGCGTGAGAAATTCCCCGACCGGCCACTGGTGCTGATGGGGCATTCCTGGGGCGGTGTGCTGGCACTAAGCTACGCGGCCCGCTATCCGCAGGCGCCGGTCGATGCCCTGATGCTGGTGTCCACGCCGGTGTACATGGCCGGCAATGAGGCGGAGAGCTACAGGCTTGCCCTGGAGTGGGCGACGCGCAACGGCCGTCGGCGGACGCAGCATCTGCTGGAACGTCTGGGGCCGCCACCGTACGACTCGCTGGAAAAAATGATGGCGCAGCGAAACCTGACGCGCCGGGCATTTCCTGCTCAGCAGGCAACAGACATGATGGCGCGCATGCTGGATGTGGGTGGATCGGATGTCATCGACCCGGCCTGGCGGATGGCGGAGTTGCGCATCGCGCGGGCGATGTTCAAGGAACTGATGGCCACTGACCTGCGGCCGGATCTGCCGCGGATGCAATGGCCCCTGCTGGTCATGGTAGGCGACCTGGACGGAACGGTGATGGCGGATCGGGCGGTGGCGGACCTGGAAGGATACGGCGGGGAGATGAACATCGTGCGCTTCGAGCAGGCCGATCACCAGGTGTACGTGCAGGACACACAGCGGTTTGTGGCGGAGGTGGAGGCGTTTATTGAGCCGCTACTGCCTGTGAGGTGAATTCAGATCGTTTCGTCGCATTCTCGGGCAAATTGCAGGCGAGCAAGCGCCATCTCCCATGGGCGGATCCAACAACTGAAGAAATTGCGGTTGGTTAGTGCACGAACAGGCATCGGCATCTCCAGGCTCGGGGGGAGGGGCGGGGGGGGGGGTGTGGGGGGGTTGTCAAACACGGGAGGGGTTTTGACCAACCCCCCCCCCTGGGGGGGGGGGGGGCGGGCCCCCCCAACCCCCA
>JAJFKF010000097.1 GCA_021773365.1 Gammaproteobacteria bacterium | reverse complement strand
TGGATGGTTTTTCCCAAGGCCCCCATGGATGGGGTCTTACTGCCGTTCCCCGCAAAGCCCTCCCCGCCCCTGCAGACCGAGCCAGCACTGCACTGCCATATCGATGCCCCTGTGCTTGCGCCCCCCACGTCCCGCAGCCCGCTGCCCATTGCATGACCATCGCGTTAAACTGCCGCCATGGCCATTTCGCTTACAGCTTCCGCCGCCGAACGCGTTCGCAGCTACCTGCAATCGCGGGGTCAGGGCATCGGCCTGCGGCTGGGCGTGAAGAAAACCGGCTGCTCGGGCTTTGCCTACGTGGTCAATTACGCTGATTCGGTCGATGCCGGTGATGTGGTGTTCGAGGATCAGGGCGTGAAGGTCGTTGTCGATGCCGAGAGCCTGGGCTATATCGATGGCACCGAAGTGGATTTCGTCAAGCAGGGCCTGAACGAGGCGTTCAGGTTCCGCAATCCCAACATCCGCGGCGAGTGCGGCTGCGGGGAAAGTTTCACGGTCTGAAGCTGCGCCCCGGCGCCGCCCCCGGATCATCTGTTCCAACCTCAACGTGGAGAAATCGCATGGCGCTCGAGCGCACCCTGTCTATTGTCAAACCCGATGGCGTCAGCCGTAATCTGATCGGCGAGGTTTATCGCCGCTTCGAGCAGGCCGGCCTGCGCATCATCGCCGCGCGCATGCGCCAGCTTTCGAGCTCCGAGGCCGAGGCCTTTTACGCAGTGCACCGTGAGCGTCCCTTCTACGCCGATCTGGTGAAGTACATGACCTCCGGTCCCGTCATCGTGCAGGTGCTGGAGGGTGAGAACGCCATTGCCAGCCATCGCGAGGTCATGGGCGCCACGGACCCGAAAAAGGCCGCTCCCGGCACCATTCGCGCCGACCTGGCGGAAAGCATCGAGCACAACGTGGTCCACGGGTCGGATGCTCCGGAGACCGCCGAGCGCGAAATCGCGTTCTTTTTCAGCGGCACGGAGCTGCATTCGCGCGGCTGATCCCCGAACCTGCCCCTGCCCCTGCCCCTGCGCCTGCGGTTGATCCCAGGCGCGGAGGCGGGCAGTACGACCGGGCGGGCAGGGCGGCAGCCGCCGCTGTGCTGGCCGCTAAAAGCCTTATAAAACGCGCACTTCGAGAGTAGACTTGCGCCCCTCATGACTGCCATGCCCACCACCTTGCGCACCAACCTGCTGGGTCTGCCCCGACCCGCTCTGGAGGCGTTCGTCGAGGGCATCGGCAGCAAGCCCTTCCGCGGCCGCCAGCTGATGAACTGGATGTACAAGCGCGGCGAATCCGACATCGCCAGCATGACCGACCTGGCGAAGGACTTCCGCACCAGTCTCGCCACCTGCGCTGACATCCGTGTCCCCGAGATCGTCACCGAACAGCGCTCCACCGACGGCACCCGCAAGTGGCTGCTGCGTGCCGATGCCTCGCAGGCCTTCGAGATGGTGTACATCCCCGAGCCGGACCGCGGCACCCTGTGCATCTCCTCCCAGGTCGGCTGCGCCCTGGATTGCAGTTTCTGTTCCACCGCCCAGCAGGGCTTCAACCGCAATCTCAGTACGGCCGAGATCGTCGGTCAGGTGTGGCTGGCCAACCATGAACTGATGAAGGATGCCGCCGAAACCGGTGTGCCGACGCGGCCCGGCGGCAGCCCGCGTCCGGTGACCAACGTGGTGCTCATGGGCATGGGCGAACCGCTGGCGAACTACCGCAATGTCGTGCCCGCCATGCAGATCCTGCTCGATGATCTGGGCTACGACATCTCGCGCCGCCGCGTGACGCTGAGTACCTCGGGCCTGGTGCCGCAGATCTATCGTCTGGCCGAAGAGTGCAGTGTGGCGTTGGCCGTCTCGCTGCATGCACCGAATGACGCGCTGCGTGACCAGCTGGTGCCTATCAATCGCAAGCATCCCATCGCGGATCTGCTGGAGGCGTGCTGGGTATATCTGGAAAAACAGAACGGCCGCTGCATCACCTTCGAGTACGTCATGCTCGATGGCGTGAACGACAGCGAGGCGCACGCCCTGGAGCTGGTGCACCTGCTCAGGGAGCGGCCGGTGAAGCTCAATCTCATTCCCTTCAACACCTTTCCGGGCACGCGGTACCATTGTTCGCCGCCGCAGGTGATCCGTCGTTTCCGCGACGTTCTCAACGAGTGGGGCGTGATCGCCACCATCCGCCGCACACGTGGCGATGACATCGATGCGGCCTGCGGGCAGCTGGTCGGTCGCGTGCAGGACCGGACGACGAGTCGACTGGGCGAGAAACTCTTCAGCGTGGTGGTGCAAGCATGAGATCAACGGCGGTTATAGCCCTACTGGCGACAGTGACCATTCTGGTCTCCGCCTGTTCAACCACCAGCACGGAGCGGCGCGAGCAGCCCAGTGAAGCGGCCAAGTACAACGCGCTGCTGGGCATCGAGTATCTGCGCCTCGGGGAGCTGGCGAAGGCGCGCGACAAGATCCAGCGGGCCCTGCAGCATGATCCGGATATGGCAGTGGCGCATACCGCTGCCGGCATGCTCTACGACCGGCTGGCTGAACCGGACCGCGCCGACAAACACTTCAGGGCGGCCATCCGGCTGGAGCCCGATGACCCGGAGCTGCTCAATCACTACGGGGTTTTCCTCTGCCGCCAGTCGCGCGTGGACGAGGGCGAGAAGATGATCCTCAAGGCCGCGCACAATCCCATCTATGCCACGCCTTACCTGGCCTATACCAATGCGGGCCTGTGCATGAATTCCGCGGGGCGGACGCAGGAGGCCGAGCAGTACTTCATCAAGGCCATCAAGATGCGCCCGAAGTTCACTCGCGCGCTGGCGGAAATGGCCCGGCTGAATTTCGCACGCGGTGACAACCAGCAGGCGCGCGCCTACATTGACCGCTACATGAGCGCCCTGTCGGAGATGCTCACATCCGACCCGGAGCTGCCGGGAGTGTTGTTGCTGGGTGTGCGCGTGGAACTTGCGCTGGACAATCCCGAGCGGGCGCAGGCCTATGGCCGTCGCCTCAAGAGTGAATTTCCGCAGGCCGAGCAGACCCGGGCACTCGTGCAGTCCGAGCAAGCCGCCGGATGACTGATACCGCTGAGAGCGCCCCGGAGGAGCAGCCAGGCGCAGCGGTGGGACAGCGTCTGAAGAGCGAGCGTGAGCGCCAGACACTGAGCACGCGACAGGTTGCCGAGCGCCTGCACCTGGACAACGCGATGATTGAAGCGCTGGAAAGCAGCCGCTTCAGCACCCTCGGGCCGCCGGTTTTCGTGAAGGGCTATCTGCAGCAGTACGCGAACCTGCTCGGGCTGGACGCCAGGTCGCTGTTGGCCCTGTACGAGGAGGAACATGCGCCCGCGCCGCGGCTGGAGCCGTTGAAACCGGCCATGCGTCTGGGTCGGCGGCGGCGGGTGATATACGTGCTGCTGGGTCTGCTGCTGCTGGCGCTGATTGCCATGGGGTGGCGGGTGCTGTCGCAACGGCAGGTGAATGCCGGAGAGGCGGGGCCCGTACGGACGACAGATGAGTCGCCTTCCACGGCACAGATGGCGTTGCCGGTCGAACCGTCCGGTGAATCGCCTGCGACGGCGACGACGGCGACGATGGCGACGATGGCGATAACAACGGCCTTGCCGGAGGTTGGAAAGACCGAAGAGATCCGGGCTGCCGGGCAGGTTGAGGTTGCGAAGGCAGCGCCGCCGGATTCCGCCGGCGCTGCGACCGGAATGGAACTGCGGCTGCGCTTTGCTGCCGAGAGCTGGGTGGAAATATACGACGCGGGCGGCACGCAGCTGCTGTACGACCTGTGTGCCGCCGACACCGGGCGCACCGTGCGCGGCGCCCCGCCGCTGCGGGTGTTTCTGGGCAATGCCGATGGCGTGCAGCTGAATGTCGGCGGACGCGAGCTTCAGGTGCCGCGGGCTCTGGCCCGGGGCGAGGTCATGCGCTTCACGCTGGCCGCGGACGGCGTATTCACGCCATGGGCGCCGGATCGGTCTTCCGCCGCTGTCGGCCAGGATCAGGAGTAAAGATTGGACAGGATCATTCAGCCCGTGCGGGGCATGGGCGACATATTGCCGGAACAGATGGCCTGCTGGCGGCGGCTGGAAGACACCGCCCGCGAAGTGCTGGCCGCCTACGGCTATGCGGAACTGCGTGTGCCGGTGGTGGAGTCCACCGAGCTGTTTAAGCGCTCCATCGGCGAGTTCACCGACATTGTCGAGAAGGAGATGTACACCTTCACCGACAAGAGCGGTGACAGCCTGACGCTGCGCCCGGAGGCCACCGCCGGCATTGCCCGCGCGGTCATCTCCAACGGCCTGACGCGGGGTGCGAAACTGCGGGTGTGGTGCATGGGCCCGATGTTCCGCCACGAGCGGCCGCAGAAAGGCCGTTATCGCCAGTTTCACCAGATTGACGTGGAGGCGCTGGGCTTCACCGGTCCGGACGTGGACGCCGAGATGATCCTGATCACCGCCCGGCTGTGGAAGCGCCTGGGCATCGACCGGGTCCGCCTGCAGCTCAATTCCCTGGGAACCCCGGCGGCGCGCAACGCCTACCGCCAGCGGCTGGTGGAGTACTTCAGGGACCATGAGGCGGCGCTCGACGAGGACAGCCGTCGTCGCCTGGGCGGCAACCCGCTGCGCATCCTCGACAGCAAGAACCCCGACATGCGCGCCCTGATCGACGCCGCACCGCTGATCACCGAATACCTGGATGAGGAGTCCCGGCTGCACCTGGACACGCTGTGCGCGTATCTGCGCGAGACGGGCGTGGAATTTCACCTCAATCCCCGCCTGGTGCGCGGTCTCGATTACTATACGCGCACCGTTTTCGAGTGGACCACCGATGCCCTCGGCTCCCAGGACGCGGTCTGCTCAGGCGGACGCTACGATGGCCTGATCGCCCAGCTGGGCGGTGAGCCCACCCCGGCCATCGGCTGGGCCATGGGCCAGGAACGGGTGGTGGCGCTGATGGCGCAGTCGGAGTCGCAGCCGCCCGTGGAGGCGCCGCAGGTGTGCCTGGTCATGGTCGGCGAACGTGCGCAGGCGGCGGGCCTGAAACTGGCCGAAGCGCTGCGCGATGCGCAGCCGGATCTGCGAGTGCTGGCGAACCTGGGTGGAGGCAACTTCAAGGCGCAGTTCCGCCGGGCCGATCGCAGCGGCGCGCAGCTGGCCGTGGTGCTCGGCGACAATGAAATGGAACGCGGTGTGGCGGCCATCAAGCCGCTGCAGGGCGGCGGCGAACAAACAGAATGCGGTCTGGTGGAACTGCCGGCGCGGATCGAACAACTTCTGCAGACGAGGTAAGACGTGGACGATTTAATGAGCGAAGACGACCAGTGGGAAGCACTCAAGCGCTGGCTGAAGGAAAACGGCGCCTGGATAGTCGGCGGCGTGGTACTCGGCGTCGGCGGATTGTTCGGCTGGCGCTGGTGGGACGCGCATGTCACCGAGCGGGCTGAGCAGGCCTCCGCGCAGTACAGCCAGATGCAGACGGCCGTGGAATCCTCGGATATGACCACGGCGCAGGAGCTGGCTGCCGGACTGCACGATGATTTCAACGGTACGCCATATGCCGAGCAGGCCGCGCTGCTGCTGGTGCGCAGGTACGTGGAGCAGGGTGAATTCGACCGGGCTGCCGAAGGCCTGCGCGCGCTGGTGGATGACTCGGATGATCCCTATCTGCGTGAAGTCGCGCGTGTGCGGCTGGCACGGGTCGAGCTGGCGCAGAACAAGCCCGATGCCGCGCTGGCCACTCTGGAAGTGAAAGCGCCGGGCGCCTTCTCGGCGGTGTTCAGCGAAGTGCGCGGCGATGCCTTGCTGGCCAAAGGGGACCGCGCCGCCGCCCGCGACGCCTACCGCGTCGCCCTGCTCGAGGCGGGCGCCAGTGGTCTCGATACCGCGCAGCTGCAGTTGAAACTCAACGACCTGGCGGCTCCGCCGGTTGTAGCACCGGCAGAAGCACCAGCTGAACAGACAACCCCGCCCCCGACCGAGGAAGCATCGAAATGACCGCACAGCGCCGTATCCGGCCCGTCCTCGGCCTGTTGCTTGGCGCCGCGCTGCTGGTGCTGGCGGCCTGCGACAACGACAAGGAAGTTGATCCACCTGCCGAGCTGGTGGACCTGACGCCAAAGATCGAAATCCAGCGGGTATGGACCAGCAGCGTGGCCGGTTCCGAACACCTGCGCCTCGGCCTGCGCCCGGCCAGCGATGGCGCCCACCTGTACGTGGCTGGCCACGACGGCGATATCCGGGCACTGGATATCGGCAACGGCAAGGATGTCTGGCGGACGCGCACTGATCTGCGCCTGAGCGGTGGTCCTGGCGTGGGTGGCGGCTATGTCGTCGCCGGTTCCAGCGAGGGCGACGTCGTGGCCCTGAATGCCGCAGACGGCAAGGAACTGTGGCGTATCCGCGTTGGCGGCGAAGTGCTCGCACCGCCTGCCGTGAGCGGCTCGGTGGTTGTGGTACGAACCGTGGACGGCAGGCTGCATGGCCTGAATGCCGCCGACGGCAGCGATCTGTGGCTGAACGAACAGAACGTCCCGCGCCTGACCCTGCGTGGCACCGCGCCGCCGGTGATTGTCGATGAGGCGGTGATCTGCGGCTTCGACAACGGCAAGGTCGTGGCGGTGAACCTGTCCGACGGCGCGGTGTTGTGGGAGACCCCGGTGGCGCCCTCGAGCGGTCGCACCGAACTCGAGCGCCTGGTCGACATCGACTCGGCGGTGCATATTGTCGGCAAGGATATTTTTGTCGTCGGCTTCCAGGGCCGCGCGGCCATGCTGGCGCTGGAATCCGGACAGATATGGTGGTCGCGCGATGTGTCCAGCGAGCGCGGCCTGGCGATCGGTTCGGACCGGGTCTACATCGCCAGCGCCACCGGTGACGTGCTGGCACTGGGGCGTCGCGATGGCGCGCCGGCCTGGGAGCAGAAAGTGCTGCACCAGCGCGGCCTGTCGGGCCCGGCGCTGGAAGGCGGCACCGTGGTGGTGGCTGACTTCGAGGGCCACGTGCACTGGCTGGATGCGAATACGGGTGAGCTGCTGGCGCGAATGGGCACGGACGGGAAGCGGGTGAGCAATGCGCCGGTGGTGGTCAACGGGCTGGTGATCGTGCAGACGGACTCGGGGATGGTTCGGGCATTTCGGCGGGTTGAGGCTGCGGAGTAGGACAAAGCGCCGGAATCAAACAGAACCGTTTGTCGATACATACGCGCCAACGGCAGCGAACCACAAACCCATGCTCCCCGTAGTCGCACTCGTAGGTCGCCCGAACGTAGGCAAGTCCACGCTGTTCAACGTTCTGACCGGCACGCGCGATGCGCTGGTGGCCGATCAGCCCGGCGTCACCCGTGACCGCAAGTATGGATTCGGCCGCGCCGACCGTGCCCCGTGCATCCTCATCGACACCGGCGGTCTGATCGAAGGCGCTGGTGGCCTGGAAGCGCAGATGGCGCAGCAGACCCTGCGCGCCGTCGAGGAAGCCGAGCGCATCGTGCTGATTGTCGATGGCCGCGCCGGACTCACCTCCGCGGACCGCTACGTGGCCCAGACCCTGCGCCGTGCGGGCAAGGCCGTGGTGCTGGCGGTGAACAAGTGCGAGGGCCTGCAAAGCGAAGTGGCCGGCGCCGACTTTCACTCTCTGGCGCTGGGCGAGCCCATCGCCATAGCCGCCGCGCACGGACAGGGCATCGATGCATTGGTGCGGGCCATGCTGCCTGAGCGCGAGCATGAGACCGAAGAGACAGCGGCGGGGGAAGACGCCGCCGCGGGCACGGACGAGCGGGCCATTCGCGTGGCCGTCATCGGCCGGCCCAATGTCGGCAAGTCCACACTGATCAATCGATTGCTGGGCGAGGAACGGGTCATTGCCAGCGAGATGCCGGGCACCACCCGCGACAGCATCTTCATTCCCTTCGAGCGCGACGGCGCGCACTACGTGCTCATCGACACCGCCGGCGTGCGCCGGCGCGCGCGCATTGACGAGGCGGTGGAGAAATTCAGCGTCGTCAAGACGCTGCAGGCCATTGACTCCGCGCATGTGGTCATCGGCCTCATCGATGCGCAGGAGACGGTGGCCGAGCAGGATGCCAGCCTGCTGGGCCTGGTGGCCGATCGGGGGCGGGCGCTGGCCATCGGCATCAACAAATGGGATTGCTTGCAGCCGGAGCAGCGTGAATTCATCCGCGACCAGATAGACCTGCGCCTGCCGTTTCTGGACTTCGCGCCGATTCATTTCATCTCGGCGCGCCACGGTACCGGCGTCGGTGAGTTGATGCAGTCGGTGCACAAGGCCTACCAGGCGTCGATGCGCGAGATGCCCACACCCGAACTGACCCGGACACTGCAGACGGCGCTGGTCACGCATCAGCCACCGCTGGTGCGCGGGCGGCGAATCAAGTTGCGCTATGCGCACCAAGGCGGACGCAATCCGCCGGTGATCGTGATTCACGGCAATCAGGTCAGCTCGGTTCCAGAGGCCTACCGGCGCTATCTGAGCAATGTTTTCCGACAAACCTATGGACTGCAGGGCACGCCGGTGCGGGTTGAGTTCCGCTCGGACAGCAATCCGTTCGCCGGCAGAAGGAATCCGCTGACGCCGCGTCAGCGGCGCAAACAGCGGACCCAGCGGCGGCGGTAGCGGCGGCCGCGAGACGCGCTGCCCCCGGTCGGGCCGGGCATCAGCAAACGGCATAACCGGGTATAGACGGTTCAGAGGCATAAATCCGCCACTGATCTGGTGATTGATCGTCCGCACCGCGTCTTCTCTTTACATGGCCTGCGAATCGGCGTCTGATTCGTCGATGTCTCATGATCGTCACGAATGGTTCCTCAATCAGGTGTTCCGCCACCGGGCGGCGCTGAAGCGCTACCTCAAGGGGTTCATGTCCTCCGAGGAGGACATCGAAGACCTGATCCAGGAAACCTATCTGCGCATCTACGGCCTGCGTGACTTCGACGAGGTGGAGTCGCCCAAGGCTCTGCTGCTGCGCATCGCGCATAACCTGGCGGTGGAGCGGGTGCGGCGGCGCACGGTGCAGGCCACGGACAATGTGGCGGATTTCGATGCGCTGGACGTCTTTTCAGTGACGGTGCCGATGGATGAGCAGCTGGATGCGCGGCGCCGATTCGAGTCTTTCTGTGCGGCCGTGGACAGCCTGCCGCCGGTTTGCCGGCGGGCCTTCGTGCTGCGCAAGGTCTACAAACTCTCGCAAAGCGAGATCACCGCCGTGCTGGGCATCAGCACCAGCACACTGGAGAAGCATGTGGTGAAGGGTTTGCGCCGCTGTCGCGACTACTTCCGCGAGCACGGACTGATGGAGGAGTCAGCCTGCCGCAGCGCGGCGGCCGTGCCGATGCTGGATTCCGGAGAACGTACATGAGCGTGGTGCAGCTGCCGACACTGGCGCAGATCGAGGAGGAGGCCGCCGCGTGGGTCTGGCGTCTGGACGATGGGCAGTCATCGGCCGTCGAACGCCGGGCGTTCGAGGCCTGGCTGCGACGTGATGCGCGCAACAAACGTGCCTTCGAGGAACTCGGGGGCGTGTGGGGCACGCTCGATGCGCTGGCGGAGGCCAAGCGCGAGGAGAAAATCGCTACCTTTACCACGCCCATGCCTGTCGCTGTTG
The DNA here is from genome assembly GCA_021773365.1 of Gammaproteobacteria bacterium. GTDB lineage: Bacteria > Pseudomonadota > Gammaproteobacteria > Steroidobacterales > Steroidobacteraceae > JAJFKF01. The sequence continues at coordinate 6,619 of JAJFKF010000097.1, read as the reverse complement.
CCGCCGCTGGCCGCCGGCGCTGGCTGGCCGCCGCGGCTGCACTGGCGGTTGTTGTCGCCGGTTCGGGCTGGTGGTGGATGAATCACGGCAATGAGGCGCAGATGCTGTCCACGGCCGTCGGTCAGCATCGCAGCGTGAAACTGGCGGACGGTTCATCCGTCATGCTCAATACCAATACCATTGTCGAAACCGCTTTCCTCGAAGACCAGCGCGAGGTGCGGCTGCTCAAGGGCGAGGCGCACTTCACGGTGGCGCGCGATGCGGCGCGGCCGTTCAGGGTTTACGCCGGCAATACCGTCGTGCAGGCCGTGGGCACGGCGTTCAACGTGCGTGTGCGTGATGCCGGCGATGTGGAAGTGCTGGTGACGGAAGGCAGCGTCAAGGTGCTGTCGCAAAGCTCCGACGCGGCTGTGGACCAACCACCCGTGGAGCGTTCGCTACGGGCAGGGCAGCGACTGGGCACGGCAGATGTCGATCTGACTGTCGCGCCGGTCAGCCGTACGGCATTGGCCAATGCGCTGGCCTGGCGCAGCGGCGCCATTGTCTTCGACGGAGCGCCGCTGTCGCAGGCGGTTGTGGAACTGAACCGCTACGCCGAGACGCGCTTTGTCGTCACCGATCCGCAGGTGGGTGCGCTGCGCGTAGGTGGTCGCTTCAGGACCGGCGACACTGAGGAATTCATGCGCGCACTGGAAACCGCACTGCCGGTGGTGGCGCGGCGTACGGGCGATGGCCTGGTATTCATTGAATCGCAGCCGTACGCCGGAGTGCCCTGAGTAGATTCCCTGGTCAGATTCCCTGAGCGGATTTTCTGATCAGATTTTTTTGGCAGTGGCGGAAAATTTCCCCTGAGGCGTCTGTACTGTCCGGTACGTCAACCGATACAGAACGCCGCAAGGCCATGCGTGAACACGGGTTGCCTGTGGTGCGCTTAAACGAGGAGGGGGTATGTTCCAGACAATCACCGCGCGCCGCGTATTTTCGCTCGCCATTTTGTTGAATTTCATGTTTGTCGCCTGCGCTTTTGCCAGCGGCAAGCCGGTGCGCAGTTTCGATATTGCCGCCCAGTCCGCGGCCAGCGCGCTCAATGAATTCGCCAAGCAGGCGGACATTACCCTGGTGTTCTCCTACAAGCTGGTCTCCGGTAAACAGACCAAACCGATCAAGGGCGATTTCGCGGTGGCTGATGCCTTGACGCGCATGCTGGACGGCACTGCGCTGTCCTACCGTCAGGTAGGTGAGAACACCGTGGCTATCGACTCGCGTAATGCCAGCAAGGCTGAAGGCGCTGCGCCACGGGTGAGCGCATGGGCGCCGGATGGTGACACCATCACGGCAACGCCTGCTGGTCTGCGCCTGGCGCAGGTGCACGCAACGGCGGATGATGTCGATGAAAAGCTCCCGAAGAGCAAGGAGCGCAGCAGCGACAAGCCGAAGGAAACGGAGGTAGTTGTTACCGGTTCGCGCATCCGCTCAGTGGTGGGCGAAGCCACCGTTCAGCCGGTGTATATCTACACCAGCGAGGACCTGGAGCGCCTGGGCGTGCAGCAGATGACCGACCTCAACAACTACGTCCCGCAGCTGCCCACGCTGGCCTGGGAGAGCACACCGGAAACCGGCTTTACGAACCTGGCCAACCAGGGCGGACGGGTGAACTTCAACGGCGGACTGCGCAATCTCGGCGACACGGCTACGCTGCTGCTCATCAACGGCCGGCGCGCACCGCGGCTGGGCGCCGCCGATGGCGCGGATTCCTATGATCTCAGCGGCATTCCAATCTCGGCCGTGGAGCGGGTGGAAATCCTCACCGACGGCGCTTCAGCAGTCTACGGCGCCGATGCGGCCGCGGGCGTGATCAACGTAATCCTCAAGAAGCGCTACAGCGGTACGCAGTTCAACGCCATCTACGGCAACACCATTGAAAGCGATACCGGCTACACCAATCTGCAGCTGTCCACCGCCTACAGCACCGAAAAATTCAGTATCAATCTTTCCGGCAACTGGTCGAAGACCAATGCCTTCTCGCCGGCCGACCGCTGGTTCAGTGCCTCCAACGACCGTCGGCCTCTGGGGGGCACGGACGGGCGTGGCTCGATTCCCGGCGGTACCGGCCAGGTGCGCGCCGCCTCCGGCAACCTGCCCGGTCTGGATACCAACGTGGCGGCAATTCCGGCCGGCTCCGATGGCGTCAATCTCACCATTGCCGACTTTGCCAATGCCGGACCGATTGCCGAACCCTTCGATGCGCCAAAGCACACGGTTTACGGCGACAAGGGTCTGGAGAGCGTGCGTTTGAACATGGAGTACGAGTTCACGCCCTGGGTGACCGGCTTCATCGAGGCCGGTCACAGCAAGCAGACCTCATTCCGCCCGGGTACCGTGCGTACGGTGTCGGTGTTGCTGCCGGCTGATTACATCGGCAATCCCTTCGATGTCCCGATCCGCGTGCAGCGGGCCTACTGGGACATCCTGCCCTACTTCGGCGCGACCTTTAAGACCGTCAATGACTCCGCCGTTGCCGGTCTGCGCGGGCCGTTGCCGAACAACTGGCGCTACGAGTTCGCCGTGCAGCAGCAGGAGACGGATTACAGTGCGACCGGCGCGGGTGCCTATACCACGTTCGGCGGCACCACCACCTTGCTGCAGGCGGTCAACAATCCGGATCCGGCCCTGCGTCCCATCCTGCTCAATGACGGTACAACCGTGCAGCCGAACTCCGACGAAGTCATGCGCTCGCTGCTGGTCGATCGCTCCTACGGAGAGTTGCCGGAGACGCGTACCTACGACTTCAAGGTTGACGGTCCGGTATGGACACTACCGGCCGGCGAGGTCAGCGTAGCTGCTGGTGCGGAGTTCCGTGAAGAAGCCGCGCGCTTCGTGATTCCAGAGAACAACGACTTCGGCCGCCTGACCTCGGCGCGTGAGCGCACCGCTTTGGGTTTGTTTGCCGAAGCCCAGGTGCCGGTGTTCTCGCCGCAGCAGGACATTCCTCTGGCCCATCGCCTGAGCATGAATCTGTCGGTGCGCCGCGATGACTACAACGACTTCGGCTCCAAGGTCGTCCCGCGCTACGGCATGCTGTACAACCCGGTCGAATGGCTGGCTCTGCGCGCCAGTTACGGCAAGGGTTACAAGGTGCCGAACCTGTCTTCGATTTACTCGCCGCAGACCGAGGGCACTGTGAGTATTGGCGAGCGAGCCAATGTGTTTGACCCCATGCGCGGCGGCGAGAACATTTTTGAGAACGTGGAACCGCCGGGTACCGGCTACGTGGTGACGCAGCACTCAGGCGGTAACCCGGACCTGCGTCCGGAGCTGGCGCGCAACATCAATGTAGGCATCCTGGTGGACGTTCCCTTTGTCGATGGTCTGTCCTTCGGTGTCGACTACTACGACATCGACCAGACCGATCGCATCGGCGGCGGCCTGGTGGATATCATCGCCAACTTCGAGGAGCGCATCACCCGTGCGCCGGCCAGCGCCGAGGACATGGCGCGCGGCTACGCCGGCCTGATCACCGCCGTGGATGTCACGCCGATCAACATTGCCGGCTATCGCGTGACCGGCTTCGACTACCAGATGCGCTACGCACGTGATCTCGGCGAGTTCGGCAGCCTCAATGTGCATGCCACGGTGACCAAGCCGAAGACCGGCGAGACCAAGGCGGCGCCCAACCGCGATCCGGTGCCCAACACACCCAACAGCGGCTACTGGCGTGGCACGGGAATGGTGTCGCTTACGCGCGGCGCCTGGTCCATTGGCAGCACGACGTCCTATACCTCCAGCTACATCGGTCGCTACTTCCCCGGCGGCTTCTACTTCAACAGCCGCTTCGAAAATGCGCCGCTGACGCTGGTGGACGCCAATGCGTCGTATGACTTCAATATCGGCAATCCGGTCAGCGGCGGCTGGATCGGCGCCCTGGTCAAGGATCTGCGCCTGAGCATGAACATCTATAACGTGCTGGGTAAGGATCCGCCGCTCAATCCCGCCAGCCTCACGCCGGTTTATACGGTTGATCCCCGCGGGCGGCGCTATCAGATCTCGGTGCAGAAAGGTTTCTGACCGCCGGATGCAGAATGATCCTCCCCTCTCTCCTCTCCGTTCTTTAATGGCGGGGGAGAGGGGATTGATCAGAGAAACAGCGCCGGATCGACAAAGGCGCGGTTGAGACTCACGCCCCAGTGCAGATGCGGTCCGGTCACCCGCCCGGTGGCGCCGACTTCGCCGATCACCTCGCCGGTCTTCACTTCCTGTCCGGCTTTTACGCCAATAGCGCTCATGTGGCAGTACATGGTCACCAGTCCCTGGCCGTGGTCAATGAACACCGTCTTGCCGTTGAAGAAATAATCACCCGTATTCGTCACCACCCCGTCCGCCGGCGCCCTGATGGGCGTGCCCGTGGGCGCGGCGATGTCCATGCCGCTGTGGGGATTGCGTGACTGGCCGTTGAATACCCGGCGCAGGCCGAAGGAACTGGAGCGCGGCCCGTCCACCGGCGCGATCATGCGCAGCGCCGCCGGCGGCCGCTCGGCCCAGTGCTCCAGCGCCGCATTGATATGCACGCGCTCGCGCTGTACGCGTTCCAGGCTCTCCTTCGACAGATTCACCTGTCCGGGCGCCACCTTCAGGCTCTGGGTGGCGTACTGCTTGTCGCCGATCTGCTGTGCCACATAGGTGGCCGGCTGTTCGCCGCGCTTGATCCTGATGAGCAGCTTGCCCGGATCGGCGCTGAGCGGCACGCCCACCACGGCGCGCCAGCGATCGCCGTCGCGTACCACCAGCGCGCGATGTTTGTCGTGATACACGGCGGGCGCCGGCTCCTGCGCGCTGCCGACATCGAGCAGCACCACGCCGCCCGGCACCGCGCTCATCTGCGGCAGCGCCGTGTCAGTCGTGTCGGGCGTGCCGGCGTGCGCGCCGGCCAGTACCAGCAGGGCCGCGAGGGCCATCCGTCCTGCCGCGCGGGCGCCTGTGTCCGCTCGGGCGGACGCTGTCTTGTTCTTGATCTGTTTCACTTGTCGATCTCCTCCACCTTTGCCCGCACGCGCCCGCTATGCAGCCGCGCCTCGATTTGATCTCCCGCCGCCAGCGCACCGCTGTCGCGCACCAGTTTGCCATCCGCCACGCGGGTGACGATGGCATAGCCGCGATCCAGTGTCGCCAGCGGACTCACCGTATGCAGCGCCCGCCCGGCCACGTCCGCACGTGCCGCCGCCGCCGCCAGTTGCGTGCGCATGGCGCTGTGCAGTCGCCGGCTCAGCGCCGTCATGCCTTGAGAGGCCTCACGCACCCGCGCCACCGGCGACAGCCGCTGCAGATGCGCCTGCTGATATCTCAATCGCCCCGCGCAGTCCTCGAGCCGCTGCCGCACCGCCCGTTGCAGTCGCTGGTCCAGATCATCCAGCCGCTGTGCCTGATGCGCCAGCCGCACGCCGGGATGACACTGGCCCAGCCGCCCCAGCAGCCAGCGCTGCGCATTGCGCCGCTGCTCCAGCAACCGCCGCAGTGCCCCGGCCAGCCGCCGCTCGCCCGCCGCAAAACGCTGCGCAATCTCCGCACCATCCGGCACCACGATCTCTGCCGCGCCCGAAGGCGTCGGCGCCCGCCGGTCGGCGACGAAGTCCGCAATGGTGAAATCCACCTCATGCCCGATCCCGGTGACGACGGGAATCGAACAGTCCGCCAGCGCCCGCGCCACGCCTTCATCGTTGAAAGCCCACAGATCCTCCAGCGAGCCGCCGCCACGTGCCAGGATCAGCACATCGCATTCCGCCCGTGCGCCGGCCTTGTCGATGGCCGCCACGATCTGCCCCGGCGCCGCCGTGCCCTGCACCTGCACCGGATAGATCAGCACCGGAACCGCTGGAAAGCGCCGCGCCAGAATGTGCAGGATGTCGCGCACCGCCGCCCCCGTGGGCGAGGTGATGACCCCGATCCGGCGGGGCAGGGCAGGCAGCGGGCGCTTGCGCGTCTCGTCGAACAGCCCCTCGCGCTGCAATTTCGCCTTCAGCAGCTCGAACTGCCGCCGCAACTCCCCCTCGCCGGCCTCCTCGATGTGATCGACGATGAGCTGAAAATCCCCCCGCGGCTCGTACAGGCTCACCCGCCCCCGCACCAGCACCCGCAGTCCATCGGCGGGATTGCACTGTGCCAGCATGTTCCGCTGCCGGAACATGGCGCAGCGGATCTGCGCCCCGGCGTCCTTCAGCGAGAAATACCAGTGCCCCGACCCCGGCCGCGCCAGATTGGAGATCTCCGCCTCCACCCACAGCGCCGCCAGCCCCCGCTCCAGCAGCATCCGCGCCTCGCGGTTCAGCCGCGAGACGCTGTAAATATCCCGTTCCGGCAGCAGCGAGCCCTGATTCGGTGTGTTCATGGCGGGGATGATAGCGGGCCGGTCCTTTCATGGCCCGTCTGCGGAGATGGTGCTGCCGGCAAGAAATCGTTGCTTCCGGCCCAGGGTGCCCTGAAGCGGTATCAAGGATTGCTCATGAACTCCGCTGGCGTTGCAGCGGATGCCCGGTCGGGGAGGGGTTCGCCGGGATGTGAAAAGCCATGGATGGCTTTTCCCAAGGCCCCCAGGATGGGGTCTTGCTGCCGGTCCTGGCGAGCCCCT
>JAJFKF010000096.1 GCA_021773365.1 Gammaproteobacteria bacterium | reverse complement strand
TCCCGGCTCCACGACCACCGCACATTACATGTTGCTCCAAGGAATCTGAATGTTCGACCAGCTATCGCAACGACTCACCGGCGCACTGGATGCCCTGCGCGGCCGCGGCCGCATCACTGAGGAGAACATCTCCGGCGCGCTGCGCCAGGTGCGCATGGCGTTGCTCGAGGCCGATGTTGCCCTGCAGGTGGTGAAAATCTTCATCGAGGCGGTGAAGGCCCGCGCGCTGGGCGCCGAAGTCAGCCGCAGCCTTACACCCGGGCAGGCCTTCATCAAGATTGTTCACGACGAACTCGTGAGCGTGATGGGTGGTCAGGAAAACGAAGACGGGCAGAAGCCGGAGCCGGGCCTGAACCTGCGCACACCGGCGCCGCTGGTCATTCTGCTCGCCGGTCTGCAGGGCGCCGGCAAGACCACTACCGCTGCGAAACTGACCCGCTGGCTCATCGGGCAGGGCAAGAAGCGGGTGCTGCTGGCCAGTGCCGACGTGCATCGACCGGCCGCCATCCTGCAGCTTGAACGTCTGGCGGAGCAGGTCGGAGCCGCGTTCTGCAAGCCGTGGGCGGAGGGTGCGCCGCTGCCGAAGGCCGAGGATATTGCCGCAGCCGCATTGGAACAGGCGCGAAAGAGCCTGTTTGATGTGCTCATCGTCGACACCGCCGGGCGGTTGCATGTCGACGCGGAAATGATGGAGGAGATCAAGCGCATCGACCAGGTGCTGCAGCCGCGCGAGCGCTTGTTTGTCGTCGACAGCATGGCCGGCCAGGACGCGGTCAACGCCGCCCGAGCCTTCAGTGAGGCCCTGGCGCTCACCGGCGCCATTCTCACCAAGGCTGACGGTGATGCCCGCGGTGGTGCGGCGCTGTCGGTGCGCCAGGTCACCGGTAAACCCATTCTGTTCATGGGTACGGGCGAGAAGGTGGCCGCGCTGGAGCTGTTTCACCCCGAGCGCATCGCCTCGCGCATTCTCGGCATGGGCGATGTGCTGAGCCTGGTGGAGGAGGTCGAGCAGCAGATCGACCAGGATCAGGCGCAGAAGCTGGCCCGAAAACTGGGCAAGGGCAAGGGGTTCAATTTCACCGATCTGCGCGAGCAGCTCACCCAGGTGCAGCGCATGGGCGGGATCTCGGCGATGCTGGAGAAGCTGCCCTCGCAGCTGAAGGGCGCGGCCGCCGCCGCACCCGGGCAGTTCGATGAGCGCCAGATCAAGCGCCAGATTGCGGCCATCGACTCGATGACCCCCCGGGAACGGCGCCGCCCCAACCTCATCGACGGCTCACGCAAGCGCCGCATCGCAGCAGGCTCCGGCGTGCAGGTTCAGGAAATCAATCGCCTCCTCAAGCAGCAGCTGCAGATGCAGAAGGCCATGAAGAAATTCTCCAAGGGCGGTCTCAACCGCCTCATGCGCGGCATGGGTGGCCGCCGTCCCCCGCTTTGACGGCTGAAGCACCTGCAGAATTGATGATCCGGGGCGTTTCCGGGGAGGAAATGGCTTCCGGGGAGCTGGAAATACCTGGATGTGCATTTCCGCAGGCCTCCATGGATGGGGTCTTGCAGCCGGTGCCAGGAAGCGCTTTCCTCCCCGAAAACGCCCCGGAGCCCCCGAGCCTGCCCGTGAACCGCCGAAAATTTCCCCTAATACATTGAGTTTGAGTAGAATCCGCGCCTCGTTTTTCATGCTCCACATGGGGCACACGGTGAGAATTTCCCGATGGTGACCATTCGTTTGACGCGGCGCGGCGGCAGGAATCAACCCTTCTATCACGTCGTTGTGACCGACAAGCGCAGGCGGCAGGGCGGTGCCAGCCTCGAGCAGGTCGGCTTCTTCAACCCATGCGCGCGCGGCGCGGAACAGCGGCTACGGCTGGATCTGGGCCGTATCGACCACTGGCAGTCGCAGGGTGCGGAGCTGTCCGACCGTGTGAAATCCCTGGTTTCCGCCCACCGCAAGCAGGCCGGCGCGCAGACTCAGGCCGACGCAGCAGCCTGAGCGCTGCTGCAGTCGAGTCCGGTCCCGCCGGGCGCGCACAGGGGGAAGCCATGAGCCGCTCCGCGCCAGCGCCGGTCCGGTGGATTGCACTGGGGCGCATCGTGGGGCTGTTCGGTGTCCGGGGGCAGATGAAGGTGCAGTCCTACACCGATCCCGTTGAGGGCTTGCTGAACTATGCGACCTGGCGGCTGGAGTTGCCGGGCGGAGGACAGGAGCAGCGCACGCTGCAGCAGGGGCGGCGCCACGGCCGGGGGCTGGTGGTGAGCCTGGAGGGAATCACGGATTGTGACGTGGCGCGGACGCTGATCGGGGCGCAGGTCGAGGTGACCCGCGGCGAGTTGCCCCGGCTGGCGGAGCACGAATATTACCGGGCCGATCTGATCGGACTCGAGGTGTACAACGAACGGGATGTGCTGCTGGGTAAAGTGGCGCACTTCCTGGAAATGCCGGCCCATCCAATCATGGTGGTGCGCGGCGAGAGTGAGCATTGGCTGCCAGTGACGCCACAGCATCTGCGGCAGGTGGATCTGGCGGCCGGCCGGATAAGGGTCGATTGGGACCCGGGTGACGAGTAGGACCATGCGGCCCACGCTACGGATGGAAGTGGTGACGCTGTTTCCGGAAATGATCCGGACAGCCCTGCAGTACGGAATCACCGGGCGTGCCATCGAGCGCGGACTGCTGGAGGTCGGCACGCATGATCCGCGGGCCTTCGCCACCGATCCGCACCGCACGGTGGATGATCGCCCCTACGGCGGCGGTCCGGGGATGGTGATGAAGGTCGAGCCGCTGCGCACGGCCATCCGCGCGGCGCGTGAGCGCTGCGGTACAGGATGCCGTACGGTGCTGATGTCAGCTCAAGGCGCGCCATTCGAGCAGGCCAGGGCGCGGCAGCTGGCGCAGAGCGGGCCGGGACTGGTGCTGATCGCCGGACGCTATGAAGGCGTGGATGAACGGCTGATCGAACTGGAGGTCGACGAGGAACTGTCGATCGGTGATTACGTGCTGAGCGGCGGTGAGCTGCCCGCACTGACGGTGATTGACGCGGTGGCGCGGCTGTTGCCGGGAGCGCTGGGTGATGCGGCCTCGGCCGAACAGGATTCCTTCAGTGAGGGCCTGCTCGACTGGCCGCACTACACGCGGCCGGAGGAAGTTGACGGTCGCCGGGTGCCGCAGGTGCTGGCCGGCGGCGACCACGCGGCCATCCGCCGTTGGCGCCTGAAGCAGGCGCTGGGCAGGACCTGGCAGCGCAGACCGGAGTTATTGCGGCAGCTCGAGCTGAACGACGAGCAGCAGCGATTGTTGAAGGAATTTGAAGCTGAATTTGTCAACTCGTCGAGGTAGCGGAAGTGAGCGCAGCCATGAACAAAATCATTAACGAACTTGAAAGCGCCCAGATGAAGAGCGATGTGCCGGAGTTCTCTCCCGGTGACACCGTGGTGGTGCAGGTAAAGGTCAAGGAAGGCGAGCGCGAACGCCTGCAGGCCTACGAGGGTGTGGTCATCGCCCGCCGTAACCGCGGCCTGAACTCATCCTTCACGGTGCGCAAGATTTCTCACGGCGAGGGCGTGGAGCGCGTCTTCCAGACCCACAGCCCGGCGCTCAGCGACATCAAGGTCAAGCGCAGAGGCAATGTGCGGCAGGCCAAGCTGTACTACCTGCGTGCGCTGTCCGGCAAGAAGGCGAGGATCGAAGAGAAGATCTGAGCACTCTGAGGGTAGCGAGGCGGGGGGAGCGGGGGGGGGGCGGAGAGGGAAAAAAATGTGGGGGGGGGGGACAAATTAAATGTGATA
>JAJFKF010000095.1 GCA_021773365.1 Gammaproteobacteria bacterium | reverse complement strand
CCTGACTTACCACCCCCCCCCAACCCCCCCCCCGCCCCAGCTGCCCGCGCCGGGTGGGGCTGGTCCGGGTTCGTGCATGAGCCCACGTCCCTGTCCGCAGCGGGAGTAAAAGACAGGTCAGACATAGTCGCCGGCGCCACTGCCCATGACGATGGTGCCCTCCTCGATCAGCCGCTGCGCGATACCGACGATCTCCTTCTGCGCTGCTTCCACCTCGCTGAGCTTCACCGGGCCGCGGGCCTCCATGTCATCCTTGAGAATCTCGCCGGCACGCTTGGACATGTTGCGGAAGACTTTGTCCTGCACCGCCGGATCTGCGCCGCGCAATGACAATGCCAGCTGATCCGAGGACACCTCGCGCAGCAGGGTCTGCATGCCGCGGTCGTCGATCTCCAGCAGGTCGTCGAAGATAAACAGCAGGTCCTTGATCTTCTGGTGCAGTTCCGCATCGCTCTGCGCGATGGTCTCCAGCAACTGCGCGCTTTGCTCCTTGTCGATGGCATTGACGATATCGGCGGCGCTCTTCGCCCCGCCCATGCGCTGCATCGGCGCTTCAGGCGTGGCGTCGGACTGACGCTCCACCAGCTGATCCAGGTCACTCAGTGCCGATTGCGGAATCTCATCCAGCGTGGCCACGCGCATCAGTACATCCGAACGCAGCGCTTCGGGCAGCAGCTCCACGACCTTGGCCGCCTGCTCGGAGTCCAGCTGCGCCAGCACAATGGCGATGATCTGCGGATGCTCGGCGCCGACAATCCCGGCCACTTCCTTCGGCTCCATCCATTTCAGCGCATCGATGCCATTGCCTGCCGCAGCAGCCGCCGCGGCCGGACTGGCGCCCTGCTGGATACGGCGCAGGAACATGTCGGCGCGCTGCTTGCCCACCGAGGTGGTCAGCACGCGACGCAGATAGTCCTGTGTGTTGCCGGTTGTGCCGCCCCTGGTTTTGTTTGTGCCCTTGAGAAAGCTGTTCAGCGCCCGCTGCATCTGCTCGCGCGAAACATCCTTCAGTGCCGCCATGGCCGTGCCGACGCGCTGCACCTCGGCCGGGTCCATGTGCTTGAGCACCTGCGCGGCCTCCTGCTCACCCAGTGACAACAGAAAAATGGCGGCGCGTTCTGCGCCGGAGGGTTCCGCCTCAGCCATTGACCCACTCTTTGACGACCTGCGCGGCGCGCTGCGGGTCCTGCCCGACCATGCCACGCGCGGCGGCAACCTGCTGGTCGTAGTTGCCCTGGTACGCACCCTGCCCGCCGCCGCCGAGCATCAGCTGGTCCGGCGTGAGCGCCAGTGCGCCGCCGCGCGCCGGCTGGGTCAGCGTGCTCATCAACGGCTTGAGGATGACGAAGGCCAGCAGCAGCACCAGCACCACGGCAACACCCTGCTTGAGCGCGCTCTTCACCCAGGTCTGTTCAAAGAACCCCGGCTCATCCGCCTCCGGCAGCGGCGGCGCGGTGTGGAAGGCCACGTTCATGACATTGACGCGATCGCCGCGCGCCTCGTCATAGCCGATGGCTTCCTTGACCAGGGCAGTCATGCGCTCGACTTCCTCCGGCGTCAGCGGCGTGGCCGTGACATCGCCCGCCTCATCGGTGCGCTGCCAGTTGTCCACCACCACCGCCACGGAAAGCTTGCGCAGCGCACCGCCCTGTCCATGCGTGTAGCTGATGGTGCGGTCGAGCTCGAAGTTGCGCGTGGCGCGGTTGGAAGTACTCATCGGCGTGGTGTCTGCAGCGCCGGCCTGCTGCTGGGCAGCCGTGGGTGCGCCTGCCGTATTCGGCGGCTGGTTACTGAGGGCGCCGGGAATTCCCTGCGCCAGGTCGGAGGCCATGCGCTGATCCGTGGCGGTTTGTTCGCTGCGTACCACCTGGCCCTGCGGGTCGTACTCCTCGCTGGTCTTCTCGATGCGGGTGAAATCCATGTCCGCGGTAACGCGCGCGCGCACGCGATTGGGGCCGGTGAGCGGCTCGAGCAGATCCTCGATGCGCTGCGAGTAGCTTTTCTCAAGCTGGCGGGTGTATTCGAACTGCTTGGCCGACAACGCCATATCGCCGTTGCTTTCCGGTGAGTTGAGCAGCGTGCCGTTCTGGTCGATCAGCGTCACTTCGTTGGCGGCCAGATTCGGCACACTGGATGCCACCAGATGCACGATGGCGGAGGCCTGACCGGGTTCGAGACGGCGGCCCTGGAAAAGCTGCAGCATCACCGAGGCGCTGGCCCCTTTGCGGTCGCGCACGAACACCGAGGGTGGCGGCAGCGCCAGATGCACGCGGGCATTCTGTACGCCTTGCACATTGACAATGGTGCGCGCGAGTTCTGTTTCCAGCGCATGCTGGTAGCGGGCCTTCTCCATGAACTGGCTGGTGCCGAACCCCTGGTCCCGCTCCAGCATTTCCACCCCCAGGGCGCTGCTCTGCGGCAGTCCCTGACCGGCGAGCTGGATGCGCGCCTGATGCACCTTGTCATCCGGCACCAGCACGGCGCTGCCCTCCATCTTGTAGGCAATGCCCGCGGCGGTGAGCGCATCGATAACCTGCCCGGTCTCGCGCTCGGACAGGCTGGCGTACAAACGGCTGTAGTTGGAGCCCTGCGACCACAGTACCAGCCACACCGCCGCCGCCACGCTGGCGGCAATGGCCAGCAGCATGCCTACCTGCCTGAGGCCGGGAACGCTGTCGAGCACCGAGCGATGGGCGGGTGCGGCGGGAAGATTTGTTGCGTCAGCCATGGTTCACGTCCGTCAGGTCGATCATTTACATCTGCATGTTCATTACTTCGCGGTACGCCTCGACCAGCTTGTTGCGCACCTCGCTCATGGCCTTGAAGGCGAGCCCGGCCTTCTGCACCTCGATCATGACGCCGGTGATATCCATGCTGGAGGCGCCGGTCTCGAAGGCCTGCGCGGCGGCCGCGGCGTTCTGCTGCAGGCCGTTGACCTTGTCGAGCGAGGTACGCATCAGCGCCCCGAAGTCCAACGCTCCGGCGGGGCTGGCCGCTGCGGATGCACCGCTGCCGGCCTGTGCGGCCAGTGAGCGCATTTCCGCAAGAACCCGGTTGATCGCTACATCACTCATACGACCTCCACGCCGTCGCCGCGCATCTGCTGCAATTTATGCCGCAGGGTTCGCGGACTGATACCCAGGCGCGCGGCGGCTTCCTTGCGGCTGGGCGCGGTGCGGATGGCCTCCATGATCAGCACCTGTTCGCGTTCGCGCAGATTCCCATCCAGATCCGCGGCGGCGCCCGCGGAAACATTCGTATCGCCCGGCGCTATCGAAACAGGGGAGGCAAGGGGAGCAGGCGGGGCTGCCGCATCGGCTTCAAATTTCAGTTCATCGGCATGCAGGCGTGAACCGCCGGACAGGATGGCCGCGCGCTGCACGACGTTGTTCAGTTCGCGCACATTGCCCGGCCAGGCGCAGGCGCGCAGCCGCTGCTCGGCCTCCCCGGTGAAACTCATGAGCCGGGCACGGCGGTCTTCGCTGGAGTCCGGCGCGTAGCGCTGCAGGGCGGCACGCGCCAGCGGCAGGATGTCATCGCGCCGCTCGCGCAGCGGTGGCAGATGCAGCGGCAGCACATTCAGCCGGTAGAACAGGTCCTCGCGGAAGCGCCCGGCGGCGACTTCCTCGCGCAGGCTGCGATTGCTGGTGGCGATGACGCGCACGTCCAGGGCGATGGTGCGGGTGCCCCCCAGACGTTCCACCTCCCGCTCCTGCAGCACGCGCAGCAGCTTGGCCTGCAGCCCCATATCCATCTCCGAGATCTCATCGAGCAGCAGCGTGCCGCCCTGCGCCTGCTCGAACTTGCCGGCGTGCGCCGCCTGCGCGCCGGTGAAGGCGCCGCGCTCGTAACCGAACAGCACCGCCTCGAGCATGTTCTCGGGAATGGCCGCGCAGTTGATGGCCACGAAGGCCTTGCCGTTTCGCTTCGACTGGCCATGAACGAAGCGCGCGAAGACTTCCTTGCCGGTGCCGCTCTCGCCGGTGATCAGCACCGTGGCATCGGCGCCGGCCACACGACGCGCCAGGGCCACCACTTCGCGCGTACGGCTGTCCTCTGCCACCAGTTCGCCCAGCGGAGCGGGCGCGGGCAGCAACCGCGTGACCAGTTCCACCAGCGCCCGCGCCTCAAAGGGCTTGGGCAAGTAGTCCGCCGCGCCGTCGTGCATGGCGGCCACCGCCTTGCCGATGGTGCCGTAGGCCGTCATCAGCACCACCGGCAGATCGGGATGGCGGCCCCGCAGCTGCTGCAGCAGCTCATGACCATCCATGGGCTGCATCTGCACATCGCTGACAACCGCGCCAAAGGTCTGCCGCGTACACATTTCCAGCGCCGCCTGGCCGTCGGCCACGGCGGTCACGCTGAAGCCGGCCACCTGCAAGGTGTCGCACAGCGCCTCACGCAGCGCCGGATCGTCCTCCACCACCAGCACATCCTGTTGCAGCGCCCTTGAGGAAGACGGTACGGAGGGTTGAGTCTCATTCATCATGATGCCTGCGCCATCTTCACCACTGCTCCCGCCTGCCCTGCCGGCAGTTTCAGAACAAAACTCGCTCCACCACCGATGCCCTCTTCCAGCGACACCTCGCCGCCGTGTGCCTGCACCACCGACTTCACCACGGCCAGGCCCAGGCCCGTGCCGCGGCGGCGCGTGGTAAAGAACGGTTCGAAGATGCGTCCGCGCAGATGCTCGGGCACACCGGGCCCGTTATCCGTCACACGGATCTGCGCCCAGTCCGGCGACGCGCTGCGTGCCTCGATAACCACCGCAACGTCCCCACCGCCGTTCTCGAAGGCATTGCTGGCAAGATTGAGCAAGGCGCCGCTCAGCGCCTGGCTGTTGCCGCGCAGCTTCAGCTCCGGCGCCAGCGTACGGATTGTGAGCCGCGCACCCGCCTTGAGCTTCGGTTCCAGCGACTGCGCCACCTGCTCCAGCAGCGCGCTCAGCGAGAAGCTCTCCACCACACCGCCGCCGCCACGCGCGAAGGCCAGCATGTCGTTCACCAGCCGCTCCAGGTCATGCAGGCAACTGCGCGTACGATCAGCGAAACGAGTGCGATCCGCCTCGGTGAGTCCGGGCGTGGCCACCTGCGAGGCATACAGCAGCGCCGCGCTCAGCGGGGTGCGGATCTGGTGCGCCAGCGCGGCGGCCATCTCACCGATCACCGACAAACGCTTCTGCCGCTCCACCCATTCGCGCATCACCCGCGCCTGCGCCAGCTCGGCCCGCAGGCTCACTACTTCCTCTTCGAGGGCTCGATAGGAAGTCTCCAGCTCCGCAGACATGCGGTTGAAGCTGGCAAATGCCTGTGCAAGTTCCTGGGTGTCCACGTTGCCCTCCCGGAGGCACGGTCTCGCCGGCGCTTTGACGCCGATGGTGATCCGGGAAATAAAGAGCAAGTTTCGTGCCGCCGGATGGAGCCCTTTTAGATCAATAACTTATGGAGGGCCCGGGTGCCCTTGTCAGGGCGGCGTCAAAATCCCGACGCGGGGTGCGCGCCCCTGATCCGGCCCGCTCTGGCCCGCTCCCCCATGCGGGGAGCGGGCATGCGGTCGCCGTGTGCTACCAGTTCTTTACCAACCGCAGGTTCAGATACCGGCCCGTGCCGCTGGCATTGGTGGCGTCGTAGGCCACGCCGATCTGGCTGCCGATGAATGGCGGCGGGTCCTGATCGAACAGGTTGCTTGCGCTCAACGCGGCGCTGAAGCCCTGCAGCCAGCCGCCGCCGGCCAGTGCCGAACCGTCGAGGCGCAAGGTCAGATCCGTCGTGGTCCAGGTGCTCATCGCCGAGACCGGATTGGTGAAGGGATTGGCATAGCTGTCCACGTAGTTGACGTGGACATAGGCGCCGAAGGCGCCGCGACGCCAGCCAGCCTGCGCCCGCAGTCGGAAATCCACCGGCTTGCCTACTTCGTTCAACAACGTGAAGGACGGACTGGTGGTGGTCACGCTGCGCTCGTGATCGAGCGTGAAGGTGGCGTTCAGACCAAAGTTCAGCGCGCCGATGCCGGTGTCGAAATCCGTGCGCAGTTGCAGGTCCAGTCCGTCGACGGTTTCCACCGCGATGTTGTTGACGCGATTGTCGAACAGCACCAGCCCCGGGAAGGCGGTCAGGATGGGCGTGGTCTGCTGATCCCACGGCAATCCGCTGAAGTTCAGCAGCGGTCCGCCGTTGGCCTGCGCCATGAAGGCATCCACCTGCGCCTGGGTGGGATTGCGGGTGATCAGATCAAGAAAGCGCGACTCACGCTGCAGGATCAGGATGCGGTCGGTGGTATTGAACACCGGCGTATCGATGCGGCCTTCATATTCCACATTGAAGTAGGACAGTGACAGCTGCGCGAACGGCGCAAAGGCTGGCGTCAGATCCACACTCATGCTCCAGGTTCGCGCCTCTTCCGGTTCCAGCGCCGGATTGTCCCCCGCCAGCATCAGCATCGGCGAGCTGCCACCCACCGCCGGATCGCTACGCTGGCTCAATTGCAGATTGTTCTGGCTGCCGGCCTCCACCAGCGCCGGCGCACGGAAGGCCTCCGAATAGGCGGCGCGCAGCGTCAGGCTGCCATTGACCACCCAGGTCACGCCCAGCTGCGGCGTGAAGGCGCCACCGAAACCATCGTACTCGTCATAGCGGCCGGCCAGTGATGTCTCGAAGCGACGCAGCCCGGGGCGGGTACCGTTCTCCACCCACGGCAGCAGCAGTTCGGCAAAGGCCGCATTGATGCCCCGCGCCTTGTCATCATCCTGCGCGCCTGGATCGACGGCAAAACTGCGAAAGATCTCGCGGCGGGTCTCCACGCCCAGCGCCATGCGCGGGCGCATGCCGCCGATGGCGAACAACAAGCCGTCGGCAACGGCTGAGGCACTGCTGGTGCGGGTATGCGTCTGGCGACTGGAATCGTATTCCTCGATGAGGCAGCCGAAGCTGAAACAACCAAAGTTGTAATAGCCCAGCGCGTAGGTTTCCGTGTCGGTCACGCCGGTGGCGCCACTGACATCAAGCGTCCAGCCCCCGGCAAGATCGAAGCGCGCGCCCGCCGAGGCGCTGTACTGGTGGCCTGACTGATCGATGACAGAGAAGCTGTCGTCGGCATCCAGGTAGAAGAATTCGTTGACGAAGCTGAAATCCTTGTCGGCATATAACCCATCCGCGTACAGCTCGATGCGGTCGGTCAGCGCGAAGCGTCCGGCGGTGAACAATGAATGGCGTCGGTTCTCATTCTGGATGTCCAGCCGGGTGTTGATGGTGCCCTCGAGGGTGGGCGCGATCACCAGGCCGGTCTTCACCAGGTCGAGCGGCCACTCGCGCAGGTAATCATAGGCAGCGACGATACCGCCGCGGGAAAAATTACCGCCGGCAATCTGACTGACCTGCATGCGCTCGCCGCCGTAGCGGTTCCAGCCGAAGCTGGCCTGGCTTTCCGCGCCGGTGAACTCCCGGCGCGTCACCAGGTTCACCACGCCGGCTACCGCGTCGGAGCCGTACACGGCCGAACGGCCGCCGGTGACCACTTCCACCCGCTCGATGGCCGATAGGGGAATGACCGACACATCCACCACGCGGCCACCCACCGAGTTGGCGCGGCGCTGGCCGTTGACCAGCGTCAGCGTGGATTGCGCACCCAGACCGCGCAGGTCCACGCCAGTGGCCCGATCACTGTTCGACGAGCGCAACCGCGAACCGCTTTCACTGGCCAGCACGCCATCGGGACTGATTTCGGCAAAGTTCTGCGGCAGATCCTCGAAAAGATCCTCCAGCGTGGCGTAGCCGGTTTTTTCTATTTCCTCGCGGGTAATGATGATGGTTGGCGCGGCCACATCCTGCGCTCCACGGATACGCGTGCCGGTCACGGTAAGCTCGGTGGACTTGGTGCGCTCCGACGCAGCTTGCTGCTGCGGTGGCGATGTTGCCTCCGTCCGGCGCTGATCGTCGGCCAGGGCAAGGTTGATCCTGCCGATGTCTGTCTGTGACTCCTGACCCGGCATCACGGCACTGCGCCCTGCTGGCTGCGGTTGCACGGCAGCGCCTGTGGCACGCGGCAATATGCGGCCGGGAAGATCAGGCAGACTGATCAGCACCACCGCCTCCTCGGTCATGCGATAACCCAGTCCCGTGCCGGCCAGAAGTCGCTTCAGCACCTCTTCGGCGCTGAACTCGCCCTTCACCGCGCCGGCCTGCCGTCCTTCCAGCGCGTCATAGGGAAACAGCAGGCGCAAGCCCGACTGCCTGGAAAATGTATTGAGCGCATCGCTGGTGCTCTGCGCGGGAATGTCGAACTGCTGCGCTCCGGCTGGAAAGGCCTCGGCGCCATGAACAGCAAGTATCGGCGCGGCCAGCAACACCAGTGCCAGCAAAATCTTCAGATCGGATTTCATGTCGTTTCCCCTGTACGCTTTGATCTACGTCAGTTGAAACGAAGCAACCGGCCCGAACCGCTATTGCGAGGTACCGGAATCATCCGCCACCGCACCCGCGCCAATGCCGAACAGGTAAACCGTGCCGTCCTCCTGCTCCACCGAACGCACCGGAAAGTTCTCCTTCACGGCGTTGACAAACTTTGCCGCCTCTCCGGTTTCGAAACGCCCGCCCACGCGGATGGCGGCAATGGCCGGATCGGCCACGATGAGCCGGGCCTTGCGATAGCGGTTGAACTCCTCCACGGCCTGCTCGAGTGTTTCACCCTTCAGCTCAATGGCGCCTTCACGCCAGGCCACGCGCCGGCGCAGCACATCCTCGGGCAATACCACGGCGCTGACCGCACCCGCGGCCACCACCGCGGCGGAACCAGCATCAATGCGATCGTGGTCCACCGCCACGGCCCCTTCAGTGACCGTCACTTCGACCACCTCGCTGCGCAGGCGCACGTTGAATGCCGTGCCCAGCGCACGCACCGCGGTGCCCGCAGCCTCGACCACGAATGGCCGCGCGGCGTCGTGTTCGACCTTGAATAGCGCCTCGCCATGCAGCAGCCGCACCGTGCGCTGCCGCGCGTTGAAACTGACTTCCGCGCGCGAATCGGTATTGAGGCTGATCTCACTGCCGTCTTCCAGGGCGATGGTGCGCTGCTCGCCGACGCCAGTGGCATAGTGATTCGCCAGCCAGGCCTGGTAACCCAGCACACCGCCGAGCGCCACGAAGGCAAACACGGCGGCCGTGCGCCACCAGCTACGACCACCGCGCGCAGGCGCCTGCACTGCAGTAGGCGCGGCGCGCAGGCGCTCCGCCCGTTCCCATGCATATTCGGCGCGCGCAAACGCCACCTCACGGGCGGGATCGGCATCCAGCCAGCGATCCAGCTGCGCGCGCGCCGCGGACGAGAATTCCTCGCGGTGCAGGCGCGCCAGCCAGTCGGCGGCTTCCTGATTCAGCCTTTGTCCGTCGTTCTGCGCCATTTCACTACCTTTATAGCGGCCACCACCGGACTGTCCTCGGCCATCGCACGGGTGAGCAGACCCATGGCCTTGGCCAGGTGTTTCTCTACAGTAGAAACGGACAGGCCGAGCTCTCCCGCTATCTCCGCCAGGGATAATTCCTCGATACGTCGCAGGGAGAACACGCGCCGGCATTGTGGCGGCAGACCCTCCACCACCCGCTGCAGACGGTGCAGTTCGTCACGCGCGCTGACCACCGCCTCGGCGGAAGGGTGGGTATCGGCCGTTTCCAGCTCATCGAGACTGGCCATCACCTCAAAGGGCACCACCGCACGACGGCGTGCGATATCAGTCAGAAGATTCCGCGCAATAGTGAACAAAAAAGTACGGCCGCGATCGATACGCGCGAAATCGGTGACCGTGAAGGCACGCAGCAGCGCCTCGGCAACGATGTCGTCGACATCCACATCCGGCGTAGCGGCCATGCGCCGCACCAGACGGCGCAACGCGGGTTCATGCGGCAGGATGACCGCCTTGAACCAGCTTTGTCTCGCCGCACGATCCTGCACTCTGCTCTCCGCCCATTCGATGAAGCTGCAGATTAGGGCTGCGGAGCGGTGAAATCCAGAGCAAAAATAATGCTCCCGGACAGTAGCGGTTCAGCGCCGCTCGTTCGTTCTGATATGGATATGCGGTTTCAAAGGCCCTCGATCAGGGCTGTGAGTTCGCGCAGCTGGGCGTCCTTGTTTTTCAGCGCCTCATCCCGGCCCAGCTTAACCGCCGTGGATAGCATTTCCCGCGCCGGCCCGGTCTCACCGCTGCGCGCCAGCAGCCTGCCCAGTGTCGATGCGGTCTTGAAATCAGGCTGCAGCTTGTAGGCACGGCGGGCGAACGGCACCGCCTGGCGCAGATAGTCAATGTCCTCGCAGCGATAAAAGCTCCTGGGCAACTGGAACCAGTCCTCCCAGGTGGCCTCGGTTCCGCGCAGCGCGAGGAAATCGTTCATGGCTGATATTGCCGTTGCCCAGTCGCTGCGGCTGACGGCAAGGTGAAATGCCGCGGTCAGTTGCCGGCCACGGTAGATTTTCTCCAGCGCCGCCTCGGCGGCGCGACTGTCCGCGTGCGGACCGGAGTAGTCCCGATACACCGGCGCCATGGCTGTACGAATGTCCTCCAGGTACTTCCTGTAACTGAGGTCGCCGCGACTGGCGCCGATGCGAATGGCGTTGTCGTTGGCCCTGACCAGGTAGCCGGCCAGTTCGACGGTGCGCACGGACGCCGGGTAGCGCTCATAGCCGGACACCAGCAGCTCGATGGGATTGTCGCCGCGGGTGAAGTAGAAGGTCTGGATCAGCGCGATGTCCCGGGGATCGAGCAGTGCTCCCGGTTCGAACTGCCGGAAATAACGATCACGTACGGCCTGCACCTGCCGCTGCAATTGCGTGCGCGCCTCGCCACTCAACGTCGACAGACGCACCTGCGCCTGCAGCAGGTACTCCCGGACTATCGGCCGACTTGTCGGCTGCATCTTCAGCGGGTCATCGGATCCGGCCTGCACCTGATCGGCGAGATGCTGAAAGTCAGCCGGGCCACCATCCATCGCCCTTTGGGCGAGGGCGAGGAAGACCTCGGCACTCATGCGGCTGGTGGCCTTGAACCGCAGCTCGCCCGTGCCGTCGATGAACAGATACGTGGGAAAGACCTCCACGCCGTAGCGCGCCTTCAGCTCCGGGCCACTTGCGGAGGCATCTTCGGCATCCAGTTTGAAGTTGATGAAGCTGGCGTTATAGAGCGCGCCGACCTCGTCCAGCACGAATACGTCCCGGTCCATCATTTTGCAGGGCCCGCACCACTGGGTGTAGACGTCCACGAACAGCAGCCTGTCCTGCTGGCGTGCTGCCTGCAATGCCTCGGCAAAGCTGCCGTGGAAGAACTCGATCCCCGCGCTGCTGGCGTCGGTAACAGCCAGCAGCGCGGTGAGTGTGAGAAGCGCCCGCATCCTGCGTCCGCCAGCTACAGCGCGAAGCTTTTCTGCAATTGCAGGAACAGCGTGCGGCCCTGCACATTCACCTTGCTGGTGTTGAAGCCGTAGCCCTCATCCACGAAAGGGAAGTCCTCGTCGGTCAGATCTGTCACGCCACCGACAATTCGCAGGCCCGAAGCAGTTTCGTAACTGCCGGTGAGATCCACGGTGGTGTAATGCGGCACATGCCGACTGATCAGATCGGCGAACACCGAACGACTGGCCAGACCGTTGTACCAGGTGTAGGAGCTGCCGTAGTTGATCGCCAGGGAGGCCGTGTACTTGCTGTAGTCCCACAGCAGCTGGCCGCGCGCCTGGATCTTGTTCGGACCGAAGTTGGTGCCCTCGTAGCGGTAGGTGCGCACTTCACCGGAGGCGCCATCGGTAATATTGACTTCGTTCTGAGAGAAGTAGGTGCCATCGAGAACACCGGTGAAGCGTCCGTAGACGGTGCTGAGGTCATAGCGCACTGTCATGTCGGTGAAGGTGCGGATGCGCGAATCCAGGTTGATGGGCATGGTCACCAGCCGCCAGCCGAAGCGGTCACTCGGTTCCTCGATGAGCTGGCCGCGGTCGAGCAGGTCGTCGGCGGACAACCCGAAGATCGGCTCGGAACCGATGGCATTGTCGGTGTCGATGCGCTGCCAGGTTACCGAGACATACAGACCCGGTACCGCCTGCGGTGTCCAGTCGAAGCCCAGGGAAAAGTTGTCGCTGGTTTCGGGCTTGAGACCCGGATTGCCGATGCGCACGCTGGTGGCGCGAATGGCCGTGCCGTCATCGAAGGTCAGCGGAGTGTTGCCCACGCCCAGACCACCGCCAACCAGATCGGTGAAAATCGGGGTGCGGAAGTTCTCCGTCCAGTTGGCGCGCAGGTTCAGCGCCTGGATGGGGCGCCACGAGATGCCCAGCCCGGGACTGACATTGCTGAAGGTGGCGGCGCTGTACAGATCACTGATGTCGATCGTGCCCGGATCGGCATCGACCGAACCGAGAGTGGGCTCGTTGAAACTGTAATCGCTCCACCGGGCCGCCACGTTCACCAGCAGGCTCTCGATACCGGCACGGCGGTTTTCCGGTCCGAACAGGGGAAAGGAGGTCTGGTTGAACAGCTCGATGGAGTCGCGGTTCAGCTCGATCAGCTGGCGGAAGAAGCCGCCGGTGACGCCGGGCGCTTTGGAGGCGCGGTCCTCATTGCCCGAGTAGTCGATGGTTTCGTCGCGATACTCCAGGCCGAGCACACTGCGCACCTCACCGCCCGGCAGCGTGCCGAGAAAGCCCTCAACTGCGGCAGAGTACTGCCAGCTGGTGGAGATGGGCTGCTGGTTGCGCGTCTTGCCCGAGGCCAGCGCCAGCAGCGGCGTCTGTACCGTGCCGTTGCCGAACAGGTTGATGAAGTCCGAGCGATCGGTCAGCGGCTGACCGGTGACGGGGTGATCGCCCTGGATAAGCCGCTCCACGGGAGAGCGCCCATCGACCGCACCATCGACGTCAAGACGGGAGTTACGTGTCAGCAGCCCGACGTCCAGGCCTTCGGTACTTTCCTCGCTGCGGGTAAGGCTGGTGTCGAGCTGCCAGTCGCGGAACGGCAGATTCCAGGTCAGGCCGGCGGTGCCGTCAATGCGCTGCTGCTCGGTCTGGCGCAATGAATCGGGCACCAGTCCGTCCGCCAGCTCCTGGTAGAAGGTATAGCGCAGTGTCTGCGCCGTGCCGAAAGGGTTGTAGGGGTTGTCGGCGGGCACGGCCAGGCCAGGAGCCGTGGTGGAAGAAAAGACGGTGATACCGGGAACCGGGCTGCCACCGTAGGTGTTCTTGGCAAGGTTGTAGGTGGCGAAGCCGTACAGCTGCACGTTCTCGCCTACTGACTGCTCCCCGCGCAGGCTCACGTTGTAGCTTTCGATGTCCGGGGAGATCTCGGTAGCCAGATTCTCCTGAAAAGGCGCATCGCGGTCGAAGGCGGTGAACAGCGCGCGGGCGGCGGCGATCTCCTCCGGCGAGTTCACGCCATCGCCATTGGTGTCGATCACCCCATCGTAGCTGTCAGGCGCAGTCAGACCGGAGAAGCTGACGAATGGCGAAACACTGGCATTGAAAATACTCGTACCGCGCCGGTCACTGCCGTCACGGCTGCGAAAATCATTGGTGGTGTAGCCGGCCTTCTGCGGATTGATCGGATCAGTCTGTGTGTAGTTCAGCGTGGCGGTGGCGTTGCCGCCGGACCAGCCCAGCGTGCCGACCTGCATGACATTCACCCGCTCCTTGCCGTGCTCGGAGGTGTCATAGCGCACCGAGGAAATGGCGCCGGTCTGGCGATGCTTTCTGAGAATGATGTTGATGACACCGCCGACGGCATCGGCGCCGTACAGGGCCGAAGCGCCCTGCGTGACGATCTCGATGCGCTCGATGTCACTGGTCGGTATGGTGGACAGATTCACGAACTGTCCGTGTCCCAGCGGAGTGCCAGCCGTGCGGCGGCCGTTGAGCAGCACCAGGGTAGAGGCTTCGCCGAGACCGCGCAGGTTTGCGGCCGAGACGCCAGCGGCATCGAAGTCGGTGAAACCACCGGTGAATTCATTGGGGGCGACGCTGCTGGTAGTGGAACTGGTGTTGGTGGCGGCGAAGTTCTGCGGCAACGTACGAATGACTTCCTCCGCAGTGAGAGCGCCGCGGCGTTCAATCTCGGCGCGGTCGATGGTGATGACCGGCGCGATCGGGTCCACGCCACGCAGACGCGAGCCGGTGACGATCAGCTCCCCGCCCTGCTCCGCCTTTGCAGCGGCAGCCCGCGCCGCGGCCAGCTCTTCGCGTTCGCGCTCTTCGTCAGTCTGCGCCTGCCCGGCGCGCAGAGGGTCCGCGGCGGCGCGAACCAGACGCAGCCCGGTGGTGGCGTGCTCCTGCGCTTCGCCGCTGATTGCTGTGCCCTTGCGCGCGCCGGAGGGGCTGGCGCTCTTCACCGAGCGAATGGCCACGGTGTACTCATCCACCGACTCGAACCGCAGACCGGTGTTGGCCAGCAGACGTTGCAGGGCCTCATTGACCGTAAGCGTGCCACTGACGCCGCCTGCCTTCTGCCCTTCAGCCACCTTGGCGTAGTAGACGATCTGCAGGCCTGACTGTTCGGCGAACTGCTGCAGGGCGGCAGCCAGGGGCTGGGGTTTGATGTCAAGGCGATATGTTTCGGCTGCGAGCAGCGGCGTAGCCACCAGCAGCAGGGCAATGAAGCGGTACAGATGTCTCATGATCGTTCCCCTGGGCATGCAGTTATGTCGGACCTGCATGTAAGGACGAGGTCAGGCGGAAAAGTCACCACCTGTTCCGTGAACTCAGGTCGATTCGCGGGCAGTCAGCAGCAGCCGCGCGCCCTGTTCAACAACGCGCACTTCGCCGTTGGCGGACAGGAACCCCACCAGGCCCTGCGGCTTGTCCGCATCGAATACGCCGCTGATGCCGGTGGCAGCAAGCGCGGGATCCTCGACCACCAGCTGTTGGCGGTTGTAGCGATTGAACTCCGCCACCACTTCGGCAAGTGGCTCGTTGTGGAAGATCAGCCGGCGCTGCCGCCAGGCAGTGGCGCCGGCAGCGTCAACGTTGGCGGTGGCCAGCAACTCACGACGATCGCTGTCGGCACTGGAATCGATAACCACCTGATGGCCGGCGCTCAGCTCAACGGCTGCGGGTGGTGCCTGCTGCTTTGCTCCCGTCGCGATTGCGGAAGTGCCCTTGCCGGCAGGTTCCGGCGCTGCCTGCCGGCCCTGGGACACAGCCACCTTGCCCTCGACGACTGTCACGATGAGTTTGCCTGCATCACCGGTCTGTCCGGGTCTGCCTGGCTTACGGTAGACGCTGAACTGGGTACCAAGAGCGCGAATCACCGCCTCATCGCTGCGCACCCGGAAGGGCCGCTGCGTGTCGCGCGCCACGGAGAAAAAGGCCTCGCCGCGGGTGAGATGGATATCACGCGCCGTGTCGGTATAGACCACGCGGATGCGCGAATGAGTGTTCAGTTCCACTGCCGAGCCGTCCTCGAGCACCACCCGGCGCATTTCGCCAACCGCCGTGGCGTAGGTACTGTGATCAACACGCTCGACGAGCACCAGCGCCAGTGCGGCGCCAATGGCAAGCAGCACCGTGGCAGCGACCGCAAGCGCCATGGTCCGGCGACGAAATCGCGTGAGCGGCTGCTGCACCGGCATATCGAGCTGTGAGGTGACCTCAGTCGTGCCCGCTGCGCGCGGACTCTGCTGCAGATCCACGACGTTTGTCTGTCCAGCCGCAAGCAGCGCAGAGACATCGCTGCGATCATGCTGCGCCACGCCCCGCACGGCCAGCCACGCAGCCTCCGCACGCAGGTACTCGCGCACATGGATCGGCGAGGTACGCAGCCAGGCAGAAAATGTGGTGTGTGTTCCGTGCGCGGTGTCCGGCGCACCGAGCCGGATCACCCACTCGGCAGCCTGTTCGCGAATCGCCAGCAGGGCCTTGTCGAACTGGGCGCTCATGGCTTCAACCCCTCTGGCGGCGCCTCGGCCAGAGCCTGCTGACAGGCCTGCAGACCCAACGACAGGTGCTTGCCAACCATGCTGACGGACAGGCCGACGTGCGCGGCAATCTGCGCGTAGGTCAGACCATCGCGGGTGTGCAGCAGCACCACCGCGCGACGCATGGGGCTCAGAGTATCCAGAGTGCGGGACAGGGTACTGAACTGCTGGGCGTTCGCTGCCTGCTCCAGCGGGCTGGCCGTATCCGTCTCATTCTCGTCCAGGAATTCATCGCCCACATGCACGCGCCGGTGGCGCGACAGGCGGCCCCACTCGCAGGCCACATTGCTGGCCACGCGCAGGGCGAAGCTGCGGGGATTGCGGATGAGCATCACGTCGTCCACGCGCAGCAGGCGCAGATACACTTCCTGTGCCAGATCATCGGCGTCGGTGCCGTCTTTCAGGCGAGCCGCCAGATAGCGCAGGAACCGCCGCCCCGTCGCATCGAAAAGCTCGCCCAGCCAGGCTTTATCCGGTGCCGTCACCTGAACCCCTATGATATTGCTGCAGTGCAGCCGTCTTTGAACAGTTCCATCCTATTCCTAAAGACGAGGTCAGGCGGAATTTCAACCACCTCCACTGCCAGACCGGAGGGCGGCGAGGCATCCGCGCAGCAAGTCCTTGCGCCAGGGCCATTTCGTGACCTGCCGCAACTATGGATGCGGACTGCGAGCGGGCTGCATTCGGTCAATATAGAACAGGGCATCGAAGTAGCGCGTCCAGTCCTGTGTGCTCTCGGTGTAGAACTGCATCCGAGCGCACATCGGCCGGCGCAGCCAGTGGTTGGCAGGCCGACGGCGACCATCGAGAAACAGGTAAGGATGCCCGACAGCATGCAGCAAGGTTTCCATGCAGCCTGGCGAGGACGGCGGTATGGGCACCGGCGGTTGGCCTACGTAGGCATAGGCGCCATCCCAGGAAGCAAAGCCGACGACATAAACCATATCTCCCAGCGCCGCCTTGACCAGCCGCCCCATCGGACCATTAAAATCCGCCTCCGCCTCCGGAGCAGCGCCGGGCACGGCCGTCATGACGTGAAAATTATGGGCCCAGACGATGAACTTGCGCCGCGGATACACCTCGCGGATAAGCCAAAGCAGGTTCTCGGCCATGACCGTGTCGCGAGTAAAGCGCGGGTGCTCGGTCAACCCGCGCGACATACCGATCAGGCTGATCAGCGAACGGCGGGCATAGTCGATCTGCGCTGGACTGTACAAGGGCGCGAGTGCCTCGCACTGTACCTGTAGCCGGGCGAGCAGAACCCTGGCGATATCCGGATCGACAAGTCGGTCGTCGTGATGCCGATAGTATTCGGCAGGAACCAGCGCCTCGGACAGCCTGCGAAATCTCTCACGCTCCTGCGCGGAGATCAATCGCGGGTCGAGCCGGTCGAAGAAAGAGAAAATGTACTCTGGATAATCCTGTGCCCGGGCCTGTGGCTGGGCAACACGCGAATCGAATCCGACAGATAGCAACGGGCGACGCGAATCCTGGGTATCGCTCAGATAGTCAAACAGCGCCTGCGTCTGCACGCGCGTGCTCCAGTCCTGATACAGGCCGACACGGGCTGCTTCGGCGCCCGGCTTGCCCACCCGCAATCCCTGCTGCATCTGTTGCACGTCGAACAAGCCGGACTCCCAGGCCAGCACCTCGAAACCCATTGCCTGATGCAGGAACTTGATCAGCCGGGTCTTGGCACGAAAGGTCGAACCATCACCGTGCGTATTTTCGCCAAGCAATACCACTCTGGAGTCGCCAATTGCCTCAAGCAGCGGCTGCAGGTCCGAGAAGTCATCGTCGTCGGACGCAAGGCTACGCACCTGCACGGCGTTGTGCCGCAACCACTCGATCCTGTCGGGCGCTTCGGCGGCCGGCAGCAGCGCGGTAGCCAGGCATGCAGCAGCCAACATCTGTCAGATCCCGGGGCGCAGCGGTGTGCTCGGAATCATTTCTTCCATGAACAGCAAACCGTCATAGATCGTCGACCAGCGGGCCGGCGCGCCGGAGGATAAAGTGAACGCTCCGCGCAGCCAGTGCCTGGCAGGCAGGCCTTTCAGGTCCACGAATAATTGCGAATGGCCAGTCTGATGACACCGCGCGACAAAGGAGTCCGGGCTCGGCGTGGACAACACAGTCGGCTGGGCATTCGAGCCCACCGCCCAGCCGCTGCTGCCCCGATAGGCGACAAAGCCCACGGTGTAGGTGGGCTCGCCCAGCGCCCGGTGCAAGTAATGTCCCATCGGTACCAGGCCGGCGTACTGCGGTGATTGCCCACTGGCCACGCGCAGCGGCGTCAGATCGCGCGCGATGTGCAGGCTGGCTGCCCAGACGATGATCTTCCGTCGCGGGTAACGCTGCTGCACCAGCCACAACAGGTTCTCGCCCATCGCCTGGTCGCGCAAATTGAACACCGCCGGATAGTCTTGCGGCGCACGAGGCACACTACGCTCCTCCATGACCAGCACATTGCGCAAAATGCGCTCTGTCAATGCCGCCTGTGCAGCGCTGACACGTCCTGAATGCAGCGCAACGTTGTGAATCAATCGATGCAGCAGGTCACGATTCGTTCTGCTCTCCTGTACATCGGGGGCGTAGCTGCTGCGGCCGGCAAACCGGGCCAGCAACCGCTGCAAACGGTCACGATCGGCCTCAGGAAACAGCCCGGGATCGAGGCGCTCGAAGTATTCGAATATTGCTTGCGGTAGCGCCTGCAGCGTTGCGTTGCTCGATATACGGCAGTCGAACCCGGCAGTGGTGATCGGCCGCAAACCCGATTGCGTCGCCTTGACGTACTCGAGCACCGGCCTGACTTGCTCGCTGTGCGACCAGACCGGAAAAATTCCGCGCTGGGCGGCCTGCAGCGCAGAGGCCTCGCCACGCATGAAGCGATCGACTTCCTCACAGTCAAACAGCCCCGACTCCCACGCCAGCACATCGAAGCCCATCTGCTGGTGAAGGAAACGCACCAGCCGTGCCTTGGCCAGAAAGGTTGAGCCCTCGCCGTGACCACCCTCGCCAAGCAGAACGATGCGCGTCGCGCCGATCGTGCTGACTAGCGGCTGCAGGTCGGCGAAATCCTCCGCGTCCGGCGCCAGCGAATCGATCGGCACGGTTACGGCGCCCAAGACAGCCGCAGACTCGCCCGGCTCGTCTGCTACCGAGGCCGTAGCACACAGCAAGGCCAGCGCCAACCTGGCTAATCGAGAGGCAGCAAGGCATGCACCGCCCTCGAGCCACCTCTCAGCCCTGTGTAATGCGTCCGCCGGCCTCAAAGCCCCCAGCCCTTGGTCATCCGCAACGAAATGAAACGACCAAGAGGGCTGGCGTTGGCAGCATCGAAATTGAAACCACTCGGATCGTCAACAAACGGTGGATCCTCGTCCAGCGCGTTGCGCAAGTTCAATGAGAATCGCATATTGTCTAGCCAACCAGGGGCCGCGCGGACGGCAGAACGATAGTGAACGCCCAGGTCAAGCGTTGCATAGGAATCGACCCGCACCGGTGCCAGTGGCGAGAAGATGTCATCAATGTAGCTGTCCTGGAAATTCATTGCCGCAGATAGCGTCCAGGCGCCTACGGAATACCCCGCGGCGGCGCGTGCTCTGAATCGCAATGGATCTCCGACCCGATCCACGTTGTTCTCTGCTGGCGTCTGCCGCGTACCTTGCAACAGGTACTCCATTACATAGGTCGCGTTGAAAGAAACATCAAGCGCACCTGGCCCGACCTCAAACGCATAGGAGGACTGCAGATCGACGCCGGAAGTTCTTAACGAGGCGACATTGTGCACGCCGGCATCCATGAGTACTTGCACCTGCTGCACGTCGATGGGAATCGCCGTGAAGTTCAGCACCGTTTCGGCGCCGCCCAGGAGCGATTGCACATAGTCGGGGTCCGGAGATTCGGTGCGGAAATCCGCGAATGCTGGATCGTTCAGGCGTAGAAACGCAAAGATTGAAAAGATGACATCGGTATAGTCGATATCGAAATAGGTCACGCTGGTGCGCAGGCCCGGCAACACGGCCGGCTCAAAATCCACCCCGGCGGTAAAGATGTCGGCCGTTTCCGGAATCAAGTCCGGATTGCCCTGCCGGTTGTAGGCGGCGACGTAGGCCGACCCGGGACTGAAATTCGGATTCTGGTCGGCCGGATCCAGATTGAAGTACGGAAAGCCGACGAAGAACATCTGCTGCTGGTCGGCCTGCTGGAACATGGTCGGCGCGCGAAAGGCCTCCGCGAAGGACGCGCGAAAGGACAGGCCCTCGCCAGCTTTCCATGACACGCCATACTTGGGCGTCACCCGGTTTTCGCCGTTGCTGTAGTCATCCCAGCGGGCAGCCAGACTCAGTGTCAGCTCGCGCACCAGCGGAACTGACATGGGCGAGGACACCAGTGGCAGCAGCACCTCACCGTAGGCGCCACGGACCTCGCGCTCGAGGAACGGCGAGCCGGTCCCCACCGACTCCAGCTCTTCTTTTCTGAGTAGTGCCCCGAGCGCCACCCGCGCAGGTCCGGCCGGCAGCCGCGCGGCGGTTCCGGCAAGGGACAGTTCCAGTGTGCTGGCCTTGTTGTCGTACCTGCTTGAATTGCCCGGAAGCACCGAGCTGCTCTTGTGCACTGAATAGTCAGCATTGAGCCCGATCAGCCAGTTGTCCGACAGATCAAATTCACCGCGGCCGGCGGCATGGTAAGCCTGGTTCTTCAGCTCAACAGGAATGGGCTCAGTCAGGCCGAACACTGAGGAGCTGGTCGTATCGAATACCTGGCGCTCGGTCCACAGGGCATCCAGCCCCAACCGTAAGCGTTGGTTCAACTCCTGATTCAGTGTCGCAAAAAGACTCACGCGGTCGTCGTTTGGCGCCAGCGTGGCAATGTCGTCCACCTCATCGCCGATGTAGTCACGATCACGAGCGTACAGCGCGCTACGCTCGCTATAGTCCGCCAGCACGAATAGATTTCCCGAGCGCCAGCCGTGTCCGGCGAGCGCATTGACGCCCAGATCATCGCGCCCCCCACTAATGGTCGTGCCGTAGCGCGCACTGGTTTCGAAGCCCTCGAAATCCCGCCGGGTGATAATGTTTACCACGCCGCCTACGGCATCGGAACCGTAGATGGCCGAACCACCGTCGGGCACCACTTCGATGCGCTCCACCAGACTGACAGGCATGGCTGATACGCCAAAGATATCCCCCACACCAGAGGGGGCAATTCTACGGCCATTGAGCAACGTGAGCGTGGCCGCGGTCCCCAACCCACGCAGATTGAAGCTCGAAACCGAGCCGACGTTTGTCGAATCCCGTGTGGCTGCGCTTTCCTGGCCAGCATTGGAGGAAAAAGAGTCCGTGCCGCTGCCGCTAAAATTTTGTGGCAGCAGGTTGCGAACTTCATCGATGCTGTTTACGCCAGCACGCTCGATATCTTCACGATCGAAAACATTCAACTGCTGCCCGACCAGTTCCGCCCCACGGATATTCGTGCCAGTGACTACGATCTCGTTATTCTTCCCGTCTCTCTCGTCGGGTTCCTCCACGGTTCGCGACGATACCTCCTCACGCACTTCTTCAACACGAACCAGACGCCACTGCTCGACTGCACGCACGGAGCCGGATTGATCATTCGTAGCGCGCCCGGCCTCGACAGGTTCAGATGGCCACGCGGCATCCTGGTACGGATCGGCACGCGTGCGAATGGCCAATGTGCGCTCGTTGACCCGACCGAAACTCAGGCCAGTTCCCTGCAGCAGCAAACGCAGAGCAGCCTCCACTTCGAAAGTTCCTGCCAGGGCCTTCGTTTCGATACCGTCGACCGCATCGAAATCGAACAGCAGCTGAATGTCGGCCTGACGGCCAAATTCACGCAAGGCCGCCGGCGCGGAACCAGCTGAAATTTCAAAAGCATGTTCTCCAGCATTCGCGCACGCCAAAGGCGCCAGCAACACGGAAATGATCGTTGCCGCGATAATACGGACGAGAAAGGGCAATCGCATATCGGCCATGGTGTTCCCCTGGATATTCAAGACGCGCTAGAGTTTTTTGCGCCACGCAGGAGTAGACGGGCCAGACGACAAATTCCGTTATGCGCCGGAATTCCTGCCAGTGACATCATCCGCAGAGTCGCTACGTGACCGTCGCAACACATAACGCGCGCCATCAGAGCTGACTTCGACACGTATGGAAAACGATTGCTGAAGTGCCTTTACAAAACTAAACACATCAGTCGCCTGAAAGTTACCACCAATGCGCAAGCTCCCAAGCCCGGCATCGGCGATTTCCAGCTGGCGTCGATTGTAGCGATTGAATTCATTTACCGCGTCCGCCAACGCATCGCCCTGGAATATCAGTTCTCCGTTTTGCCATGCCAGCCGACGCTGCAGCTCCAGCACAGCAACTTCCTGCACGACCATTCCATCCGGCTCGCTGACAGCGCGTTCACCTGCGGAAAGAGTCGGCGCGAACCTGGTGGCGGCGGACAAGTCTCGCGGCAGATCCGCATTGGACAATGCAACGCGGCCCTCTGTGACCACCACCTCAACTTTCTGGGAATCGCGCATGCGGACATTGAACGCAGTGCCCACCGCACGAATGGTCATCCCCGCGGCGAACACGTCAAACGGCCGCCTGGCGTCCCGGGCTACATTGAACAGCGCCTCACCACGCAACAGGCGCACACGCCGATGATCGCCCGACAGGCGGACCTGCAGATGCGTATCGGTATTAAGCTCCACACTGGTATTGTCAGCAAGCCACACGCGCTCATAGCCGCCGACCTCCGTGGTATAGCTTTGCCATTGCGTCGACCAGGAAATCCACCACCAGGCGGCGAAGCTGGCAAGCAAGACGGTCGCCGCACAGGCACCCCACGCCAACCGCGCCCGCAGGGGCGGCCGCAGGAAGCCGCGCCGGGCAAACAAGTCGGGATCGATCGCGCCGCCCGGCGGACGCATACCACTCAGGCGATCGGCCTGCCGCCAGGCAGTTTCAAGGCGTAGATAGGCAGCTCGGTGGCGCGCATCGTGCGCCAGCCAACGCTCGAACGCACCACGATCGGCCGTGGCAGTTGAATTCCAACCAAGATCACGACGCACCAACCACCGCGCAGCTGCGACGTCGATGTGGCCCTTATGCTTCATGTGTGTTCTTCCCATGCACAAGCCGACGGAGACGCAGGCGGCTCATTAAAGAACCACGCCTGGCGCCTGGTGCCACGTATTCGGGCAACTGCTCGGCACAGCGGCGGGCTGCCTTGGTCAAGTGCTGTTCCACCGTATTCTCGGATATCTTCAAACGGCCAGCGATCTCTTTTTGAGTCATGCCGTAGACCTTTCGCAGCGTAAACACCTGGCGACAGCGGTCTGGCAATCCCGCAACCACCGCGGCTACGCGCTTCAGCTCCTGATGGGCGCCCACCACTTCATCCAGGCGACCGTCGTCGATGAGAATCTGCAACTCCTCGAGATCACCGACATACTTGATCGGAACCACCTGTCGGTGACGCAACCAGTCCAACGCAATATTGCGTGCCGTGGTCAACGCGAATGCCTGCACCGATTGAATGCGCCGGCGCTGAGACTCTTTCACTGCCAGCAATCGCGCGTAAGTCTCCTGCAACAGCTCTTCGGTGTCGGAAGGGTTACAAACATACCGGCAAAGGTAGGACTGCAGCAGCCCTTCAAGCTTCAGCACTTCGAAGATGTAGTTGTCGTCGCCGCCGCTCATGATTGCGGAAGTGTAGCCTTGTGAAGCGGGCGCAAACCGGAAGTAACGGAGAATCGACGCTCGTACGTCTAAAGGTAGGGCCTGGAATCCAGGCCCACATGAGCATTAGCAGCAGCCGGCCTGCGGCCACTATCTATTCGTGCAGCAACTGCTTGATCTGCTGCGCCAGCAAATTGCCTCGCAAGTTGTCAGAGACCAGGATACCGCTGCGATCTAGCACCAATGCCTTGGGAATACCCGTGACACCGAACTGCACCGCGTAGCGATTGTCCCTGCCCCTGCCATCAAAGTGCTGCGGCCATGGCAGACCCAGGTTATCGATCAGCCTGAGCAACTTCGAGCGATCCCCGGCCTTGTCCAGTGAAATACCGATGACCTCCAGACCCTCACGATGATGTTCCTCATACAGTCGCTTCAGTTCCGGCATCTCCTTGATACAGGGCTGACACCAGCTCGCCCAGAAATCAATCACCACCACCTTGCCGCGCAGCTGCCGCAGATCGACTTCACGGCCATCCAATGCTGTGAAGCGCATCTGCACAGGGGTGTGCCGCGCCTCGATCAGCCGCAACTGCCCGCGGGCCAGCGCGCGAATCTGCGGATGGGGGCTGTTGCGGATCTGCTCGAGAATCGCTGGTACCTTCTCAGGGCGGTCCTGGGAAAGCTGCTGCAGGAAGCTGCGCTGCAGTGCGGGTGCCTGCTCACCGTCAGGGAAGCGCTCCGCCAGGGAATTGATCATCGCCTGTTGCGCCTCAGTGCCTTGCTGGTAGACAGGGTGGTTGCGGTAGGACAGCGCCTCACGCACCGCCGCAGCTGCCACCTGCTCGCGACTGCGCTTGCCGGCCTGCGCGGAGGCGCTTAGCTGCGCCTGCAGCCGCTTCAGTTCCTCCAGCCATGCCCTGGCCTGTGCATCGACAGGCTCGTATGCGGACGTCATCCACCAGCCGCGGCGGGCAACCATGGCGGCGATGACATCCCAGCGACGCAAGTCATCCGGATAATCGCAAAAGAACTTCAGGCCCCATTGGCGCAACTTCTGCGCCTGCACCCGCGTCCACCGTTCCACGGCTTCTCCCCCGGCGTCGATCGGCGGAGCCTCGCTCAGCAGTGCATTGATTCGCCGAAAATCATCATCGGCCCGATTGCCGGCCCCGGCTGCTGCAACACCGGCCATCATTGCCAGTATCGCAAACATCCCCACGGCCGCCCGCCAGGGGCGGCCCGACGGCTCCACATTCACAGCTGCTTGCGCAAGCTGACGTAGAACCGCCGCTGGCGCGGATCGATCAACGCGTAGCCGCCATCACCATCGGTGGCTGATGGACGCCGGTCGAAGAGATTCTGGATACCAGCAGTGAACTTCCAGCCCTGCCACCAGCCAGGGTTACGCAGAATGCGTCCTGCATCCACGTCATAGCTGGTCTGCAGGTCAAACACCACTGCGCGACGGATGCGTTCCGGCAGCACGCTGGGGGCGAAGATGCTGATGTTGCGCGTCGATGCATCATAGGTGGCGGTGATGCCAACTTCGAAGCGCTGCCGCCGCAAGAATAGATCCCCATTCATGCGCACGCGCGGAAAGTAGGGTTGATCGATCTGCTCCACCAGCGGCGTGCCAGGGCTGCCGCGCGCAGCATTTTCGATGTTGTAGGTGCCGTTAATGCGCATGTCGAGCTGGGAGCCTTGCGGAAGGGTATACCGGTAGGTCAGCTTCGCATCGATGCCACGAGCCACGACATTGGAGAGATTGACCGCGCGCGTGTCGATGCGCACCACCTGCCCGGTATCCGGATCGCGTTCGATGCGCCCGGGGAAAAAGTCCAGGGCCTCCTGCACTGACAGGCTCAGCCTGGCCTTGTCGAAATAGTCGATATCGAAATAGTCCGCTGACAGCACCAGGCCCGGCACTTTTACCGGCTCATAGATGATCCCCACGCTGATGGAGCGGGAACGCTCCGGCTGCAGATCCGGATTGCCGCCCTGCGTCAGTGTTACCAGCCCGCTGAGCGGTTCGCCGGACACCGGGTCCACAGGCACCGGGAAGAAGAAATCAATGTTCTGCAGACTCTGCGTTGTCGGCGAGGTCAGCTGCACCAGGGTAGGCGCCTTGTAGCCCTCGCCCCGCGAGGCACGAATTGCCAGGCTGGGGATCGGCTTCCACAACACGCCAAACTTCGGCGTGAACTCGCTGCCGAAGACGCTCTCCGAGTCCAGGCGACCAGCAGCGGTAAATTGCAGGGCGTTCACCCCGCGCACGCCCTGATGCGCGCCGACCACCGGCACCGATACTTCAGCATAGCCGGCTACCACATCGCGCGAATCCGGTGCGCGCAGGCTGCCGTACAGGCTGCCGAGGGTATTCTCGAAGCTCACACTCTCCTCACGATACTCAGCGCCAATGGCCACTTTCATCTCGCCGCCGCGCAGCTGCAGAATCTTGCCGTTGGTATTGAAACTGTATGTGCTTGTCTCCCCCAGCTCGCGGTAGTCATTGAGATTCGAGCCCTGGACGATATCCCTCAGCAACTGGGCTGCGTTCGGCTCGGTGGTACGACCGTCACCGAAAAGATTCAGTGCCGTGGCCGGGTCTGTGGAGTTCAGCGCGACAAATCCGGGCGTTTCGATGATCTGAAACTCGGGCTCCAGGATGAGGATGTTCTGCAGCAGCAGCTCCTGTGGCATGGACTGTTCACTGGTGCCCTCGTAGCGGCTGTAGCCGGCAGACAGATCGTACTGCCAGTCCCCGAACCACTCGCCACGCGCACCGAGCGCGAAACGGCTGGTACGTGATTGTGATTCTCCGCGCGAAGGTCCAAGTTCGTAGATGACCTTGGTGACATTGACATCGACGCCGAACGGGTTATATGGATTGCCAGCCGGCACTGCTGCACGCACCACTGGCGGGGACCCCTGGTAGCGGCTCTCGTAAACCGAATATGCCGCATCGGCAAAGAGCTGCAGGTTCTCCGTCCAGTCCAGCTTCACCCCGCCTGACACTGCCGCGTTGCGCGTGGGTGACAACAGCAGCTCATAGCGCGGCGCCTCCTCGGAGAAACGCACCAGGGTGGAAGCGCTGCCAGGGAAATCGCCGGGCTGCAGATTGGCACCATCCTGACCGGCGGGAATGACGGTAAACGGCGAATCCAGGCCGGGAAGGTTCGGACGCATGAAAAACGGTGGCGGTCCAACTTGCGACCAGACAACTCCCCCACCTCCGATCAAAGTGGTCTCGCTGATCGGAGGCGGTGCGACGCCGCCTGAAGCGCTGTAGTCACTGGAGGCGGTGTAGGGGCGGTCGATAGCCTGCAGCGAGTTGCGTGAGTAAGCGCTGGCATTGAGCGCCAGCGAGTAGCGACGCTGGCTCCCGGAGAACACGCCGCCCTGCCCCAGCGCAAGATTGACATTGCGCTCGGAGACATCACTGTCGAAGGTGTTGCCGTACTGCGTGAACACCTCCATGCCACGGAAATCCTGACGGGTGATGATGTTGACTACTCCACCAATGGCATCGGTTCCGTACACCGCACTGGCACCGTCGGTGAGGACTTCGATGCGTTCTACGGCACCCAGGGGCACGCCGTTGAGGTCATAGGCCTCGCCGCCGAAGCCCTGCCCGGACTTGGGAATGCGCCGGCCGTCGACCAGTATCAGCGTCGTGTTGTTACCCAGGCCGCGCAGATTGATCGTCGTACGGCCACTGACGGGAAAATCATCGCTGGCCAGCGCCGATAGATCGGGCTGACCCTGAGTGATACGACCGACAAAGTCGGTGATATTGATTGCTCCCGTACGCTGGATGTCGGTACGCGAGTAAATGGTCACCGGGTTTACCTGGGTCTCCAGCGGATCGCGGCGAATTCTTGAGCCAGTAATGACAATCTCACTTTCAGCCTCGTCATCCGGTTCGCGGTCCGCTTCCTCGTCAGCACGCCGTTCCTGCTCGTGAACTTCGTCGCTGGCCACACGCTGCATGGAAGCGCCCGTGCGGCTGATTCGCAGCGCTTCGGCGGCTTCCGGCGTGTCCGGGGATGTGCCCGGGCGGACAATGGCCACGGAGTTGCGGCCTGCTGTCTCGAAGCGCAGGTCCGTACCCTTCAAGAGCTGTGTCAGCGCCTCCTTGATCGCCATGGTGCCGCGCACGGCCGAGGAGCGTACGCCTTGTAGATCATCAGACGAGGTCATGATCTGAATGCTGGTCTGGCGCCCAAGGATCAGCAGCGCCGATGAGAGACTCTGCGCAGGGATATCGAAGTCGCGCTTAGCTTCAAGATCGGCCGCGCCGGCGCTGCGAGCAGCACACAGAACGCAGACCGCCAGGGCAGCCAGGCCAAGCAGACGCATACGATGAACAATTTGGTAGCGACGCATTCCCCAATCCTCAATTTTCTGCAGGTTGGGTGTGAGACGGAAATTCCGGCGCAGGCGGAACCTTGACGAAGGAACTATCGCGCTTCGATCACCAATTGCCTCTCGCCATGACGGATGCGTACCGGGAAAATTCGCGGCAACGCCTGCACCCATTCCGGAATCGAGTGTACTTCGATGGTACCGGTGTAGCGCAGTTCGCCCAGTAGCGAATCCGCAATGACCAGTTGCGTTTCAGTATAGCGGTTGAGCGTACTGACAATGGAAAGCAGCGGCTCGGAGAGGTACTCCAGATGCCCCCCTCGCCAGGCCAGGGCAGCAGCCGGATCAACCTCGCGCAATTGCGGTTGCGGTGCACGCGAGGCATCGTAGGTTACCTGCTGGCCGGCAGATGCTACGAGTGATTCGCTGCGCTGTTGCGCCGGGGATACCTCCACCGCACCCTCCTGAACCGTCACCGTGACGCGTCCGGCGGACTTCAGCACGTTGAATGCAGTGCCGACAGCGGTGATGCGCGTATCGCCGGCATACACCACGAATGGACGTTTCCTGTCAGGCTCGACCTCGAAGAAAGCCTCGCCCTCCTGCAGCTCGACGTGCCGTTGTGTTCCCGCAAAGTCGATGCTGAGCGCCGAACGGGCTCCCAGATCCAGCCGCGAACCGTCGGGGAGCCTGGCCGGTCGGAGCTCTCCCGGCGCCGATTGCAGCGTAGCCACCGCCTGCAGCACCATGGGCTGCGAGCCAGGCCCCGATACGCGTACGAACAGCGCGATAGCCACGACAACAAGCACGGTAGCGACCAGCGACCACACCGTACGCACCAGGCGGGGACGACGCCTGCGAGCCAGGGGCAATGCAACCTCCGGCAGTGCGCCATGCGCCTGCTCCGTATCGAATGCCTGCCACAGTGGCAGCAGACGTTCAAATGCGCGGCGGTTCTCGGCGCTCGATTCGCACCAGCGTACCCAGCTGACAATCGCCTCGTCCGACACGCCCTCTTCCTGCAGCTGTACCAGCCAGTCGCCGGCCTCTTCCAATCTGCGGGTCTGCTCAGCGGGGTTATTCATGATTCAGAGCCTCCATGGCCGCCCCGGGGCTCAGGCCATCGAGCCGGTAACGACAATAGATCAATGCGCGGGATATGTGCTTGCGTACCATGCGGGTTGACACGCCCAGCCGGGCAGCCACCTCGCGGGTTGGCAATTTGTGCACCCGGTGCAAGACGAAGGCCTCCCGGCAGCGCGGCGACAATTCCTCGATGCAGCGCAGGAATACCTCGTATTCCTCGGCCGCCAGCACCGAACGCTCCACATCGAACGGATCGGCCACACCTTCCGCACTTTGCGACCAGGACTGCGTTGCCGGACGCTTTTCGCGAATCCGGTCGACCGCGAGATTGGCGGCGATCTTGAACAGGTAAGCGCGCAGAAAACCCACGGCGCCGGTATGACGCAGCTGCAGCAGCCGCACGTAGGCCTCCTGAGCGACTTCGCGCGCTTCGGCCTCATTGCGCAATTTCATGCGCAGGAAGCGCACCAATTCGCCATTGTGAGCGTGAAAAAGCTGCTCGGCGGTCTCGGCACGGCTACCGGGCATTTCAGCGCCACCCGGCGGGTGATTTTCGGCGGACTTGTGCATGGTGACTCGTGCCCTCATGAGGGCCCAGTCCATAGGACGGGAAAATCAACAGAAGCGGAACCTCGACAGCCGCTCTTTTTATTCCCCGGCAGATACGCTCCGCTACAGAGTGCAGCCGCTCAGGGGGCAGTCAGGCCAATGTAGTCCGCCTTGCCCAGCC
This sequence comes from Gammaproteobacteria bacterium, assembly GCA_021773365.1. Taxonomy (GTDB): domain Bacteria; phylum Pseudomonadota; class Gammaproteobacteria; order Steroidobacterales; family Steroidobacteraceae; genus JAJFKF01. Next base: position 78,698 of record JAJFKF010000095.1, on the reverse strand, counting down.
CCACCCCGTTGTGCCGCAGGATGGCGTAGGCGGTGGTGACATGAAAATAGAAATTCGGCATGGAGAAGGCCAGCAGGTAGGTCGGCGCCGGCAGCGTCACGGTGCGGGTGCGCAGCTGATGCACGATGGTGCGCGCTTCGGCGCCGTTGAACTGCTCCGGCTTCACGCCGCCGATGAAATCCAGCGTCCAGGCGATGCGCGCCTGCAGCTCCGCCAACGTGGTCTCGTTGTCCTCCCGCTTCGGTATCTCCATCCCCGTCAGGCGCGCCGTACAGCCCTTGGCGAAGTCGCAGGCGATCTGTACCTGCTTGACCAGCGGCAGCATGTCCGGCGCCAGCCGCGCATCGACCAGCACCTTGCTGTCGAAACCCCTGGCCTCCGCATGCGCCTGGCCCTTGGCCAGGAAACCGGAGAGGTTGCCCAGCATGCGGCCAAAAACGGGGGCTGAAACGTCATACAGGGAAAGTGACATGGCGGCTCCTGCGTCGGGATTGACTCTGCGGGCAGGGCAGCGTACTCCTGCGCGCGGGAGGCCGCCAGCCGCGACCCGGCTTGCTGCGCAGCGGCGCCCTGTCGATCCGGCCACCCCGCCAATGTAGTCCATTGACCTGGCCTATGAGTCTGGCCTGTCGGTTTAGGGAGAACAACAAGATGCAACTATTCAGCCTGCAGAACACGCCTCGTCTTCTGGTAACCATCCTCACGGCACTCGTGCAGGGCGCACTGCTCATGTGGCTGCACCTGGCCATGGACGGACAGTACTGGCCGGCCACCTCGGGAAAGTGGCTGTTCGGAATCTTCGCCGCCGCCCTGTTCGTGCCGCTGACCCTGCAACTGGCCTCCGAGTACTGGCGCTCGGCGCTGCTGTGGTGGACCGCCGGCCTCATGACCGCACTCTTCTTCTATTTCGGCTGGCACTTCGGCGGCACGGCGAATACCGAGGAACTCGCGCCTGCCAGCTGGCAGGGCGGCTTTGTCTTCGTGTTCACCCTCGGGGTGCTATGGCTGCACTGCCTGCCCTTCCTGCGCGCGCGCCTGGCGACCGGGCGCTGGCGGACCGGTTACGAGCATTTGTTCGCCGCCGCCTGGCAGCAGGCCATCATGCTGGCGGAGGCGGCGCTGTTCACCGGCCTGTTCTGGGCGCTGCTGATGCTGTGGGCGAAGCTGTTCGACATGCTCGGCTATGAATTCTTCGACTGGCTGTTCACCGAACCGGCCTTCGCCTATCCCTTCACCACCGTCGCCTTCGGCGTGGCGCTATATCTGACCGGGTCATTGGAGAAACTGGTTACCGTGGTGCGCGAGCAGCTGCTCGGACTGCTGAAGTGGCCGGCGCCAGTGGCCGGACTGATCCTGATCCTCTTCGCACCCACACTGCTGATCAAACTGCCCGAGCTGCTGTTCCACGGTGAACGGGCCATCGGTGCGGCGTGGCTGTTGTGGCTGCTGGCCTTCACCGTGCTGCTGCTCAACGCCGGCTACCAGAATGGCCGCATCGAGCAGCCCTACCCCCGGTTCATCGCCCTGTTCCTGCGCATCGTGCTGCCGGCCACCGTGATCGTGGCGGTGACGGCGCTGTATGCCCTGCTGGTGCGCATCGACGAATACGGCATCACCGTCGAGCGGGTGTTCGCCGTGATCGTGGCGCTGGCCGCCACCGCCTACGCCATCGGTTATTCGATCGCCGCCGTTCGGCGCGGCCCGTGGCTGCGGGGCATCGAACGCATCAACATCGGCGTGGCGCTGGGCATCATCGTGGTGCTGGGCCTGACGCTCACACCCGTGGCCTCGCCCCATCGTTTGTCGGCCTCGAGCCAGTACGCGCGGGCGCTGCAGGCACAGGGAGAGGAACTGCAGAGCTCACTCGCCTATCTGCGCTTCGAATCCGGCGCCTACGGACGCAGCGCGCTGCAGCGCCTGGCGGCACTGGAGGGCGACGACGAGGACACCGACATCCTGCGTCACAAGGCCGCACGCATGCTTGAACGCGAGCATCGCTGGTCGCCCTACGGCGATACCGCGCCGGAGGAGGTCTTCGCCGAAATCGAAATCCATCCGCATGGGCACGCGATGGAGGCGGCGCTTCAGGAGAAGCTCCGCGCCGATTACAAGGCCGGGCGGCTAGGCCATGGAACGCTGTGGCACAGCCTGGATCCCATCGCCATCTTCATCGACCTCAATGCCGACTCTACCGACGAATGCGTGGTCATCACCTTTCCGTACTACCTGGTCTACGAAGAAACACAGCGGGGCTGGACCCAGGTCGGCAGCTCATACATGGCGGTGCCCACGGGGCCGGAGCAGGTACGCGCGGCCCTGGAGGCAGGGGACTATGCAGCCGAGCCGGCACAATGGCAGGAACTGCGCATCGGCAAGGCCAGGCTGCGAGCGCAATAGCCACACAAGCGTCGTCGTTTCATCGGCCTTGAATCCGGCCAGACGCGGACCTTTCCACGCTTTATTACATCCATGGCCGCCCCTGCTCCTGCATCCGCGATGCGTCGTCACTTGCGGCAATGTACAGGCTTATTGACAGCTGCTATTTTCAGGCCAAGGTCAGAGGTGGCGGAAGTCTGATCACTGACTGCCTGCAAAAGGGACCGAGGTCACTGGGATATACCGCGAATCAGCAAGCCGTCCACTGCCCGGGATGCCGGTGTCCATACATCAAGCGGGCTGCGAGTGGCGTTGGCACCACGCTGGATGACATGAGTGCAGATCTGCGTGGTGCTGACGTCCTTGTGGCCGTGCGGCTCCTGCACCGCGCGGATGTCGGGCCAGGCACCGGACCGCAGGGAATACATACTGCCAACCTCACTCAAGATAGGCATTCGGTAGCAGAACGGCTCCCCGAACACCCGACGCCACGGCAGACGGGGTCACTCCCGCGCCGGCGCCTTCTATACCGCCCTGCATGGCATGCGTTACGCTGCGCGCGCCATGCGCCTCCTGCTCGTCACCCCCCCGATGATTCAGCTCAATACGCCGTATCCAGCGACGGCGTATCTGATGGGTTTTCTGCGCCAGCATGCCGCCGACCTCGGGCTGGAACTGACGCAGGCCGACGCCTCGATCACGCTGTTCCTGCGATTGTTTTCCGCGCCACTGGTGGCGCAGATGGCCGAGGAATTGCGGCGGCGCGTGCGGGTTGCCGGAAAACGGGCGCCGGTGCCGCCGTCGATCGCGCACTTTCTCGAGCATGCCGGGCGTTATGTGGACACGGTTGAACCGGCGGTCCGGTTCCTGCAGCACCGCGATCCGAGCCTGGCGTTTCGGATCGTCGGGCGGACGTTTCTACCCGAAGGGCCGCGCTTCGAGCAGACGCATGAGGAGGCGCTGCTTTCCACCTTCGGCACGCTGGGCACCACGGAACAGGCCCGCCACCTGGCCAGCCTGTACATCGACGACCTGGCCGACGTGTGGCGGATTGGCATTGACCCGCGCTTCGAACTCGCGCGTTATGCCGAGCAACTGGCCGCCAGCGCGCATTCGTTCGGCCCGCTGCATGAGGCACTAACGGGCGACCCCACACTGGTCGATACCACGCTCGACGCGCTGACGCGCGAGCTGATTGCGCAGCCGCCCGATGTCATCGCGGTGACCGCGCCGTTTCCCGGCAATGTCTACGGCGCATTTCGCATGGCCCGCACCTTTCGCGCGGCCGCCCCTGACACCACCCTGATTCTGGGCGGCGGCTGGGTGAACACGGAACTTCGTTCCCTGCGCGACCCGCGCGTATTCGACTACTTCGACTACATCACGCTCGATGACGGCGAACGGCCGCTGCTGAACCTGCTGCTGCGGTTGCGCGGCCGCCCTGCCCCGCTGGTGCGCACCTTTGTACGCCAGGGCACACAGGTGGTTTTCGAGAACGACGCCACCCAGCATGACATCGCGCAACGCGATACCGGCATCCCGACCTACGACGGCCTGCCGCTGGACAGATACGTGTCCGTGATGGAGATGCTCAACCCCATGCATCGCTTCTGGTCGGACGGCCGCTGGAACAAGATCACGCTGGCGCATGGCTGCTACTGGAAGAAATGTTCCTTCTGCGACGTCTCGCTCGACTACATCGGCCGCTACGACCGGCCGGGTGAGGACCTCGTCATGCAGCGCATCCGCGCGCTGATCGCGGAGACCGGCGAGACCGGGTTTCATCTGGTGGACGAAGCCGCGCCGCCGGCCGGCATGCGCGCACTTGCAACACGCCTCATTGAAGAGAAGCTCAGCATCACCTGGTGGGGCAACATCCGGTTCGAGAAAACCTTCACGCCGGATCTGTGTCGTCTGCTGGCCGAGTCCGGTTGCGTGGCCGTCAGCGGCGGGCTCGAAGTCGCCTCGGACCGGCTGCTTAAGCTGATGCAGAAAGGCGTCACCGTCGAACAGGTGGCGCGGGTGACGCGCGCGTTCACCGACGCCGGCATCATGGTGCATGCCTATCTGATGTATGGCTTCCCCACCGAGACCGCGCAGGACACCATCGACGCGCTCGAGCGCGTGCGCCAGCTGTTCGCGGCTGGCTGCATCCAGTCGGCGTACTGGCATCGTTTTGCGGCCACCGCGCACTCCCCCATCGGTCTGCAGCCCGAAAAATACGGCATCACGCTGCGAGCGCCACCCGACATCACGTTTGCTCACAATGACATCCCGTTCGACGACCCCATGGGCACGGATCACGACTTCCTGGGCCAGGGGCTGCGCAAGGCGCTTTACAACTACATGCACGGCGTCGGCCTCGATGCCGACCTGCGTGAGTGGTTCGAGCCGCCGGCTGCAGGCCGCGGCGGGCGGCAGCGCGCACGCAGCAGCAGATCCCGCTCCGTCCCGGTCACCACCGTACCGTCGGACCTGATCGAAAGTTTCCTGGATTGAGCCGCGCGTGTTGATCGCCCTCAACAAACCGTTCGATGTGGTCTGCAAGTTTCGCCCGGAACCCGGTCGCCGCACGCTGGCCGACTTCATCCAGATCCCCAAGGTGTACCCGGCGGGTCGACTCGACACCGACAGCGAAGGATTGCTGCTGCTGACCGACGACGGCGCCCTGCAGGCGCGCATCGCCAACCCGCGCCACAAACTCCCCAAGGTCTATTGGGCGCAGGTAGAGGGCGAACCCACCGAGGCCGCACTCGCCCAGTTGCGCAGCGGCGTCGACCTCGGGGACTTCAGGACGCAACCCGCCGGCGCGAAATTGATCGGAGAACCCGCCAACCTCTGGCCCCGCAACCCACCGATCCGTTACCGCGCCAGAATCCCGACGACGTGGCTGGAACTCACGCTGCGGGAAGGCAAGAACCGCCAGGTGCGCCGCATGACGGCACGCGTCGGCTTCCCGACGCTGCGACTGGTGCGGGCAGCGATTGGACCGGTCACAGTGGCCGACCTGGCGCCGGGCGCGTGGCGTGAGATCGATGCCGCTGACCTGCCCGGCGATTTTCGGACCAGTTGATTCCGGAGAAAATAGCCCTCCCGACCGCCTACAGCCCCAGCAGGCGCTTGACCTCGGCACCCAGCTTCGGACCCCGGGCATCGGTGGACACCAGCAGGCCCTGTTTGTCCAGCAGCAGCATCGCCGGCACACCGGTGACCGTGAACTCCACCGCGTACTGATTCTTCCAGCCGCGCCCGTCGAAGTGCTGCGGCCAGGTAATCTGCTTTTCCGCCACCAGGTCGATGAACTTGCGCCGATCCTTTTCACTGTCGACGGAGACGCCGACGATCTCGAATCCCTGGTCGTGGTACTGGTCGTACACCGCATGGATATTCGGCAACTCGGCGATACACGGTCCGCACCAGGTGGCCCAGAATTCGATCAGCACCACCTTGCCGCGCAGTTTGGCCACGTCCACCTCGCGCCCGTCCAGCGCGGTGAACGCCATCTCGAAGGGGGTGTGGCTGAGCTGAAGAAACCGCTCGCGCGCCTTGAGGTAGTCGCGCGCGGCGCGATTGGGACTGTCGGCGAATTTCTGCAGCACCGCCAGTTCGTCGGTCTCGCCGGACTGCTTCTTCAACGAAGCGTAGATACTCATCATGCCGGTGCTGTCGCTGGCCGGCCAGCGCGCCAGAAACCCGCTGATGGCCGCATCCACCACCGTCCAGTCGGGCGTGATCTGCTTTTCATGCAGCGCCTGCAGCGCCGGCATCACGGTCCCGCCCCACAGGTCGCCGAACTCCACCTGCTCCATGACATCGGGCGGGACATCGTCGGCCGCACGCAGGGCCGCTTCCAGTGCATCCACCCGCTGGTCCCAGGCGGCAATGGCTTCTTTGTCCAGGACGACGGCGGCCTCGCCCACTTCATCGTAGTTGTCGGCAATGGATACCACGAAGCGGGGATGGAACCGGCGCTGCTGCAGGATCAATGCCGCGCGCCAGCGCCGCGGGTCCTGAGGATACTTCTCGATGAAGGCGAAGGCCGTAGTGCCGATCAGGCGCGTCTGGCGATCAAACCAGCGGTAGTGGCCGGCGCCCTGGGTGCCTTCCGGTGGACGCTCGGTGGTCAGCGCCAGCAGTGCGTTCAGCTCGGTCTGCGCCGCATCGGCAACCGCAGCAGGTGCGGGCTGCGGTTGCGCGCTGAACGCGACCGCAAGCCCGAGCACTGCCGCCACCAGCAGCGCAAAGCGCTGCATCAAAAGCTCTTCTTGACCTGGAAGTACACCACCCGCTGGCGCGGATCCTCGGCGCCATTGTAGAAGCCGCTGCCGCTCGAGGAGACAAAGGTGGGCTCTTCATTGAGCAGATTCAGCACGCCGAGCGTGAGGCGGGTACCGGACATCCAGCCTTTCGAGCCCGCGCCGTCGTAGGGCAGGTCATAGGCAACCTGCAGGTCCCACAGCATCGAGCTCGGAAGCCGCGAGCCGTCCAGCGGAAATGCACCGGGGAAACTCGAGGTCGGGGCGGTCGTGTTGGTCGAGCGCGGGCCGGTGTACCGGCCGGTGACGGTGGTGAACCAGTTGTTGCGGTTCCAGGTCACCGCTCCGTGGCCGCGACGCCGGATCGGGCCGCTGCCGCCCGCGGTGTTTATCTCGGGGGAATTGGGCGTCGCCAGCAGCTGGAAGTTGTTGACGAAACTGCCGCCCAGATTGAACTCGAAGGAACCTGTGCTGGCGGTATCAAGGGAGTAGCGAAGCTTCACGTCGGTGCCTTCCGTACGCGTCACCGCCGCATTGAAGGCACGCGCATCAACCTGCGTGATGAATCCCAGCCAGCCCTGCGCAATGTCCTGCGCGGTCGGTTCGGTACGGGTGATCAGAAACCCGTAGGCATCGGGGTTGGCGATGATGCTGACAAACGAGGAGAACACGATGGCGTCGACTTTCTCGATGCGCCAGAAGTCGACGTTCATCGAGAAGCCGGGGGCGAAACGCGGCGTGAACATCAGGCCGAAGTTCTTCGAGTCCGCCGTCTCCGGCTGCAGGCCGGGATTGCCGCCCTGCAGGATGGTCATGATGGGCGCGCCGGGCGAGAAGAACTGCAGCGTATTGCCGCGCGCCGGGTCGGGGAAGAAGCCCGGCAGCATCTGGGTGCTGATCGGCAGGCCGACTGCAGACCAGTCCGGTGGATAGAACCCTTCGGAATAGGACGCACGGAATGCAATATCCCTGGTCAGCTGCAGGCGGCCGGCGAGCACGCCGTTGGTGGCACTCTGCTTGTACTCGAACGGGCCCTCGGAGGAAACGCTGCTGCTGGTGTTGTTCTCGCGCGAGTAGCTGGCCTGGATCTCGAAGGATTCAATCGGGATCGGACGCCACAGGCGGCTGATGATGGGGATACTCAGTTCGACCGCACCCTGCAACACTTTGCGGCGCACCGGTGTACGGCTGGGAGTGTCGACCAGCGGCGTGCCGTTGATCAACTGCGAGTATGCGTTGCTGCCGCCGAGCAACTGCCCGGAAGCGAAATCCCAGTTCTGATACTTGCCCAGCGCCGAGGTCTGCAACGGACCGGCCGGCAGGTTGAATATCGTGCCCAGCACGCGCGCGTTGCCCTCCCACTGCTTGCTCTTACTGGTGCTGTAACGTATGGAGTCGAAGTAAGTATCGATATCGCCCGCGGCCAGCGGGTTGACCGTGTGATCGGCGAATACCGGATAGATGGCACGGCGGACAGCAGGCGCGGCCTGGCCAGCCGGGGTCGAGGAAAACGGCGAGAGCTTTGTGAGTTCCACCAGATTACTGATCGGGTTGTTGCTGTTCAGCGTCGAGTAGGCGTAGTCGAACACGCCATCGGTCGACCACTCCCAGTTATCGGAAATGCGACCCTTCAATCCCACCACCGCGCGCGCGGAATTGTATTCAAAGACATTGGAAGGATCCGGCAGGTCCGGCGTATCCATGAAAATAGAGATCGGACGGCCGGCAAAGCCCGCAGTGACGTCGTTACGGAAGGGATTGAGCGGATCCGTCGCGGACAACTGAATGACAAAGTTCTGCGGCGCGGAGTAATTTCTGCGGTTGTAACCAAGGGTGAACTCGCCATACACCTGCAGCCGGTCCTGGATCAATGAGTGCTCAAGCTGGGCGTTGACGCTGTAGGAATCAACCGGCTCATACAGCACCGAACGCCCGTAGCGCGGCTGGAGATTGGCGGTGCCGGCGGTCGCGGCAAACGAGGCCGGCGTCAGCGTGGCAGTCTGCGCGGCGGTGAGACCGGCAGGAATTGCCGCATACCGGGCGCTGGGCGCGCCGGGAATCCCCAAGGAATTCAGCGCTGCGCTGGGTGCATTGCCCACCAGAATAGTGCCTGGCGCACCGGCAAAGGACGGCAGGATCAGGGTTTCAAATAAACGCACGCCCTGCGCGTTGGTCACAGTGGATGCGGGGCCGTAGCGATCCAGCGCCCGGTCCAGATAATCCCGGTCCTCGCCACGCAGCGCATCGCGGTGCGCATAGCTGGCAGTGGTGGTCAGGGTGGTTCGGCCCTGATTGAAATTGAAACCGCCCAGATAGGTCACGCGCAGTTCCGAGCCGCCGCCCTCTGTGGTCGTACCAACGTAGGTATTCAGGTCATGCCCTGAGTATTCCTTGCGCAGGATGATGTTGATCGCGCCGCCGAGCGCACCGGCGCCGTAAATGGCCGAGCCGGCATACGGCAGCACTTCGACCCGCTCGATGGCGGCGATCGGAATGCGGGAGATGTCGGCTCCGGCGCCCGTGCCGGAGCGCGGCAATGCGCGGCCGTTCACCAGCACTACCGTTTGCGTCGATGAAAACCCTCGCAGGCCCACTGTGGAGGTCCTGAGTGTCAGACCGCCGGTGACACCGACGGATTCGCTGGGAGCCTGCAGACTGGTTGACGCCGAACTGGTCTGCGGAATCAGCCGGAACAGCTCTTCAATGCTGGAGATGCCGAAGCGCTCGATGTCCTCGGCGGTATACACATCGTGATACAGGGCTGAGTTCTCTCCACTCTGTAGCAGGCCCTTGTTGTTCAGGCCCTCGATCCGGCGGCCGGTGACGATCAGATCAGTGACGTCGGGGAGCACTGTCTTCGCCGCCGGCTTCTCTTCCTCGTCAACGACGCCCTCGGCAACGGTGTCCTGGCTGGCGCGGGCGATCCGCGCCTCGGGAACCTGCACCAGCCGCAGCGTTTTCTGCGTGGCTGGCTCAACGGCCTGGCTGCTCGATTCACCCACTGCAGTGGCGGGCTGGGTGACCAGCATCACGGTCTTTTCATCGAGGAATTTGTGCTTGATGCCGCTGCCGGCGAGCAGCCTGGCGAAAGCCTCATCGGCGGTGAGCTGGGCCTTCAGCGCGGGGGCATCGCGACCTTCGACCAGCGGGGGGTCGAACAGAACGTTGGTACCGGTCTGACTGCCGACGGCGCGCAGCGATGTGGCCAGGGACTGCTGCGGCAAGTCGAATTTGGTCACGGTCTGCGCCCACAGCATGGGTGCGGCGAGGAGCGTGGCCAGAAGGGCGCTGAGGCGCAGGGTGCGGGTTGGAAAATGCATAAAGTTCCCTGATCGGTTCGTGCCTGGAAAGCAGGCCCTATGAGTCTGACGTAACGAACTGGGGGAATCCTCACCTGTCAGGACTGGCCTGTCAGCACGGGCCTGTCAGGGCGGGCGTTGTTCAATAACGCCGCGGGCGACTCATCATGGAGTGCCGGTCAGGACGATGTGGCGCGGATCGTCGCGCACTTGCAGGGCGTAGGTTTCAGCGACGGCGCGGGCGAAGCGCGCGGAGTCGCCGGCGCGAAAGATACCGCTGACGGGGATGTCCGCCGTACGAACATTTTCGATGATCAGTTGCTTCTCGCTGTAGCGATTCATTTCCGCCACGGCATCGGCAAGGCGGGTTTTATCGAGGACGACTTCGCCACGACGCCAGGCGGTGACGCGCTCCAGCGGGGGTTCGTCCAGTGCGGGCAGCGCCTGGGCCGGACCGTCGTTGCTGAATGTGATTCGCTGGCCGGGGACAAGCGTTTGTGCGCTCGGCGCGCCGGGCGTGGCGGACGATGAGGCGACCTGAACCTTGCCCTCGACCAGGGTAACAGCGAGACCGCGGGCGTCGTTGCGCACCAGGAAGGCGGTTCCGAGCGCAACGACTTCCTTGTCGGCTGCGCCAACGCTGAACGGCCGCCCTGCGTCGCGCGCGACATCGAACAATGCTTCGCCGCTCACCAGGCGCACGTGCCGACGGGCGTCGTCATACTCGACAAACAGGCGGGTGTCAGTGTTGAGAAAAATTCGTGAACCGTCGTCCAGGGTCAGCGAGCGCTGCTCACCAACGGCAGTGGTTACCGCCGAATTCAATGAAGAGAAGTGCAACGTCGCGCCGACGGCCATGACCGCAACAGCCGCAGCTGCGGCCCAGGCCATGCGCGCCGGTGCGCGGCGGCGCGGCGCTTGCCGGTAGCGCCCCAGGCGCGGCAAGGCGCCGCGCGGCACGCTGCCACCGATCTCCCAGGCCTCCGTCGCGATCTCAAAGGCCTGCGCATGGGCGGCATCGGCCTGCAGCCAGCGTCGCAACGCGGCTTCCAGCGTGCGGGAACGCCCCGAACTGTGCAGACGCGCGACCCACGCAGCGGCTTCCGCACGTACTGTCGGCGAGGGATCTACTTGTGTTGAGGCGTTACCGGTTTTCATGTGTGATCTTCAGTGCGGTTCACCGCATCCATCAGCGCCAGCACGGCGCGTGCAATATGTTTCTCCACCGCGCTCACGCTGATGCCGAACTGCGTGGCGATGTTGGCACAGCCGTGTCCGTCCACGCGGTGCATCAGGAAAATTTCCCGGGTGCGCGGACTCAGCGCATCGAGAATGGTCCCTACCCTGTTCAGACGTTGCCGCGTCGCCAAATCCTCATCAGGCGTGGGGCGCAGATCCACCAGGCCGAGCTCCTCCGGCCGCTCCTGGACATAGAGTGCGCGGTGCTCCCTGCGATGCAGATCGACCGAGAGATTGCGCGCGGTGCGCGCGAGAAAGGCATCCTCGTTTCTTACTTCCTCGGACTGGCAGAACACGTGCAGGCGCAGAAAGGCCTCCTGGATCAGGTCATCGGCATCCTCGCGCGAGCGCCCCTGCCCGCGCAGCAGGTCGCGCAGTTGACGCATGCTCTGTTTGACCCGTTCCATATGGCTAAAGATGACACGAAGTGGTGCAGCGAAACCAGGTATTGAGCGGTATTTCGCCCGATCCGGGACCGGCGGGGGGCAGCAGGTGAGGATTGAACGCCCTCGTCCGTCTTACGGTTTGCGCGGCATGGCGCAGGTTTCGCGCCACTGCAGCGGCATCTTCGATGCGGATGCGCGCCGGATCATGAGTATGGCTGTAAATGCGGCATGACATTGCGGCCATCAAGGCCTCCATTGCATCCACAAACCGGTAAGTTCTCCATCACCTGCTGGCGCAGCTGCCGGGTGGCAGGGCTTGATCATTACAAAAAGATGACGTAGGATATAGTCATCATTGACGTCACGCCCTGAAGCAAGGATTCCAGACCATGGGCCTGCCCGCAGTACACATCGAACCGGAGCAACTGATGGAAGAACGCGCCGCCAGACTCGAAGCCCACGTCGAGCACATCCAGTCGGATGTCACCGAGATCAAGGGAGACATACGGCGGCTGGATACGAAGGTCGACCGACTGAACGAGAAAGTGGATCTCGTCAGAGACACGCTCACAGAACGTATTGACGACGTCAAGGGTGCGCTCACGGGACGCATTGATGAGGTCAGGGATACACTCACGGGACGCATCGATGAGGTCAAGGATACACTCACGGGACGCATCGATGAGGTCAAGGACGCCATCGCCTCCGCGAAGACCTGGGCTTTCGGCCTGTACATCGCGCTCGCCGCCGCGCTGTTCGGCGTGCTGGCGCGGGGTTTTGGCTGGATCTAGCCCGCGTTACCTCATGAAACGAGCGATAGTTATCCTCGCCCTTCAAGGCGCTGGTGGTATTGAAAACCCCGATCACACCGCCGCCGCTATTGTCAGCACGGCCAACGCGATCAGACGGGGCACGATGACTACCACCGTTTCGACAGCCGCAGCGACATGTAGCGTCCCAAAGCGCTGGCATTGGCAGAGTCAAACAGCAGACCATAGTCGCTGCTACTCACCCGCGGCGGGTCCCTGTCGAACAGATTGTCCACGCTGAGCGCGACGGAGAAATCGCCCAGCGGACCAAGGCGGCCGAGGCCGGCGCTGTCAAAGCGGGTTGTCAGGTTGACCGTCGTCCATGAACTCACCGCTGCGCCTGCGCCACCCGAACCCAGGGTCGGATCCCTGTAGCCGTCGACGTAGTTGACGTAGAGGTATATGCCGGTATGCGCACCGGTCCAGCCGGCATTGCCGCGCAAGCGGAAGTCGACCGGCTTGCCCGGCTCGTTCAGCAGTGCAAACGCCGGACTGGCGCTGGTAACCGAACGGTCATGCTCAAGCGTGTAAGTGGCATTGAAACCCAGGTCCAGCCGGCCCGACGGCATCTGGTGGCGGGTGGTGAATCCCAGATCCATACCCCGCACATTCTCGATCGCAATATTGCCGCTGCGGTTGTCGAACACGACCAGCCCGGGAAACACATCCAGAATATTGTCCGTGGCCGGGTTGTATGCCGTGCCGGTGAAGTTGGCGATGGCCCCATCGGCATCGCTGTCGAGAATGATTTGCACGAGCGCGGCGCCGGGGTTACGCGTGACCAGGTCCAGATAGCGCTCCTGGCGCTGCAACACCAGCGCCTGATCGACATCGGCGAAGGCCGGCACGGCGATCCGATCTTCGTATTCAACCTCGAAATACGAGAACGATACCCGCGCCCCGGGGGCAAAGACCGGCTCGTAGTCAAACCCCACGCTCCAGGTGCTGGCTTCCTCCGGCACCAAGCCCTCGTTCGGACCCTGCCACTGCAGCAGCGGAGACTGCCCGCCGGTCATCGGATCCTGCACGCTGGTGATCAGCACCCGGCTCAGCGATCCCAGCTCAGTCAGGGCGGGCGCGCGAAAGGCGGTGGAGTAGGCCCCGCGCAGGGTCAGATTCTCGCCCGTCGACCAGATCAGCCCGACCTGAGGATTAAAGGTATCGCCAAAATCGCTGTAGTCATCATAGCGCCCGGCCAGCGAGAGCTCGACACGCTGCGCGTTGTCGACAAACAGGGGGACGGACAGCTCGGCGAACGCCGAGGTGATCTCCCGCTCGCGGTCAACGATGAACCGGTCGATGGGTACGCCGCCAATGGAGTTGAAGCGGTCCATGTCCTCGCGGCGTATCTCCGCGCCCACCGCCAGTTGCGCGGTATCGCCGGCGATGGCGAACAAGGGGCCGTCGGCTACGACGGAAAAAGCGTTGTTGGTGGTCCTGGTATTGAACACGTCATCCGAGACGAAGACGAATAAACCAAGATCAAACACCGACTCGGACGCACCCTCGGTGTCAGCCACGCTGTAGTCGGCCTTGAGGTTCAGCGCCCAGTCGCTGGCAAGACCCACACTCGCTCCTGCCGACAGACTGTACTGGTCACTGTCGTTGCGGGTCAGGCTGAAACTCTCATCGACGGCGCCCGGCCACAGATCGCGCGTGCCCGCCTCCAGCTCGCGGGTGGAATACAGCAGGTCGCCGAACAGCTCCACGCGATCGCCGAGGGAATACCGGCCCGACAGGAATGCGGAATGACGGCTGCTTTCGGGCCGCAGGTCCACCAGCAAGGGCACGACGCCATCGGGTCGCGGCACTGCCGCCAGCGGCGTATCGAGCAGGTCCAGCACCCGGTTGCGCGAGTAGTCATAGGCTGCAACAAAGCCGCCACGGCCGAAGTCCGCACCGGTGATGGCGCTGAACTGCAAATGTTCCCCGCCACGCTCCGAGGCACCGTAGTACGCCTGACTCTCGATGCCGCTGAAATCGCGCCGCGTCACCAGGTTCACCACGCCGGCCACGGCATCGGAACCATACGCCGCCGATCTGCCGCCGGTAACGACATCGATGCGCTCGATCACCGACAGCGGAATGATCGACACATCGACGATCTGTCCATTGATGCTGCCCGCGCGACGGCTGCCGTTGAGCAATGTCAGGGTCGACCCGGCGCCCAGCCCGCGCAGGTCCACGCCCGCGGCGCGGTCGCGATTCAGTCCGGCGACATCGGAACCGCCGTGGCCCAGCAAACCATCGGAACTGACCTCCGCGAAATTCTGCGGCAGGCTTTCGAACACATCCTGCGTGGTGGCATGGCCGGTGCGCTCAATCTGTTCGCGGGTGATGCTGATCGACGGTACCGCCAGCTCCTTTACTCCGCGCAGATGACTGCCCGTCACCACAAGCTCCGTGGAACTCGAGGTAGCCGCATCCTGCCGATCGGGTGCACCGGCGTTGCTGCCTTGCATCGCCTCGGAATCGGCAACCTCCCGCTCCACCTGGACCAGCCGCACCGCGCTCATACCGGCGGTCGCGACCGCACCCGTGCTGCCATGCCGCGAAGCACCGACGACATCGACATCAACAGAGGACTGTCCCTGTTCACCACTTTCCGGCAGGGCGAGAACGACTGTTGATTCGTTCAGAAACTGGTGGGTTATACCGCTGCCGGCCAGAATGCGGGCCAGCGCCTCGCCCGCAGTCAGCTGTGCCTGCAGTGCCGGAGCGTTACGGCCAACGACCATCGGCGGGTCAAACAAAATGTTGATATTGGTCTGACTGCCCACCGCGCGCAGCGACTCAGCCAGCGATTGCGCCGGAATGTTGAAGCGGGCGGTGGTCTGCGCCTCGGCGCGTGGCGCCAGGCAGACCGCGGCAATGATTGCCATGACCGCCATCCGGACAAATACCGGAACGGATAACTGACCGGAACGATTAAGCATGCTGTCCCCTCATCGGCGGTCCGTCGCTCTTGTGATATGAATGGCTCCCAGAGGGACAGACACGCGGCATAGCGCAATACCTCACCGGCACCGGCAGCACTATCGAAAATGACGGCAGGCTGCGAAATAAATCAGAACTGTTCGGGCGGCGCCGACGCCTGTGGCGCGGTGTCCAGCACAATTCTCTTGCCGCCGGCAGTGACACGCAGCTCATAGGTGGCAGCGAGGGCGCGGGCGAAGTTGGCCGCATCTCCGGCCCGGAATATGCCGCTGATACGAATGTCGGTGGCCTGCGGATCCTGCAGCTCCAGTCTGACCTTGCTGTAGCGGTTCATTTCCGCCACGGCATCGGCAAGCGGCACATCGTCGAAGGCCACCTGACCCTGACGCCAGGCGGTAATTTTCTCCAGCGACGGGCTGTCGAGCTGCGGCGCCTGGTCGACGGCCTGGCCGACAGCGAAG
The DNA here is from genome assembly GCA_021773365.1 of Gammaproteobacteria bacterium. GTDB lineage: Bacteria > Pseudomonadota > Gammaproteobacteria > Steroidobacterales > Steroidobacteraceae > JAJFKF01. Next base: position 62,935 of record JAJFKF010000095.1, on the reverse strand, counting down.
GTCAACCGCTGACCGGGAACGGAGATCCGCCGGCCCTCTCCCGCTGCCGCGGATGCCGCGTCGGCAGCGACTGACTGCCCGACAGGCGCAACCTCGATGGAACCGTCGACCAGCGTAACTGCCAGCACCGCATCGCTGCGCCGGACCAGGAATGATGTGCCCAGCGCCAGCACCTGCCGCTCGCCGGCGTCCACCACGAATGGACGCGACGGCTCCCGTGCAACTTCGAACAGGGCTTCTCCCTCCAAGAGCAGCACGCGACGCTCGTGCGAGTCGTAGCGCACGTCGATGCGCGTGGCGGTGTTGAGGAACATCCGACTGCCGTCATCCAGCGTGATGATGCGCTGCTCGCCGACGCCGGTGCTGGTGACGTCCTTGCGCAGCAGCTGCATGGTCACCAGCACACTCACCAGCACCGTGCAGGCAACCATCGCGGCACCGGCCATGGCGAAGCCGAAACGAGTACGGCCCACTGCGGGGGCGAGGGCGGAGTATGCCGGCCGCCGGATCCGGCCAGCCTTGTCCCAGACCTCGGTGACCATCTCGAAGGCGGCGGCATGGGCGCCGTCGGCCTGCAGCCAGCGCCGGAAGCCGCGCTCGGTTTGCGCGTTGCGGTTGGGCCCGTGCAGCCGCGCCAGCCAGGCGGCGGCATCGGTTCTCACACCGCGCGTCAGCTTGTCCCTGGCCACTGGATCTGCCGAATTCATTTGCCCATCACCCGGTCGGTCACTTCCGGCTCCGACAATGCCGCCACCGCGCGCGCAATATGTTTCTCGATGGCACTGACGCTGATGGCCATGCGCCGTGCGATCTGCGCGTAGCTCAACCCATCCACCCGGTGCAGAAAGAAGACCTCGCAGGTACGCGGGCTGACCGCCTCCAGCGCCGCGGTCATGCTGCGCAGGCAGTCATCGGCCGCCATCATCTCTTCGGGCGCCGAACTCAGGTCCACCAGTGACAGCGCCTCGACCGGCTCATCCACGTACAGGTCGCCATGCCGGTCACGCAGGGCATTGATGGACAGCCGCCGCGCGGTACGCGCGAGAAACGCCTCGGGTTCGCGCACCTCGCCACCCTCGCTGCAGTACACCTGCATGCGCAGGAAGGCTTCCTGGATCAGGTCCTCGGCATCGTGCGCACTGCTGCCCTGGCGGCGCAGACGCTTGATGAGGCGACGCAGCGGTGATCCCAGACGATCCATGCAATCAAGATGGCACGCTCGGCCGCTGAAGACCAGCGTGTAATGGCCCGCTGCGCCACGGCAGGGAATTTCAGCCCGGAACAACAGTGCAGATGAGGTTTGGCCCCGGCTGGCGTGTCCAGTATTGAATGCCCATCCGTTGACGAGCCCTCGCCACCGCGCTGTTTGGCGTGCTGGCGAGGGGTTTTGGCTGGGTCTAGCGCCGCCGCGTGGACTGCAGGTATTTAAAGAAGTCCGAGTCCGCGTCGATCATCAGCGTGGTGTTCTCGCCTATGGCGTCGTAGCTCTCCAGCGTCCTGAAGAAGGCGTAGAACTCCGGATCCGCGTTGAAGGCGCGGCCATAGATCTTGGTGGCCTCCGCATCTGCCGTACCGATGATCTCCTGCGCCTTGCGCTCGGCTTCCGAACGGATGCCGCGCAATTCCTTCTCCATGTTGCCGAGGATCTCCTGGCTCTTGCCCTGCCCCTCCGAGCGGAAGCGCGCGGCGATGGACTGACGCTCGGAAATCATGCGCGTCTCGACCTGCGCGCGCACCGAGTCGATGTAGTTGATGCGCTTGATACGCACATCCATCAGCTCGATGCCCAGGCCCGGCATCAGCCGCGAGGCGGACGCCAGCATTTCCTGCTCCAGCCGCGCGCGGCCCTTCTTGGGTTTCTCCAGCGTGGTGTCTTCGCGGGCCAGCGCCTCCTTGGCCAGTTCCTCAAGCTCTTCCACGTCCACCTTCCAGTCAGCGGAACGCACGATTTCCTCCAGATCCGTGCCGGAGACGATGTCGCGCGCCACCGAGTCGATGATGTCGTCCAGGCGCGTGCGGGCGCCTGACTCATCACGCACCGACTGCAGGAATTTCAGCGGATCGACGATGCGCCAGCGCGCCACCGTGTCCACCAGCACGAACTCACGCCCCAGCGTGGGAATCTGGCTGACGTCCCCGTTCCAGGCCAGCAGTCGATTGTCGAAGCGGCGCACTTCCTGGATGAATGGTACGCGCCAATGCAACCCCGGCTCGTCGATCACATCGCCGATGGGTTCGCCGAACTGCACGATGATGCCCTGCTCGGCCTGATCGATGACGAAGGCGGAATTGAGCATCACCAGCACGCCGGCGACGACGACGGCTCCTGTTGCGGCTATGCCTTTCATTTCGCACCTCCGGATTTCTGCGGCTGCGCATCGCGCAGATTGATCAACGGCACCGGCGGAATCTGTCCGTCCCGCACCACCACCACCGAACCGACCTTCGGCAGCGTCTTGTGCATGGCCTCCAGATACATGCGCGCACGGGTAACCTGTGGCGCACCCCGGTACTCGGCCAGCACGGAGGTAAAGCGGGCCGCCTCACCGCGCGCACGGTTCACCCGTTCGGTGGCATAGCCCTCGGCTTCGGCGATGGCGCGATTGGCCTCGCCCTCGGCGCGCGGAATGGCCTGATTGGCCTGCTTGGTGGCCTCATTGATCATCCGTTCGCGCTCCTGGCGCGCCTCGTTGACCTCATTGAAGGCCGGCTGCACCCGTGCCGGCGGCACCACATCCTGCAATTCCACGGTGATGATGTGAATGCCGTTCGCATACTGCTTCATCGATTCCTGGATTTCCTCGCGCGCCTGCGTGGCCACCTCGACGCGGCCGGTGGTCAGCACCTCGCTGCCGATGCGGTTGCCGACGATGCGGCGCATCACCGATTCGGACACATCGCGCAGCGTCGGGCCGGGCTCGCGCATGGCGTAGAGAAACTCGATGGGGTCGGAAATGCGGTACTGCACCACCCACTCCACATCGATGACATTCAGGTCACCGGTGAGCATCAGCGATTCTTCGGGAAAATCGCGCTGGTCGTAGCGTGTGCGGTCGCCCGAGGCCGTGCGGCGCGAATCGGCTGTTCGAAAACCGAATTCCTCCTTCAGCACCCGCTCGGTGGTCACGTGCTGAACGCGGTCGATGCCGAAGGGCAGCTTGAAGTGCAGGCCCGGATCGTAGGTGCCGATCACGCTGCCGAAGCGCTTGACCACCGCCTTTTCCTCGGGCTGCACCGTATAGAAGAGAGTGTAGGCGCCCCAGATGGCCAGCACGACGGCGACGATGACGCCGATCTGGCGACGCTCGGGCATCTGCGGTCGATTGGGCGGCGGCGAGGCAGCCCCGCCATTGCCCGGGGGGCGGCGCTCGTGCCAGCCCTTCCCCGAAAGAATGTTCTGCAGCCAGTCTTTATCCTGGGCCATGTGTTTCCCCCTGTGGACGCCGCAGGCGGCGGCGTGGAGGGGGAGGATAGCAAGACCGGCCGGCCGGCAGGGGAATACAGCGCCTGCGCTCCGGCCTGCGCCGGAGCACCACTCATCCTCGCCGGTGCACCATTACCCCGACAGGCTACTGGCGCGAGCGGCGCGGTGGCGCCTGCGGGTCGCGCGTACTGGGCTGCATTTTCGCGGTGAAGAAAAATCCGTCGAAGATCTCCGGCCAGCGTGCCCTGAACGATGCGTAGCCGAACGGTCGCGCCACCAGCGCTTCCTGCAACCACGATGGCGGTGAGGTCTTCAGATCCAGGAACAGGTAGGGCTGACCGGTTTCGTACAACAGCCGGTCCAGCGAACCGACTGGCGACGGCTCCAACCGCCTTGGTTGCGGACTGAGCGTGCCGTACTCCCCATCGTGGGCAATGAAGCCCATGACGTAGATTTCATCGCCCAGCTCGGCGGCCACATGTTCGCCCATCGGGACGTACTCGAGCTGCGAATCGGGCAGACGCTCATCGGCCGGTTCCACACCCCGCCAGGCGCGAGCAATGTGCGAGCTGGCCGCCCAGACAATGATCTTCCTGCCCCGGTAGCGGTGATTGGCCAGCCAGATCAGGTTCTCGCCCATGGTGGTGTCGCGCTCGAGCACGGCCGCGTCACTGGGGCCAGTGTCATCCATGGCGTCGCGAACAATCTGCAGCGACTGCAGGTTCAGGATGCAACGCCGGGCAAAGTCGCGCTCCCGCGTGGAAAGCACTGCGCCGCTGGCCGCGGTATCGACGATCTGCCCTATCCTTTGCAGCAGCGCGCTCACCGCCGCCGCTTCATCGGCATTTCTCGTCGGCTTACTGGCAGCCGAACGCTCCATCCATTGCTGCAGCAGACTTCTGTCGTCAGCCGACAGCGCCTCCGGCTGCAGCGCATCAACCAGACCGACGATGTAGTCGTGGTAGACCAGGGGGGCGCCGGTGATCTGGCAATCGAACCCCGCCATCTCCAGGGGGCGGGCGGAGCTGCTGGTCCGTGTCGCATAGTCGAAGACCGACTGGCATTGCTCGCTCAAGGACCAGATGCCAAATACGCCGGCGCGGGCGGCATCGATGCCAGCCGCGCCGGAACGCAAGGCGGCATCAACCTGCCGGCAATCGAAAATGCCCGATTCCCACGCCAGCACATCGAAGCCCATGTGCTGATGCAGGAACCTGACCAGCCGCGACTTGGCGAGAAACGTCGCCCCATCACCATGGGTTTGCTCGCCAAGCAGGACCATGCGCGCGGCGCCGATCTTCTCGCGTAGCGGCATGAGGTCGGAGAAGTCCTCATCGTCCGGCGCTATGGAGCGCACGGCAACGGCATTGTCACGCAGCCACTGCACGCGCGAATCCTGTGCGCCTGCAGACGCCGCGGCGGCGTCCGCCTGCGCCGGCTGGCAAACCAGTCCCAATCCACCGCAGACTAGCAGGCTCGTTACGACTGCAATGACGCGCCCGCGACCATGAGACCACCCGGCGCCCGCTCTGGAGGGCGTCGGCCGATGCTCGGCCGACGCCCTATCCGGGGAGCGTCGGCTCACCATCTTTTCGTCAGTTGTATCGTAGCCCTGCGCCCCAGCCCGCTGGCATTGGCCGGATCATAGAGCAGCGGGCTTAGTCCGCCACCGATCAAGGGCGGATCGGTGTCGAACAGGTTCTGCGCGCTCAGCAGCACGGATAGACCATTCAGCCAGTTGCTACGCACGGCCGCGCCCCCGTCATAGCGCAACGTCAGGTTGGCGGTCGTCCATGACTTCACTCCCGAGGTCGGCACAGTCAGGGAGTTACGATAATCATTGACGTGATTGATCTGCACGAAGGCGCCGTAGGAACCGCGTCTCCAGCCAACCTTGGCCCGCACCCGCATGCCTGCGGGTTTGCCCACCTCATTGACGCGAGAGAACTCGGGGCTGGTGGCGGTGACGTTGCGGTCGTGGTCGAACGTATAGGTGCCGTTCACATCGATGGTCAGTGAGCCGACGGGCGTTTCATAGCGGGTGCCAGCACCCACATCCAGTCCGCTGACGCTTTCCGTTGCGATATTGTTGGTGCGATTGTCGAAGATGATCAGGTCGGGAAAGACGGTCAACAGCGACTGGGTGGCCGGATCGAAAGGCACCCCGCTACTGTTACGCAGCGGCTGCGACAGGCTGGCCAGTGCGTCGGCAGCCCGCTGCGCCGTCGGCGCAGCGTCGATCAGGTCGACAAAGCGATCCGCCCGCTCCAGAAACAGAATCTGGTCGCTGCCGGCAGCAGGAACGTCGAGCCGATCATCGTACTTCACATTGAAGTAGTGCAGGCTGAAGTGGCTGGCTGGCGCCCACTGGGGCTGATACTCCAGGCCCGTGCTCCAGGTATCGGCACTTTCCGGCCCGACACCGGGGTTCGAGCCGGTCAGCAGCAGGACCGGCAGCTGACCACCCACGACATCGGGATCAGGAAAGTGCACCAGTCGTCCGGAGGTATTGTTCGGATTGACGTCGTTCAGCGCTGGCGCGCGAAATGCCGATGAATATGCGGCTTTGAACATCAGGCCCGCCACCGGCTCGAAAATCACGCCCAACTGCGGGTTGAAGGTACCGCCGAATTCAGTGTAATCGTCATAGCGTCCGGCGAGGGAAATCTCCAGCCGTTGCCAGGGCAGCTGCACCTCGGCAAACACCGAGCGCACCGTGCGATCGCCCGGCCTGCCGCGTACGCCGGAGTTCACGGTCCGGCGCGTTTCCTCGCGCACTTCGGCACCAAAGGCCGTGCGGGGACTGATGCCGCCGAAAGAGGGCAGGGCGCCATCAGCAACGGCCGACAAGGTGCTCATCCCGAGGCGGGCCGTGGAGAGAATTTCACCGCCGAACGGGAAGCCGTCACCGTAGTCCTGGTAGTAGCCGTAGTCGACGTCGGATTCAAACTGACTATGCCCGGCGGTCACCGCCAGCGCCCAGGCCGACCCCAGATCGATCTGTGCGCCAGCGGTCACGCCGATATGATCATCACGATGCAGGTTGGCATCGAACGAGTTGTCGTCGGCGCCAGGGATGTAGTAGAGATCCAGGCTATCGACCTTCATGTAGGAATACAGACCATCGGCGAACAGATGCACACGATCATTGAGCGCATAGTGCCCCGAAGTGAACACCGAGTGACGCCAGGTATCAGGCTGACCAATATCGACCTGCTCTATGCCATACGGGTCGGTTTCGGCGACGACGCCGAGGTCAATCATGTTCAGACGCTGTTCGCGCCGGTAATCGTATGCGGCCACGAAGCCACCACGTTCGCCTGACTTGCCGGCGATCTGGCTGGCCTGCAGCACCTCGCCGCCCGCGGCACCGAAGTTATAACTGAACTGGGTTTCAGCGCCGGTGAAGTCCCGCCGCGTAACGAAATTGACGACGCCGCCCACCGCATCCGAACCGTAGGTAGCCGATCGGCCGCCGGCCACCACCTCGACGCGTTCGATGACCGACAAAGGAATCACCGAAATATCCACGACCCGGCCGCTGAGACTGGCGGTACGACGCTGCCCGTTCAGCAGCGACAGCGTCGAGTCGGCGCCCAGTCCGCGCAGATCCACGCCCGTGCCCCGACTGGTGTTGAAACCCGCAAGACGCGTTCCGCCTTCGGTGCGCACGCCTTCGGCGCTGACTTCGGAGAAGTTCTGCGGCAGGTAGCGAAAGGCATCTTCAAGCGTCAGATGACCGCTCTCCAGAATATCCTGGCGCGTCATGACAATGGACGGGGACGCCACGTTGCGCACTCCACGGATGTGGCTGCCGGTAACTACCAGTTCCGCATCCTTCTGCCCATCGCCGCTGCGCTGCGCCTCCTGCTCATCGGCGTCATTGACACTCCGCGCGGCCGCGGCCGGTTCTGCTGATACCGCGGCAAGCTGCGCGGCATAGGTGTGGTCTGCCTGATTTCGCGCCGAATCACTGCTCCTGGGGCTGGCGGTCCGTATCGCCAGGCTGCGCGGATTGACAACGCTGTAGTCCAGCCCAGAACCAGCCAGCAGCATCTTCAATGCCGCCGTGGGCTGAAAGCTGCCCTGCACGCCCTGGGAGGACTTGCCGCGCGTGGTCTCCGAACTGACAACCAGCTGCAGTCCGCTCTGGCGCGAGAATTCCACCAGCGCACTGTCCAGCGGCTGGGCGGCGATCCGGAAGGCAACCGCCTGCTCGGTGGTTGCAGCCTGGGCACTCAGCCCGCAGGCAATCAGGGCAAACACGGCAAGACGGGCAAATATTCTTTTCATGTCATTTCCCTCAGGGCGCGAATAAGTATGCGCCCTCAGACGCCCAGCTCAGCGAAAAGCGGAAGCTGCGGACACCACTTCCGCTTTTCGGCGACTTGGTCGTCTAAGGGAGGGTTATGCAATACTTTGCAGCAGAAATGGAACCGCGGCACCCACCTACCGACGCCACGCCCGCCAGCGATGAGGATGCCGGGCATGCGACTCTGATCGAGCGGCTGTACATGGAGCACAATGCTGCTCTGCTCCGGTTTCTGGCCTCCAGGCTGGGTTCGCAGCAGGAGGCAAAGGAGATTGCCCAGGAAGCCTACGTGCGCCTGCTCAGCCTGAATACGCCGGGCGCCATCAGCTACCTGCGCGCCTTTCTCTACAAGACCGCCGCCAACCTGGCTACCGATCGTCTACGTAGTCGCCATCGGCATGAACGCCTTGATGAGGCCTATGCTGCCGCTGAAGCCCTGAACCTGCCGGTTCCGCCAGAGGAAGCAGCAGCCACCGCCCAGGAGGTGGCCCATCTGCGTGAGGCGCTGGCCTCTCTGCCACCGAAATGCCGCCGGGCGTTCCTGCTGCACAAGTTCCACAACTTCACCATGATGGAGATTGCCCGGCAGCTGCAGGTCTCGGACCGGATGGTGCGGACGTACATTACCCGTGCCCTGCTACATTGCCGCCGCGCACTTCAGCCCGCAGCAGTGGCAGAAGACAAACAAGGAGGCGAACATGGACAGTAGTACCCGCAACAGCCTCGATCAAGAAGCCGTGCAGTGGTTCATGCAGGTGGAGCGCGAGGAAGCCGGCGTGGACACGCTCAGCGGCTGGCAGCAGTGGATGGAGCGCTCCAGCGCCCACCGCAGCGCCTATGAAACAGTACAGCGAACCTGGCGAGCGCTCGATGCGGTGTCTTCGCCTCCGTGGCCGACCGACGCGGAAGTCATGCATGACCGCGATGGCATTGCGGATCTGCGGCGCAAGCGAATCCGCCACTGGACCGGCTGGGCAGCTGCAGCGGCATTAGCCGCACTGGCGGCGGGAATCTGGTTGTTCATGCCCGTCACGCCTGGCAATGGCGCCGCCTTCAGTTCGACCGTGGCAACACGGATCGCCGAGCACCGCCAGATCGCGCTGCCCGACGGTTCGAGCATGCAGGTCGGGGCGCACACTGAACTGCTGGTGCGCTACACCGGGCAACAGCGGCGAATTCAGCTGTTATCCGGCGAGGCCTTTTTCACCGTCGAGCGCGATCCGTCACGTCCCTTCATGGTGGAAGCCGGCCCGAACCGCGTGACGGCCATTGGCACCTCATTCAACGTGCGCCGTTACGGCGAGGCCGTGGCCGTCGAAGTCGCGGAAGGTCGCGTACGGCTGGAGAACAGCGAACTGGAATCAGCGCCAACGGCACTGCTTTCCGGACAGGAGGCGGTGCTCACCGCAGAGGATCCGCAGCCGGTCATTCGCCACGTTGCAGCCGGACAGGTGGCCACCTGGCGCGATGGCCAGCATCGCTACATCGACGCGCCATTGCAGATCGTGGTTGCGGACCTGAATCGCTATGCCACCCGACCTGTTCTCATCGACGATTCCGCTGCCGCCAATCTGCGCATCACCGCCACCTTCCTGAACCAGGACTGGGAAGGATGGCTGAATACGCTGGAAGCGGCCGTTCCGGCCCTGCGGGTGCATGACGATAAAGACGCCGTGCACATCTCCACGCGCTAGTTGTCATTCAGTGCGCAGCGGATCGCTGCGCGTCATCTCATCGATGAACAGCAGACCATCAAACAGCGCCGGCCAGCGCTGCATCGATTCGGTCCACATGAAGTAGCGGGACTGAACCGGGTTCTCCATCCACAGCGCATGTGGCGCATGACGACCATCGAGAAAGGCATGGCGGGCACCGGCCGCATGCAACAGCCCTTCCAGCGAATCCGGCGCTGCCGGCGGAATCGGTTCGCTGCCACCGTTCTCGTAGCCATAGACGCCGTGGTACGACAACAGACCCACCGAGTAGTAGTCCGCGCCAAGCGCGGCCTTGAGCAGGCGGCCGGTGGGCCCGCCAAAGGGCCTGGCATCCCCGGGCAGGTAGGGATTCGCATTCATGATGTGGAAGTTGTGCGCCCAGACAATGATCTTGCGATCCGGGTAGCGCACGTTGGCCAACCACAGCAGGTTCATCGCCATGCCGTAGTCACGCGAGTAGCCGGAGGAGCGAGTGACGGCGCGATGGATGTGGCGCAGGCTGCGCAGGTTCTGCCGGTAGGTCTCGATGTCCCGTGGCGCGTAGACCTGCAGCAGGCGCGACTGATGAATGACCGTCAGCCCCAGCAGGCGCTCGAACAGCAACTCATCGGCGACGGGATCAAACTTACCGTCACCGCTCTTCGCGGGCACCAGATCGGCAGACAGCTCCGCGATACGACGGCGCAGATCCGCCGGCAGCAACTGTGGATCGATGCGATCGAAGAAGCCAAGCAGATACTGCGGGAACAGCGTGGTGCGGGCAGCATCCGTAGACACCCTGCAATCAAAGCCGGCATTGATGATCGGCGTGGCCGTCGCCTTCGTTGCCCGCAGATACTCGAACAACGGCTGCGCCTGCACACTGTTGGCCCAGATGCTGTACATACCCTGCGCCGCCGCCTCGCGCACCGGCACACCCGGGTGCAGCGCCCGGTCGAACAACGACACATCAAACAATCCGGCCTCCCATGCCAGAACCTCGAAGCCCATCTTCTCGTGCAGAAAGCGGATCAGGCGGGTCTTGGCTTCGAAGGCGGCGCCATCACCGTGGGTGTTCTCGCCCAGCGCCACGACGCGTGCCGAGCCGATGGCCTGGGCTACAGAGGCGAGATCGCCAAAATCCTCATCGCCGGAATCCGGGCTCCGCAACACGGCAGCATTGGCATGCACCCACGCCTGGCGCTGGGCATGCAGCGCGGTGATATCACCAGCTGATGCCGGTTGAATGCAATTGGCAGCAGCAAACAGGCCGGACAACAAAACGGATACTGCAATCGTTTTCATACTGTGTTTCACGTCGCTGGGCGCGGCAAGGATTGTGTAGAGCCACCCCATCTTAAGCTGCGCACAAAGATCAGCGAAAGTCTGCAAACGAAAAACATACTGTGATCGCACGCAATGCACCGCATGCCCATCATCAATTCCGGTCTTACGCCCAGAAAAAATGACCCATGCCTGAAGCCGACGGCGCTACATTGGCCGGAACTGAAACAGACCGGATCGATTCTGACCTGCTCAAGAACATTGAACGGAGCGAACCATGAACAGAGCCATTCCACACACTCTCCTTGCCGCCGCGCTGGTCTGTGCACTGCCTGCCACGGCAGGCGTGCCGGCTGGATTCGACGCCGCGTGGAAGGCGGCCGAAGGGCGCTACCGCCAGATCCTGCAGTCCCAGGATGTTGTCGGTTCCAGTCTGTACTTTGTCCACGAGGGCAAAACCGTTCGCGCTGCCCACCATGGCTACGCGGATGTCGACAGCGACCGCAAGGTGGACGAGAACACGCTGTATCACTGGGCCTCGATTACCAAGACCTTCACGGAAGTGGCGGCAATGCAGCTGCGCGATCGCGGTCTGCTCGATCTTGACGATCCGGTATCAAAGTATCTGCCGGAAGTGCGACAGGTTCACAATCCCTACGGCAGCATGGACGCCATTACCCTGCGACACCTGATCACGCACACCTCGGGTTTCCGCGGCCCCACCTTCCCCTGGCGCGGTGATGGCGACTGGAAACCGCACGAACCGAAACACTGGTGGCAGGTTGCGGCGATGATGCCCTACTCGGAAATTCAATTTGCGCCCGGCTCGAAGTACTCCTACTCCAATCCCGGCACCAGCATGCTCGGGCGGGTGATCGAGATTGTTTCCGGCGATGACATCGAGATGTACATCACTAAGAACATCCTGATGCCGCTGGGCATGACGCGCAGCTACTTTGACGTGACGCCTTATTACTTACTCAAACATCGCTCCAACAACTACACCGTCAGCGACGACAAGACCGTGGCGGAAGGACTGGACTTCGACACCGGCGCCACCACCGGCAACGGCGGTCTGAACGGACCGGTGAGCGACATGATCAAATGGCTGAACTTCTGGCTGGGCGTGGGCGACAACGGCAACTACGACACCGTGCTGGCGCGCAGCACCCTGCGGGAGATGTGGCAGCCCGGCTTCCCCACGACGGACGACAGCGTGGAGGAACGCATGGGGATGGGCTTCTTCGTCATCGATCACCCATCCGCAGACGGCAGCGCAACCACACGCTACATCGGCCATACCGGCAGCCAGAAATCCTTTACGGCCTTTGTCTACATCCAGCCGGAAACCCGAACAGCAGTCGTATATGCCGCCAATTCCAACCGGACCGATGGCAGCCGCGAGACTGGACCGCTGCGCAGGATCAGACGGGACCTGATGGAGACAGTGTTCCCGGTGTTCGGGAAATAGCCCGGGATCGGTCGCGCCGTGCAGTCGCGAAGAACCTCTGGTTTGATCGCCACCATTGAAAATGGCGGTGGGAGACTCTCCCACCGCCATACCTGTCGCATCAGGAAAATTACTGACGCTTGACCGAGGCGCTTGTGCCAGCGCTTTGTGAAGCCCCGGCAGAAGCATCGGTGCGGCGCGTTTTTGCCTGCACACTGCCTGCCGATTCGCTGCGGGTCGATGCGCGGGCCTCTTCCTTGTCGGTTGACGCATCTGCCTGCAGGACACTGTCGAGCGCACCACCGGCAAGCACATCCGTCTGCAGAGGTGAAGCAGCTTCATCTGCGCTGCTGCCGGCTTCCGCGTTGCCAGCCTCCTCTGTCGCTCCGGACATCGTCGAGCCTGTCGCCTCGAACGCGGTGTCCAGCGTACCGTCGGCATCGAGCGTTCCGTCGAGCATGCCCTCGGTGGGCAGCTGCGGCTGAGCCGGCGTGTCGGGCAGCTGCGCGGCGGGCAACTCGGGCACTGGCGGGACGCTCACCGATCCCGCTGCGTCGGTGGCGACAGATGCCGCTGCACTGACAGTGGAATCCACCGAGCCAGCGGTATTGGTTGCACCGCTTACGGCCCCACGCACCGTGCCGTCAGCACCACCGCGAATCATGCCACCGAGACCGCCACGGCCCATGCCGCCGACGCCACGCAGACCACCAGACAACGTACCGTTCACCGCGCCGCCAATTCCGCCGCCCAGAATCTGCGCATCGGCCGGCATGGAGATCGCAAGCACCGCGGCTATGGCCGCGCCCGGAAATAAATGCTTCGTGTTCATGACCATTCTCCTTTGCTGGCAGCGGAGTATCCGCGGCCTTCAGAGAGTCATACGAACCGGCGGGCAGCTTTCTTCCAGCCTTCGGCGAAGGAATCCATATTCCCTTGTTATTCAATTGGTTGTAGCGACAATGCTGCCGGCCGCCGCCACAAATCCGCGCCCATACACGGCATCCGGACCTCGCTGCCCCAGATCCTCGGCCTGTGAAACGAGACGCTCCATTGCCCGCCCTGCCGCTGCGGCATCCGGCTTGAACAGCTCGCGCGCCAGCAATCCCGCGACTATGGGCGCAGCAAACGAGGTACCGCGCACCGCCGAGAACCCGTCCGTCCCGCTGGCGGCCAGCATGTCGGCTCCGGGCGCGGCGAAATCAACCTGCTCGCCGCGCAGCGCTTCCAGCAGAACCCTGCGCTTGCCATCAACACCGGTCACGCCTGTCACGCCGGCATAGGCAGCCGGATACAGCGGCGGCGATGCCGGGCCGTCGTTGCCCACCGCCGCCACGACGATATGTCCGCGTTCAAGCACCGACCGCACGATGCGCTCGAGCATATCGTTGGCCGGCCCGACCAGACTCACATTGATCACGCCGACGCGCTCCCGCGCCAGCCAGGCAAAGGCCTGTGCGATCGCATCCACGGCGCCGCCGGTGGGCGCACCGCAGTACACATCAGCGGCGTACAGCTGTGCCCGTGGCGCAGCGCCGGAGAACGTTTCAGTACTGCCAACCAAAAGGGATGCCACGGCGGTGCCATGCTCGCCTGGCACCGGCCGACCATCGCAGCCAAAGAAATACATCGGCACGGCAGAAAAAACGGGATGCGTCTTCTGTACTCCACCGTCGATCAGCCCGACTTTCAGGCCTGTTGCGGCGGCTGGCAATACGACAGGCGCCGACGTTCCAGGCAATGGCTGCGCCACGCCGATTCCACCGCTCTCCAGGTAAATATGATTGAAGTCGTAAGTACCCGATGGGTCGAGGTCGCGCAACCGCTGCAACGCTCGCCGCGTGGACATGCGCCGTGGCGTGCGAAAAACCACTGTCCTGAGTTCCAGACCCTCAAGCTGCTGCTCACGCACCACGACGAATCCGGCGGCCAGCGCGCGCTGCACCGCTTCCGGTGAGGGCGACAGCGCCACCACTTCCGCCCTCACCATGGGCGCCCCGCGCGGATCGGCTTCCACCCGGTCACGATGCTCGTGCAGCAGCCGGCTTATGCGTTCACCGCGCAGATCCACCAGCTTCTGCGGATCGACGGACTCCACCGCATCCGTCACTGTCCTGCTGACGTCCACCGGCAGCCGGACCTGCGGCAGACGCGGCAATTGCACGGGCGGCGGCAGCACGATCTGTGCCTGGGCCGTACACAGCCCCATGATAACGAACAGCGGTAAAAAACGGCGCAACATGGCGAACACAGTAGCCACCCCTTGTGCGCACAGTCAACGTAGCCATATGCAAACAGATGACGGCACCCGCCCAATGGAAGAAAATGCCCGCCGGCTTCGTATATACAGAGAGATGGATGAACCAGGCCGTGGAATCGGTGCGGGAACGGATCATTGAGCTGCTGCCGCGGCTGCGCCGTTTCGCGCGTAACCTGACGCGCAACCCGCACGACGCCGACGACCTGGTGCAGATCGGTATTGAACGGGCGCTGACGCGCCTCGATCAGTGGCGATCCGATACGCGCCTGGAGAGTTGGATGTTTGGAATTCTCAGAAATGCCTGGATCGACGAGATGCGCTCGCGCGGCCGACACGCACGGGTGTTTGTCTCCGGGGAGGCCGGCGAACAGGTGGGAGAGGAGACCACTACGGCCACCATCGATGCGATCTCCATTCAGACCGCGCTGGCGCAGTTGCCAGAGGAGCAGAGTACCGCAGTCAGCCTGGTGCTGATCGAGGGTCTCTCGTACAAGGAAGCGGCTGAGGCGATGACAGTGCCCATGGGCACGCTCACCAGCCGCCTCGCCCGCGGACGTGAAACACTGACCCGCCTGCTTGGCAAGAGCGGAGGCAACTGACCATGAAACCCTCGACCGGAACATTGATGGCCTACGTGGACGGCGAGCTCGACGCCCGCGCATGCGCGGAAGTGGAAACTGCCATGGTCGCCGATCCCGCCGTGGCGCAGGAGGTCGAGCATCATCGCACCCTGCGCCACCAGCTGCAGTCTGCCTTCGGCGATGTATTGAGTGAACCGGTGCCGGAGCGTCTGCTCGCTGCCGCCCGCACCTCCCCTGCCGGAACGCAGCAGACAAAGGTCACCGACCTGACCCACGCCCACGCCACCAGAGGCGCCGGGACGCGGCGCCGCTGGTCTTTGCCCGAGTGGAGCGCCATGGCTGCATGCCTGGTCGTCGGTTTGTTTCTGGGACAGCAGTTGTGGCACTCCCAGGATTCCGGGCCGCTCCGCAGCGAAGACGGCCACCTGGTGGCGCGGGGCACGCTGAATCGGGCGCTGAACACACAGCTGTCGGGCGCACCGGCAGCCGGCGATGTCGTGCGCATCGCGCTCAGTTTCCGCGACCAGACCGGTCAGTACTGCCGCACCTTTGTCATGCAGGACGGCAGCGGTCTGGCTGGATTAGCCTGCCGTGAACAAACCAGCTGGCGCCTCCATGCGCTGCAACAGGGAACAGCCGAACCCACTGGTGAAGGCTACCGCATGGCCGCCGGCGCCCTGCCCGCCAGCGTGCTGCACGCCGCGCAGGACCGCATCGAGGGCGAACCCCTCGATGCAACAGCCGAAGCCGCGGCGCGCAACCGCGGCTGGAATTGAACGGCTTACAATCTGTTGCCGAATAATCCCACCAGGCCGATCACGATCAGGTAGATGGCCACGATGTAGTTGAGCAGGCGCGGCATGACCAGGATCAGGATGCCGGCGATGAGGGAAATTATTGGGCCGATGCTTAGAACCATGGGAATGCCCCTTTGTTGTAGTTCCGGGTAGCGACAGGCTGTTTGCAGCAATTTCCGTGCCGCGGGCGCTGGAGGCGCTCGTCGCGCAGCACGACCGGCAGTCGCCCGTTTTTCAGCCGTTGACGAATTACCGGCAAGTTGGCATTTTGCCGGTAAATGCTGCTGCAAGAAATTCCTCTGGCCATCCAGACCGGTTGTGCGGAACTGATCGATCAGCTGCGCATTGCGGGCGTCAGCGCGTATCCGGAAGGCTCCACCTTTCGCAAGCGATTGATTTCAGGAAGGAATTACTGGTATGCCCAGGAACCCACCCGGCGCGGGGAGCGACCGCCGGAGCGGTATGTGGGTCCCGAGACACCCGCGCTCACCGCTTCAATCGAAGCCGGCCGGCGCGCCAAAGTGGATGCCGACGCCCGCCGCACTGTGGTGAAGGCGCTGATCGGAGCCGGGCTCAGTACACCGGATGCACTGACCGGCGCCCTGCTGGAAGCGTTGGCAGCAGCAGGCTTTTTTCGCCTCCGCGGGGTGATCGTCGGTACCGTGGCGTTTCAGACTTACAGCGGACTGCTGGGCGTACGCCTGCCGGGCGCGGCGCTGCAGACCGCGGATCTGGACCTCGCTCAGGACTACGGCATTTCGGTGGCGATCGACGATGCGCTCGGACGTCCATTGCTGGAAGTCCTGCGCGAGGTCGACCCTGACTTTGAGCCGGTGACGCACATCACCGATCCCACTCTCGCCGCCGTATACGCGCGCCCAGGGGGCTATCGCGTCGACATTTTGACGACCCATCGCGGCGCGGAACGCGATGCGCCGTCGAAACTTCCCAGCGCGCGCTCAGATGCCGTTGCACTGCGCTTCCTCGATTTTTTGTTGCGCGACACGATCGAGGCGGCAGTTCTGCACCGCTTCGGCGTGCTGGTGCGCGTACCGGCGCCCCAACGCTATGCGATTCACAAACTCATCGTGGCCACGCAGCGGCAAACACATGGAACGGGCAGCGCCAAGTCGGACAAGGATATCCGGCAGGCGGAGACGCTCATTCACGCCTTCGCACTGAAGCGACGCGGCCTGGAACTGCAGGAGGCGTTCGAGGAAGCGCGGGCGCGCGGGCCCGGATGGCGCAAGCGCCTGGACGCAGGACTCAAACGGCTGGAGCCCGAAAGCCGGGCGCTTTTACTGGGCGGGTGAAGCGTCGGGAATCGCTTTCCGCATCCTGTATATGATGAATGAGGCGGGAGAAGCGGCCCGCAAAGGCACACGGCAGGCGATAATCATGAAGACATGACCGTCCTCACCCTCCGCAATGCCCAGCTCGCCTACGGCGACAAGCCTCTGCTCGACCAGGCAGGATTCACTCTGCTTGCCGGCGAGCGCATCGGCCTCATCGGCCGCAACGGCAGCGGCAAGTCCACGCTGCTGAAGATCATCGCCGATGAGGAGCACCTCGATGAAGGCGAATTGCAGCGGCAGGACGGCCTGCGCATCGTGCGCGTGGAGCAGGAGCCGATACTGCCGCCGGCCACCGACCTGCGCACCAGCCTGCTGGCCCGCCTGGGCTTCACCGCGGCCGACGATCGCGAGCGCTGGCGCTTCGAGGCCCGGCTGGTGGAATTCCTGCACCGCTTCGACCTGGAGCCTGATACCGCGCCGGATACCTGCTCCGGTGGCGAACGCAAGCGCGCCGCCCTGGCGCTCGCCCTCGCTGCCCGGCCCCACCTGCTGTTGCTCGACGAACCCACCAACCACCTGGACATCGGCGGCATCGAAACGCTGGAAACGGAACTGCTGAAGGTCCCGGCCGCCATCGTCATCACGCACGACCGCGCCTTCCTCGATCGCATCACCACCCGCGTACTTGAACTTGACCGCGGCGTGCTGCGCTCCTACCCGGGCAACTTCGCCGCCTATGAAACCCGCAAGCGCGAGGAGTCGGCTGCCGAGGAGATCGCCAATCGCCGTTTCGACAAGTTCTGGGCACAGGAAGAGGTGTGGATCCGCAAGGGCGTGGAGGCGCGCCGCACGCGCAACGAAGGTCGCGTACGGCGTCTTGAGCAATTGCGCACCGAGCGGACGAACCGGCGTGAGCGCACGGGCAACCTGACTCTCAAACTCGATGCCGGCGCCAACTCGGGCAAACTGGTCGCCGAACTCACTGACGTCACGCATCGCTATGGCGATCGCCTCATCATCGACAAGCTCTCATTGCGTGTCATGCGCGGCGATCGTCTGGGTCTGATCGGCGCCAATGGCGCCGGCAAGTCCACGCTGCTGCGGATCATTCTCGGCACGCTCGATCCGACCGGCGGACAGGTACGGCTGGGCACCAATCTGCAGATCGCCTACTTCGACCAGCTGCGTGAACAGCTCGATCCGGATCTCAGCGTGAAGGAGACCATCAGTCCAGGCTCGGACTGGATCGAGATCAACGGCCAGCGCAAACATGTCATGAGCTACCTGGGCGATTTTCTGTTCTCCAGCCGCGTCGCGCAATCGCCGGTGGGCATGCTGTCAGGCGGCGAGCGCAATCGCCTGCTGCTTGCACGTCTGTTCGCCCGCCCGGCCAACCTGCTGGTACTGGACGAACCCACCAACGACCTGGACATCGAATCCCTGGAGCTGCTCGAACAAACGCTGCAGGACTATCCCGGCACATTGCTGCTGGTCAGTCACGACCGGCGCTTCCTCGACAACATAGTTACACAGACGGTAGCGGCCGAGGGTGGCGGCCGCTGGCAGGAGTATGTCGGTGGCTACAGCGACTGGCTGGCGCAACGGCCACGCCCTGCGGCGCCTGAGCAGACAAGCCGCGCACCCACGCCTGCGCGTGAGACGCCCAAGCCGAAGAAAACATTGGGATACAAGGAGAAGCGCGAGCTGCAGGCCCTGCCGCAGCAGATCGAGTCTCTCGAACAGGAGCAGGCTGAGTTACTCGAGCGCATGAACTCGGCAGACTATTATCGTATCGTTCCGAGCCGCATGGTCCCGAATTCCACGACCCAGGATTCTGCCGCTTCGGGTTCCGCTGCAGAGCGGATCCAGCTGGATCGCCAGAGACTGCAGGAGATCGAGGCACAGCTGCAGGAGAAATTTGCGCGCTGGGAGACGCTGGAGGCCCTGCAAACGGGGACACAGGCATGATCCGCGGTGACCAGCACGATCGCCACGGCAACCGTGCAACTTCAGGCGTACGGGCAGGTCTATGGGCTGTCCGTCAGAACAACAACAGGCCCATCAGGAGGACCGACATGTCATCTCGAATTCTTATTGTCGCTATCGCCCTGCTCACGGGTGCAGCTGCGTCTGCCCAGGACACTCTGACTACCGTCGCCGAGCGAACTGATTTCCGCCAGACCGGCCGCTACGAGGAAGTCGAGCGGCTGTGCGAAGCCTACGCGGCGAAATGGCCTCAGGCAGTGCGCTGCTTCGAGTTCGGTCGAACTCCGGAAGGCCGACCGATGCTGGCACTGGCCGCATCGCGCACCGGTGCGCTGAACGCCGTCGATGCCCATGCCCGCAATCTGCCGGTACTCCTCTTCCAGGGCGGCATCCACGCCGGCGAAATCGACGGCAAGGACGCCGGTTTTCTCGCTCTGCGGGGTCTGCTGGAGAATCGAACCGCACCCGGCGCCCTCGAAAAACTGGTCTTCGTATTCGTTCCGGTATTCAGCGTCGATGGCCATGAACGCTTCAGCGCCTGGAACCGGCCCAACCAGAATGGCCCGGAAGAAATGGGCTGGCGCGCCACGGCGCAGAACCTAAACCTCAACCGCGACTACACCAAGGCCGATGCACCCGAAATGCAGGCCATGCTGCGGCTGCTGAACGAGTGGGATCCCATTCTCTATGCCGACCTGCATGCCACCGACGGCGCGCAGTTCCAGCATGATGTGGCAGTACAGGTCGAGCCGAAGTACCTGGGCGACGCAGGTCTGCAGCCGCTAGGCGCCGCATTGCTCGCGGACATCAATGGCCGGCTTACCGCCAGGGGCTCGCTGCCGGTGGATTTCTATCCTTCGCTGCGTAACGGCAACGACCCGACTTCCGGTTTTCAGCAGGACACCTACTCGCCGCGCTTTTCCACCGGCTACTGGGCTCTGCGCAACCGCTTCGTCGTGCTGATAGAAACTCATTCCTGGAAGGACTATCCAACCCGCGTGCGGGTGACGCACGACGCCATCATTGCCATGACGGAACTTGCGGTACGCGACGGCGCCACCTGGCTGCAGGCAGCGAAGAAGGCTGACGGCCATTCCCGCACCCTCGGCGGCAGCAAGGTGACGCTGGCGTACAAAAATACAGACAAACATGTCACCATCGATTTCAAGGGCTATGCCTACACCCACGAGCCCTCCGCCCTCTCCGGCGCCTTGGCACTCAGCTACGATCCGTCAACACCGCAGATCTGGCGCGTGCCGCTGTACAACGAAGTGGTGCCCGCATTGGAAGTAGCCGCGCCACGCGGTGGCTATCTCATCCCGCCCGCGCAGGCCAAGTGGCTGGCCGGGAAGCTCGACACGCATGATATTGACTACCGGATACTGAAGCAGTCGCGGCAACAGATGGCACTGGAAGTATTCCGCGCCAGCCAGGTCCAGTTCGGTACCAGCTCCTACGAGGGACACATGACCGCAAGACTTGGCGGCGACTGGGCAACCGAATCACTTCCCGTTGCCGCCGGTACATTGTTTGTGCCCATCGCCCAGCCGAAGGCCCGCCTGGTCATGGCCCTGCTGGAACCACACGCGCCGGATTCGCTCGCCGCCTGGGGGTTCTTCAATGCCCACTTCGAACGCAAAGAGTACATGGCGAGCTATGTCGCCGAGACCGTGGGCCGCGAGATGCTGGCCGCCGACCCGGCGCTGCGGGAAGAGTTCAACCACCGGCTGGCCACTGATCGCGAGTTCGCCGCCAGCCCGTCGGCACGGCTGGAGTTTTTCTACCGCCTGCACCCCTCCTGGGATGAGCGGCTGAATCTTTACCCGGTACGACGCACGCAGCAAATCCTGGACTGATCGATCCGGCTCGCCGTGGGAGCCGTGCGCGAATAATTCGAACTCGCCACCGGGCAGGCATAGAATGCCGGCATGCCGGAGGCGAATCGCAAGATCGGGCCGGAAATGCTGCTTTCCATGTGGGAAAGGCTGGGCGGCACTGCCATGGGCCGCCGTTTGTTTTCCTGGTTCGTCGGCCACAGCGCCCGTTACAGCGGTTCTGTATCTCCCAGAATTCAAATCCTGGAGCGCGGCCACGTCGAGGTCTCGATGCGCGACCGGCCGGCGGTACGCAATCACCTCAAATCCGTGCACGCCATCGCCCTGGCCAACCTGGGCGAGATGGCCACCGGCCTGTGTGTCATCAGCAGCCTGCCGCCGGAGGCGCGCGCCATTCTCAAGTCCATCCAGCTGGAGTATCTGAAGAAAGCCCGCGGCACTTTGCGGGCCGTGGCGAGGATTTCACCGCCGTTCGCGCCCGGAGAGGCTGTGACCTCCAGGGACATCGAAGTGCATGGTGAGATTCTTGATGCCGCCAACGATTGCGTATCGCGCGTGACCGCACTGTGGGTCGTGGGACCGCAGAAGAACTGAGCGGCACATGCAGCCCCCGCCCGCACAAACCAACCCTTTCACCGCGGCCTTCCTGCGCCACAGCGGCGTACGCTATCCCCTGATCTGCGGGGCAATGTACCCGTGCAGCAATCCCGAACTGATCGCCAGCGTGGCGGAAGCCGGCGGTCTAGCCATTGTCCAGCCGCTCTCTCTTACGTATGTCTACGGCTATGAGTTCAAACAGGGCCTGCGGAAGATACGCAGCCTGACCGACAGGCCCGTCGGCCTGAACCTGCTCATCGAGGCGTCCTCAAAGGTCTACCTCGAACGCATGCGGCGCTTCATGGAGGAGTCCCTGGAGGAAGGCATACGATTCTTTATTACCGCGCTGGGCAATCCATCCTGGGTATGCAAGCGGGTGCATGAGGCTGGTGGCGTGGTCTATCACGACGTCACCGAGCACAAATGGGGGCAGAAGGCCGTGGACGCAGGCGTCGACGGCCTGATCTGTGTCAACAGCCTGGCGGGCGGCCATGCGGGCACCCGCGATCCGCAGGCCCTGTTCGAGGAACTGCAGCCACTGGGCAAACCGCTGGTGTGCGCCGGCGGCGTGGGTGATGCGGATGCGTTCACCGGGATGCTGCGGCTGGGCTACGGCGCCGTGCAGATGGGCACACGCTTTGTAGCTACCACGCAGTGCCAGGCCTCCGAACCCTACAAACAGGCCATCTTGAAGGCAGGCGTGGAGGATATCGTCCTGACCGAGCGCCTGACCGGCGTCCCGGTGGCGGTCATCCGCACACCGCTGGTGGAACGGCTGGGTACGCGCGCAGGTCCGGTGGCGCGATGGTTGTTGTCACATCGCAGGTTCAAGCACTGGATGCGGTTGTACTATTCGCTGAAGTCCTTTCGTGATTTCAAGAAGAGCATCGTCAATCCGAAGAAGCAAAGCACCGGCTACGATGAGTACTGGCAGGCCGGCAGGAGTGCCGGCGCCGTTCATTCGATTGAGGATGCCGGCGAGATTACCGCGCAGTTCGGCGCGCTGTTCGAGCAGCGCGTCCAGGACTGACAAGGATAGCGCCGCGACAACTCATCTATAGCTGTCGCGCGATCGGACTGATCGGGCCTGCCGCCCGCAGGCAAGCGCGAGGACGCCGGTTGCGGATCCGTGATCACCAGCACCGTCATCGGCTGCGCCGCCGGCTCCAGCTGTAGCCCGTGGACGCGCAAAGCCTGCCTGACGGCCGCGAAATCTGTCATGACCACCTCGATCGTGAGATCGATGTTGCCCACGATGCCGGTCTCGTCGATGAAGGGCGGCTCATCCTGGTGATAACCCTGGATCGCCGCCAGCACTTTTCCCACCGGCACATCATGGAAGCTGAAACCGACGAAGTCCTGCACCGTTTCGCCCACCGGCCCGCGTGTCTTCAACCCGCTTCGCGCAGTCTCGGTGGCCGTCAGCCGCCAGTAGGGCATCTGGCGACTTTGTACTGCCACCTCATAGCCGAAACCGTCCCGTAGATCCCGCTGCATGATGTTCATGAGGTGCTGCTGATCGCCTTTCCCGGGCGGTACGGTGACGCTATAGCTATACAGCCCGGTCAGATTGACGAAGTCATAGTCGAAAGCCGATGGATCGGCAATCTCGAGCAGCGGCCGCTGCCATACCCTGCCATATAACGGATCCTCGAAACGCCACATCGGCTGGCCGAAGTAGGCGTAGTTGTACAGCCAGCGCAACAACAGTCCGGCCGCCTGGAAACGCGTGTCATCGGCCTCGGGGTCGACCCGAACCGCGGTCGGCAGGTATTGCCGGCCGCCACGCCAGCGCGCCAGGATGGACCGGTACAGCAGATCGTCTGCGGTGCCGCCGTTGCCTTCCTCCAGCAGCAGCCTGGAGGGGTCGAAGGGAATATTTTCATTGTAAAAGAAAGCGGGGTTACCGCCCTCCAGCAGCGCCTGCAGCTTCTCCTCCGTCATATCGCGGCCATCGGTGACGGCACGAACGACGCCCTGCGGGTCGATGATGAGCAGATACGGCACCGCGGTCACTTGCCAGCTCACGAACAGGTCCGTGCTGTACGCGGAAGCAAGCTGCAGCTGCATCTTGTCGCGATAACGTTCATACACCTTGCTGATATCCGTGGCGTACTCCGCCTCCCGGCGGCCTACCAGCATGAACTGGATATCCTCACCAAACTGCTGTTGCAGGCGATTCATCTTGGCAAATCCGGCAATGCAACTGGGGCAGCGCCGCGTCCAGAAATCCAGGATCAGCCAGCGACCGCGGAAATCCGCCAGCGCGGCGCGGGGCGAACGAAAATAAGAGACATCCTCCAGCACGAAGTCGGGGCACGGACGGCCCGCCACCGGACGTCCGGGCGCCGCGGTGGCCGCATATGCGCCACCCGTCTGCAACAGCGCGATCGCGCCCGCCACGATCCAGGAGCGCGGCAAGGTCCGCATGGACATTTCAGAAGCGGCCGCGGAAGGTCAGCAGAAAACGCGGATCGCTTTCGGTCAGGCGGACCTGATGGCTGGTGTTGTTCACGAAGCCGGTGAGCTGTTGATCGATCACTTGTTCCTCCTCGGCATCGAAGAGGTTTTCCACCGTCGCCCGCACCAGCAGGCTGCGCCCGAGCTTCTTCTCCAGGAACATCTCTACATTCGGCTGCAGCTCCCGCACCCGGTTGAACTCGAGAATGCCCGGTATTTCCGAGTGATCCTTGTCACGCGTGACCCAGTTGAAACTGGCTCCATAGGTCAGGCCGATGGACTGGAACTGATGATCGTAAGCCAGGTTGACGGCGGAGGATTCGATGGACGGCTCCGCCGCCCGCCGCTGCTGCGAATAAGTGGCGTTCATGTACAGATGCGCCGCATCGCTGATGAAGGCAAGCGGAAAACTCATGTCGAGCTCCACGCCCTCTACCTTCGTGGTTTTCGCGCTGTTGATGGGCCCCAGCAGCTGCAACGGCTGCGGAGGATCCATGGCGGCAAGAAACTGGGCGAGGCGCTGTACTTCGGCCGCCAGCTCCGGGCGCAGGCCCGTGAACTGCTGCGAAGTGATGACGCCGAATTCGGCCAGCTCGATCAGGTTCTCGATGCGGCGATGGAAAACATTCAGCCCGATGATACCGTCGCGGAAGCGCCAGTCGTAACCGAGATCGACGCCGAGTGCTTCCTCGTTTTTCAGCTGTGGATTGCCGAAGCCGACCTCACTGAAGAATGAGGGTTCCGCACTGATCACCACCAGCACCTCCGGATCGAGTTCGTCGATGGTCGGACGCCTTACGGTCCTAGCCACCGACAGGCGCAGGTCGTGATCCGGAGCGATCGACCAGCGCAGGTGCACTGACGGGTTCAGGCCGCTGACCGTGGCTGAAAAGTCGGTCCGGCGGTCCTGGGACAGCACCTCCGGATCGAACTGGAAATCATCCTCGGTGAAACCCACGTAGGCCACCACCGGCGCAGCCCGGGATGCGTACCGGGCGCGTTCGTACCGCGCACCCGCCTGCGCGCTCAGGGTGTCGCTCACCTGCCATTCATAGACGGCAAACAGGTCGCTGCGTTTGACGGTCTGTGTATCGTTCGAGAAGAATCCCGGCGTGCCCGGCACGCCAGGGGCCGGATTGGAGATGATGGAATTGGGATTACTGTCCATGGTCCTCTGCCAGTCCAGACCCAGGTGCAGCGAATGGCGCTCGCGGGGCGACCACAGCAGATGGTTGTTGAACTGATAGCGCTCGCCCTTACCATCGGCGGCCGCTATGTTCGCCACATAGATTTCGCCGCTGGCGGCACGCGTGGAGGTGACAGTGGTGGTTTCCAGGTCTGTTCTGTCGTATCCACCCAAAGTGCTCCACTGCACCGCGCCGAAGTCATGATCGTAGGCCAGGGCAAGTCCGTAGTTGGAGGATTCGCGACGGGTGGCGGTGCGGCCGAAGATCGCCTGCTGGGAGGCGGAAACGGCTGTACTGCCGTCACTGAACGCCTGAGTAACCACCGAATCGCGAATTCCGCTTTGATCGGTGGCGGCCGTACGGCCGGTTTCCACGTATTTTCCCTCGAGGTTGAACCTGCCCCTGCTGCCGGCGCTGAAGGCGAAGTTGCCGATGACGCTGCGGTCGGCATCGCGCTGCGAGGAGAGGGTCAGCGCCTGAGAGGAAGTTTCGGTAGTGGAGGTCACGGTGGGCAGCGTCAGCAAACGCACGCTGGTGGAATCGCTCACCGAGCGGCCGGTGCCGGTGCGATTCTGCGAGGTCGCGCTCAACGAATAGTTGTACCGCTCCGCGCTGCCCCTCACGTTCACCGAACCCACACCTTCCAGTTCGCCGTCGACATAGGCGCCGCCCAGGCGCCAGCTGCTGTCGCTGTAGTTCGACCCGTCCTTGAGAACGACATCCAGCGTCATGCCGACGCCCGCGCTGTCGATGGCGGCGGACGGGCTCCTGATGACGCGAATCTCCTGGACCGCTTCGGCGGGAATGGTGGCGAGAAAAGCCTCGCTGCCGGAGCCGAAATCGATGCCCGCGATGCGTCGGCCGTTGATGAGGATCTGCGACAGCTGCGTGTCGAGATTGCGAAAACGCGGCAGCGTGCTACCGGTGTCGGCGATGTTGCCGCCGACGGCGTTCTGCGGCAGGTTGAACAGCGTGTCGAAGTACACGCCCGGAACGCGTTTGAGCATGTCGTTGAGCGTCAGGGGTTCGAAGCGCTCGAAGTAACCGGATTCATAAACCAGCACCGGCTCCACCGTTGCCGCGCGGTTACGGGTGAGGATGCGCTCGCCGAACACCTCCAGCTCGCCGGCCGCTACCTTCTCCTCTGTGGTTGGAGTCTCCTCATCAGCGACAGCATACTCCGCCGGCATTTCGGCCCGGGCAAGCAGAAACTTCACATCCTGCCTGCCATTGCCGGCCTTGCGGTCATTCGGGTAGCGCGCTTCGACCAGGATCGTGTTTTCCTCGGTGATGCGGTAGGTCAGCCCGGTGCCCTTCAGCAGCATGCGCAGCGCGGCTTCGGCATCAAGCGACCCGGAGATCCCCGTGGTTTCCTTGGCGGCAACGGTTTCAGTGGAAAACAGGATCTGCCGGTCGCTCTGACGGGCGAATTCACCCAGCGCAACCAGCAGGGGCTGGCTCTTGATATTGAACTGTTTGATTTCGCCGGCGCTGAGCGTCAGCGGAAGCAGGCTCATTGCCAGCGCAGCCATCAGGGCTGCCGTGGCGCGGGAACGTCGTACCGGATAGCTGAAGTTCATCATCGATCCCCCTGGCCGTGCCAGTTAGCTGCTGTTACTCCAGTAATACGCAGCTGCTCTTTCAACCCGCCTGCTGCGGCCGAGGGATCCGGTCGGCCGCAATGAACACCCGCTGCAAAATCTACTCGGGTTGCTTCCTCGTCAGAACAATACTGGAGTCGCCATAACGATGCGTGGCGATGGGAAAGTAGTCTTCCAGCGCGGCGACAAACACCTCCTGCTCACCAGCCCGGAACATGCCATTGATGCGCAGCGCCGCCAGCGCCGGATCATCAACTACAATCTGTACCGGACTGTGACGATTCATCTCCTGCGCCGCTTCGCGCAGCGTAAGGTCTTCGACGAATACACGCCCCTCGCGCCAGCCCGTGACCTTCTCCACATCGGTCCGCCGTACGCTGGCAATCTGTGCGGGCTTGCGTCTGCCGGCGGCCGGCAGTTGCGCCAGCAATTGCTCGCCGGGCCGCAGCACCCTATCCGGATCACCGCCGCCAGCGACGCCCTGCCCCACGCTCACCTTGCCCTCAAGCAAGGTCACCCGCAGCGAACGCTCATCCAGCCGCACATCAAACTCGGTACCCAGGGCCAGTATCTGCCGGCCGGCGGCATGCACGGCAAAGGGTCGCGACGCATCCTTCGCCACCCGAAACAGGGCCTGTCCGCCCCGAAGCTCGATATCCCGGCGCGATTCATCAAACCGCACGACCATCTCGGTTCGGGCATTGAGCTCCACGATGGATCCGTCGCGCAGCGTCACGGTGGTTCGCTGACCGATGTCGGTCACATAACGTTCTTGCTGACTGCCGGTGATACTGTCAAAGCCCTGCACGATGGCCGCCACGCCATTGCGCGAAATACTGCTCATCTGTTCCGGCATGGCCAGCCACAGCGAGCCGGCCGCGACTGCGACCGCAATGCCGGCCGCCATGGCCAGCCGCGAGCGACGGCGCCGATGCGCCATGGCCAATGCGCTGTCCCGCAAGGCCCGCGCGCCAGGACGGCCCCGCTCCTCGCGCAGAACCGAGATAACCGACTGCAGCTGCTCGAAGGCCGCGCGATTCGCCGGTTGCGCGTCACGCCACTCGACGAAAGTCCGATGGTTGTCCTCCGTACAGTCCGGCGCGCGCAGGCGCGCATCCCACAGTGCAGCCTCTCCGGCCGCCTGCGCGGACGTACAGTCCCCCTGCGATTGTTCGTGTCCGGTACTCATGCGGTGCGGTCGATCCTTTTTAGGAGGTACGCGTTTACCCGGCCCATGTGTTTTTCGATGGTACTGACTGCAATCCCGAGCCGACGCGATATTTCGGCGTGGGAAAGATTCTCAAAATGATACAGCGCGAAAACCGCGCGACTGCGTTCCGGCATTTCGTACAGGGCGGCGATCAGCTGCTCGAACAGCTGTGTACCGCGCAGTATGCGCTCCGGGTTCAGGGTCGAGGCGGCGCCACCGTGGACACCCTCTTCATAGGACTCGTGGGACTGCACCGCGCGGGCGGCCATGCGCCGCTGCCGGTCGCGCAGCAGGTTCATCGCTGTCTGAAAGATGTAGCCCTCCAGACGCTGCCCCGGCTGCAGGGCAGCGCTGCCGGATAGACGCAGGAACACTTCCTGCACCAGGTCGTCCACGTCGCAGGCGGCGGCAGCGCCAAGACGCTTCTCGAAGAAGCGCCGCAGCGGCACGCGATAGCGCTGCGACAGCTCGCTTATCGCTGTCGCGCGGTCAGACTGCACAGTCTGACCGGGATCCGGCTGACCGGGATCTGGGGCCGCCCTGGCCGAGGGAATTGTTGCAGTGCCCATGGATCTGGATCGCTCGTGGGTCTTCGCCTGTCGACTCTATACGGTAATACGCAGTGGGCGGCAAAACCCGCCTGCAAGCGCGGCTGGCTCGCCGCGGCAGGTCCTGTCATCCGGCCTGCGCCGCCTCACGGCCCAGCTGTCGGCGGACGGCCTCCTCGCGCGCATCGTCAATGGCATGCACGACCTCGCCCACATCCGGGGCAATTTCATCCTCGACAACGATTCCGCTGAGCCGGGTTTCGGGTGTCAGCTCGCCCTTGCCAAACAGCTCCCACATTTCAGCGGCGTAGCGGGTGGCCAGCAACTCCGGCGCGAAGTGCCCCAGGGTCTCAGTAATGTTCCCCACATCCCGCTCAAGCATCGCCAGAGCGTTGTTGTTGCCGGCCGCGTTCACTGCCTGCGGAAAGTCGATGATCACCGGCCCCTGCGCATCCACCAGCACGTTGAATTCAGAAAGATCGCCGTGAATGAGTCCGCTGCATAGCATGCGCACCACCTGCCCGATCAGGAACAGATGAACGTCGATCGCCTGTTGCGGTGACAGCGCCACCTCGCCCAGTCGCGGCGCTGAATTTCCCTGCCCATCGGATATCAGCTCCATCAGCAGCACGCCACTGAAAAAACCAAATGGCTGCGGTACTCGTACGCCCGCCGCAACCAGCCGGTACAACACATCCACTTCAGTGTTCTTCCAGGCTGCCTCCTGCTCCTTGCGTCCGTAGCGCGTGCTCCTGGCCATGGCCCGCGCCTGACGGCTGCCGCGAACCTTGCG
This sequence comes from Gammaproteobacteria bacterium, assembly GCA_021773365.1. GTDB lineage: Bacteria > Pseudomonadota > Gammaproteobacteria > Steroidobacterales > Steroidobacteraceae > JAJFKF01. Next base: position 33,621 of record JAJFKF010000095.1, on the reverse strand, counting down.
CCCTTCCTGGTACTGCGCCCGCTGCTGGAAGCTACGCTGCGCCATATCCTTGTAGACCTTGGCGCAGCGCACCTCAGCCCCACAGCGCACCACGTAAACAGACGCCTCCTTGCCGCTTTTCAACTGGCGCAGGACCTGATCGATAATGCCGTCTTCCAGCAGCGTCTGCAGTTCCAGGGGGATTCTCATGAAGTTCGGCGACTCGGACAGAATGGTTGGCCGCGCAACCTTACAGGCTTTTCAGGCCGCTTGTCGCAGCTGGAGGCCTTGCCGCTACGCTGAGATCTGTACGGTAGGGAACATAAGAGTAGACTTTCAGGATCGTAGCGATGTAACACCGACTTTTTGATGCCTGAAACCGCACATCCACAAGACAATCAAATACTTGCGGCGCTCCCCGCGTCGGAGCAGGAACGTCTGTTCCCACACCTGGAGCTGGTGCAGATGCCGCTGGGAGCGGCTCTGTACGAATCGGGGGATGCGTTGCGCCATATCTACTTTCCAGCCGATTGCATCGTCTCGCTCCTGTATGTGCTTGAAAACGGCGCCTCGGCGGAAATTGCCGTCGTCGGCAACGAGGGCGCCATCGGTGTTGCGCTGTTCATGGGCGGGGAAACTACGCCAAGCCGCGCAGTCGTGCAGAGCGCCGGTGTCGCCTACCGCCTGGCGGGCAAGCGCATCAAGGTGGAATTCAGTCGTCATGGACAAACGATGCTGCTGCTATTGAAATATACCCAGTCGCTGATCACGCAAATGGCCCAGACAGCCGTGTGCAACCGGCACCATTCTGTTCACCAGCAGCTGTGTCGATGGCTGCTGATGTCCCTGGACCGGCTGCCATCGAACACGCTGACGATGACCCAGGAGCTGATCGCCAACATGCTGGGAGTACGGCGTGAAGGTGTTACGGAGGCCGCGCACAAACTGCAGAAGCTTGACGTGATCCGCTACAGCCGCGGCCGGATCACGGTGCTGGACCGCAAGAAGCTCGAACAATTGTGTTGCGAGTGTTATGCCGTGGTCAAAAAGGAAACCGACCGGCTCCTGCCGCATTTGGTCTGACTGACGAACCCGCGAAGCTGGCAGATTATAGTGCCCAGGGCGCTGAGTGGCCCAGCGAACAGACCCAGGCGCTACGGTGCATCATATTCCAGCATCGACATACCCTCATCACCATCCAGAACCGGACAGAAACCGGCCCGGAGAATCTCCGTGCTGCAGCCCGTACACGCTCCTACGAATAACCGCCTGCTGGTTAACTTGTCGGGCCACGAGCGCCAACGCCTGCTTGCGGGCTGCCAGCGAGTCGAGCTCAGCATTGGCGAAGTGCTTTGCAAGCACGGCGAACGCATGCGTCATATTTTCTTTCCGCTTGATAGCTGCATCTCCCTGCTCGCGCCCGGCGTCGCTTCGCTCGATGCAGCGCTGATCGGCGATGAAGGGATGTTGGGCGCTCCACTGGTGCTGGGCCTGAAGAGCGCACTGCTCCAGGGACAGGTGCAATACGCCGGCCAGGCCTGGCGGATGGAGACCAAGTCATTCCTGCGGGAGCTTGAACACAGTCAGAAGCTGCGCCAGATGCTGAACCGATACCTGTACGTTATTCTCGCCCAATCCACGCAAACCGCGGCATGTACCCGTTTCCACGTGGTAGAAGCACGGCTTGCACGCTGGCTGCTGATGAGCCGGGACCGGATGCACTCCGACGGATTCCCGATCACCCATGAACGCCTGGCCGATAGTCTGGGCGTGCGGCGCGCCGGCATCACGCGGGCCGCGAGCTCATTGCAGCATCGCACCCTCATTCGCTACCGCCGCGGGAACCTGCGTATTCTGGATGGGCGCGGTCTGGAAGCGGCCGCGTGCAGCTGTTACGCGGCCGACAAGGAGATCTACAGGCGCCTCATGCGCTAACGGATATGGTCCCCGACAACACCCGGACGTTCTTCCGCCATCACTGGCTCGATGCCGTCATCGGATTTTCGATGATCATTTCAACACGGCGGTTCTGCTGCCGACCAGCGGCAGAATCATTGGGTGCAATGGGACTGCTCTCGCCCATGCCCGATGCAATGAGCCGTTGGGGGCCAATGCCCTGACCTACCAGATACGACCTCACGGCCTCGGCGCGGCGCTGGGACAACGCCTGATTGTACTCTTCGCTGCCGACGCTATCCGTATAGCCCTCGATGGCGACGCTGCGCTCTGGATATTTGTTTAGGAAGGCGACGAGCTTGTTCAGATTGCCGCTGGCACCCGACTGCAGGGCGGCCTTACCGCTCGCGAACAGCACATCTCCCAGCGTCAGCACCAATCCGCGGTCCGTAACCTTGGCTTGCAGCGCGGCGATCTCGCGTTGCATTTGCGCGGATTTCGCCTCCGAGCTGGCGGCGGCCAGCCGCGCGGCATCGGCAGCATCGCGCGCCTGATCCATTACCGCTTTTTGTCTGGCGTTCTCAGCCATGGCCATGGCTGCCTGCTTCTTGGCAGCGTCGGCTTCGCGCGTACGAGCATCGAGACGGGCGTTGTCGCGCTGCTGACTGAGCGCGCCGCGCTGATCCTCGGCAAAACGGGTTTCAGCCAGCGCTCTGGCGATGTCGACCTTACGTTCAGCCATGTAGATCCGGTGCATTGTCAACGCGACATCGGGTTGCGGCGTCTCCGCGATACGCACGGCCCTGTCCGCTTCTTCAATCGCAATCGGCGCGCGGCTTGCCAGGTCTGGATCGGCCTGCAACTGCGTCAACTTGCTGCGTGCTTGCGCCGCGCCTTCCGGTTTAACCGGGGCAGCCGCGCAGCCCGCCAGCAACGCAGCCGCGGCAGCTACAACGATCAACAGCCTGCCTGGCTTCACAAAGAGGGGGATGGTGTTCATTACTTCTCTCCTGAATTGCGCTTCATTTCTTCGATCAGCGTAGCGGTGCTGCGCTTCATGTCGTCGTTCACCGCTATCGCCTTGGCGGCGCCGGTCCTGGCGGCGGCAAGCTCGGCGCTGGCACGCGATTCATCGGCCAATCGCTGCGCCACGATCATCTTCTCCTCCTCCACGGCGGCGTTCGCTGATGCGAGCTTGGTGCGCGCCTCGCCCAGATCACCGGGTGCGTAATGGCCGGCATCGGCCCGTTCGGCGTTGGCAATGGCCTGGCGCGCAGACTGCAGGCCTTCAGTGGGCGCCGGTGGCGTCGATGCGCACGCGGCCAGCATGATGATTGAGATGAGCAGCGCGAGAGTTCTTGCGGGACGCATAAGATATATCTCCAGAGTGAATGCGATACCGGAACTGGAACTCCGCTCGGATCGCGCCGACGGGTGTGCCAGCGCAGTTCATGCTCGGACTATGATCTTATAGAGTCGCCCCGGTCTGTGCGGCGGCGTACACACGCCCCCTTCGTTTTCCCGGGTGTCCACTTGCTCTGCCTGTTGGGATCGTCCGCGCGTCCGCACGGTCCGTTCGTATCGCAAAAACTGCAGTCAGGTTATTTCGGCTTCGCCAGCAACGCATTGCGTACGCACAACTGTTCTCTGCTTCTTTCGCTCATCCTGCATAAAATCGGGTTTCATGAGGTTTTTCTCAAGCGGCAGATGAACGGTGAATTCGCTCCCCTTCCCCAGCCCGGCGCTCGCAGCGCTCACGCGGCCACCGTGCAGTTCGACGAAACTGCGCACCAGTGCAAGGCCGATGCCGAGTCCCGCTTCAGAGTGTTGCGCCGTGGGATCTGCCTGCATAAAAAGATCGAATACATGCGGCAGCATGTCCGGTACGATGCCGATGCCGCAGTCCCAAACGCGAACCACGGCCTGGTCGTTCTCCTGCCGCAAGGAGACGCCGACAGCACCCCCGACGTCGGTAAATTTCGCCGCATTAACCAGCAAATTCACCAACACTCGCTCCAAACGACCGGGTTCAGCGTACAGCCATACCGGCGCATCCGGCAAGGCTACTGTGAGCCGATGCTTGCGTTCGTCGAGGTTCGATTCGACAGTCTCGATCGCATGTCTCACGAGGTCGCGCAAGTCCAACCGTTCGCGCTTCAGGTGCAACCGACCACTTCCGATCCGCGCGACTTCGAGAAAATCGTCGAGCAGTCGCGTCATTTGCGCGACTTGACGTTCAATACACATTCGCGCCTTGTGGCGAGCGACGACCCCGGCACTCGGCCGGTCCAGCAGAACTGCGGCGTAGCGAATGGCTGCAAGAGGACTGCGCAGCTCATGTGAAATCAGCATCAGGAACTCTTCCTGACTGCGGCTTTCCGTAGCGATCTGTGTCGCAGGCGAGCACTGCGGATGCGCTGGCACCCGGCGCCGGACGAATTCCTCGATAACCTGCGCAGCCTGCGTCACCGCGAGGCGCCGCGCCGGACGAGGTTGACAATGGCCAGCAGGATCACCGCGCCCAGAAGCGACACGAGCAGGCTCGAAAAACTGAAGCTGCCCTGATTGATGGTCGACACGCCGAAGAGCGGACTCAGAAGCCAACCGCCGAGGACCGCGCCGACGATTCCAACTACCACGTTGAGAAAAACGCCCTGCTGCGCATCGGTTCGCATGATCAGGCTCGCCACCCATCCGAGCAATCCACCGACGATAAGCCAGATGACAATGTTCATAAGCGACTCCCGATTGTTACTTCCGGCCGACTGTGTCAGTCAGCCGCCAGTAAAGCCAGAGTGCGCCATCGGGGCGATGGATGTCCGTTCGCAAGCGCACATACGGCCTGTGCATCCAGGCACAATGTTTTCTACCCCGGCAGCCACCCGGTATACACTGAGAATCGCCATGAAAAAATTGAAGAATGAAGCGGAAATATTCAAGGCGGCATTGCTGGCCGGAGTCCAGTATGCGGAGGGCCGTGGAGCCGTGCAGTTCGAACCGACCGATTCAGCCAGCGTCAAGGCGCTTTACGTCTACCGCCTGCTGGTACATGACAAGATCATCGCGCCCATGCCGGAAGAACAGGTCAGTGACAAGGCCATCCGCCACAGACTGGCTTCGTGGCATGCCCACGGACTGGCGAAGCAGCAGCAGGGCAACTGAAACCCGGGTTTTCGCTTACCGTGGAACCCGATGCCGGTCCACCCAGTACGGCCAGGCGAACAACAGCGCGCTCAGGGAACCGACGAGCGCGATCACCTTCACGCCCGGTGGCGGCGGACCGAGGATATTTGCCAGATAAATAATGAACAGCAAGGCCAGGAACGAAGCCAGCCCCCCAGGTCCCCACCCGATCCCTGGCCCGCGTCACCCGCGTATAGACCCACACGCCGCCGAGGAAGATCGCAGTTTCAATCGCCAGCGTGGCGCCCAGATGGTTCCAGAGTCCCAGGCCCACCCTGGGCCCACCCGTCGGCAGCAGCGGCAGATCCGGACGATGGCTGAAGAAATCCAGTATCCAGTGGCTGATGACCAGCACACCCACCACCCAAGCGCCCCGCGCGTGACGCGTGAAAGCGTAGTACGCCGCCGCAAACCCGGCCGCCAGCATCAGCGTGCCCAGCGAGACCTTCGGAGCGATCTTCTTTGCTGCTAGCGCGACACCAAAATGACCGATGAACATGTGCGTATCCCGTGCAGGCGCCGTACCTGGAGGTTGGAGCGGCCGATGCCGTCATTATCCAGTCCTGGGCTCCGGGGTGGCAACATTGCCCGCCGCTCTCAGGCGGCCAACCTCCGAACATTCTGACTAATAACCCCCTGCGCCCAGTTCCCGTCTTGTTCGATCGAAGCCCTGTTTCAACTTGCGCCGGTCTGCGCGGTTCGGCAGGGCCGCGCGGGCGTCGCACGCGATATTGGCAGCGTGCCGTCGCAGTGCCGCCCGATCTTCGGCGCGGCGCACCGAAGGCGCGATTGCGCCAATTGTTTCCAGAAGACGCATAGTCACCTCGGCGCTGGTCCGTCCATAACGCCTGATGGGATCGAATGCGGTATCCAGAACGTTGGGAAACGTGATGACTGCGACGATTACCCGTAATTTCCCGTGTTTATCCCGACGATAGGGAGACGGCAGTTCACGTTGCGCCAGACTACGCAGCGCCGATCCCAACCGGTCAATGCAGGAAATTGCCGTGAACGGATCGTTGATTCCAGGCGACAGCGCACGCACAGCCACTTCACCCAGCTGACCGACCACGTACTCGATGTCCTGAAAATCCGTCCGACGATTACCCAATACAAATGCAGACTTGAGTAGCTCGCTCATCTGCTCAGTCATCCGGCCGGCGGGCCAAACGCGCAGCAGTGGACTGCCCACCCCGACGAAGTGGCCAGGCTGGCGCATCACGCTTAACAGCAAATCCTCCTTCACAGCCGCATTCATCAAGACCTCTGCATCGATTAATTGCAGTAACCTTCATCCGTCGCGATGATAGTCTGCGCGTCACGCTCGAACGTCTCCGGCACTTCAATGTGAGACCTCACGCCCGACTCTTCCTGCAGACTCTCTCCGAATTGCTGCGGATAAAGACGCTCCACCCGATCGAGAAGGTCAGCGCCGACTCGTGTGACGATTTCGTCGGCCTGGATGGAAACTGCGACGTGGTGAATGAAGTAAATCAGCACGCCGATACTGACCATCGCCAACAACACGCCCAGCGTGACCGACAAATGGGGAACGAATGCCCCTTCATCCGCGCGGCGAATGGTGCGCAACACCAACAAACAATACAGAAAGGTGGCTACGAAGGTACCCAACACCACCTGGTTGGCGGTGTCGCGCATGAAATTCTGCAGCAGGCGCGGGCCGAAGTTCGACGCGGCAAGCGAGAGCGTCACCAGAGTCATCGAGAAGACCAGGCCGGCGATGGTGATCATCGAACCGGCGATTGTCCCCAGGACCAGGCTCGCACCCTCAGCGCCGCCGGTGTATGCCAGGTTCCACGTCTGTAGCCACTGATACGTTACAGCGCCATCGAGAGCCACGGTAGCAAAGGCGAGAGCGATCGCCGCGCTTGCCAGCAACGAAGGCAGGAACCAAAAACTGGAACGGATCAGATCCCAATACTTGAGCAGCCGTGATTTCACGCCAGTTTACCGACGTGTCACGTCAATTCGGAGGCGAACACAGCCGAGACCCTGGAAACGCGATTCATCAAGGAGTGAAGCAGTTTCCGTGCCATCGAGCATCCGCAGTGCTGGAACAGCCGACATTGAAGTTAATCGCACCTCTCCGGACGAGGGGATGCAATCGAAATTCAAAGGCCGCCTGCACCCGATGGGTAACGGTTACCGCAACGCTTGAAAAATCTTCGACGCGCGCGCCAGGAGCAACGAGCAGCTGTGCCTCGCGCGGATGGAATGCGCAGCGAACCCCTTCGCTGCTAAAGTGTCCCATGTGTCCGGAATGGACCCGGACGGAGATGGTGCGCCCGAGGGGACAGAGTTTAAACTCCCTCCTGCAGGTGATTGCGGAGTGCGGTCATTGCCTGACTCCCCTGGCGGACGCGGTTGGCTAGGCGACTAACAACATTGAAGCCGCAAGAGCTGAGAGCACGGGAATTCGGGAAGCGGGTAACTGGTCCGTATTGGATGGAAACGGATGGACAATTGGATGACCTCATGGCACAGTCAACCGGATGGAATCGGATGCAAAAATGGGCGGCTCCCCCAATCTTACGAATCTCCTGATTACCCCTGAGATTCTTAGATTAATCAGTAACATAGACGAATTTAAAGGCGCCTGGCAGGCCATTGGGCGTATCGCGCCGGATCGGCTTTCAGCGCTTCGCCATGTTGCCACCATCGAAAGTATCGGCTCGTCCACCCGCATCGAAGGGGCAAAATTGACCGACCGCGAGATCGAACGGCTGCTGTCCAATCTCGGTGTCAAATCCTTCAAAACCCGCGACGAGCAGGAAGTCGCCGGCTATGCCGAAGCAATGGAAACCGTTTTCGCCCACTGGGGCGCGATCGACCTGACGGAAAACCATATCCGGCAGCTGCATCGTGACTTGCTGAAATATTCCACCAAGGATGAGCGGCACCGAGGCAGGTACAAAACCCTTCCCAACGATGTTGGAGCCTTCGATGCCCAAGGAAAACAGGTCGGCGTCGTCTTTGAAACGGCAACGCCATTCGACGCTCCCCGCTTAATGAGCGAACTGGTGAGTTGGACCAGACAGACGTTAAAGCAGAACGAGATTCACCCGCTGATCACCATCGCAATCTTTATCGTTTCATTTCTAGCGGTCCATCCCTTCCAGGACGGCAATGGACGGCTATCCAGAATATTAACCACCCTGCTACTACTGCGCGGCGGGTACGAGTACATTCCCTACAGCTCGCTTGAGAACATCATCGAACAAACAAAGAAACACTATTACCTAGCGCTACGACAAACACAGGGAACCATAAAATCAACGAGCCCCCACTGGCAACCATGGCTAACGTACTTCCTGGGTGTTTTGGCCGAGCAGAAATCACGCCTGGAGAACAAAATCGAGCGCGAGCGCATTCTGCTCGGGCGTTTGCCCGAATTGTCGGTGAGAATTCTTGAACTGTGTAGAGAACGCGGCCGGGTAACGATAGCCGAAATCGCCAGGATTACGGGCACCAGCCGCAATACGGTGAAGGACCACGTCGCTGCACTTGTCAATAAAGAGCATCTTGTCCGACACGGGGCAGGACGTGGCACGTGGTATTCATTATGAACCTCAAGGTGCTCAACGCCACGCCGGAGAAGCGAATATTCCTTTCGATCATCCCCGAGTATGATCTGAAGCGATCACCTGGTTAGCTTATCGACAATGTCATTGATCTCTGGGCGAAGAGCAAACGTGCTGGCCTAACTGTGAAAATTGATGCCGATGATCATCAGCAGAGTATTTCAATCGAAGACAATGCTGGCGGTACTGTCACGGACTCGATCTAAAGGTAGCCGAGCGCGTCGCGTTCCTTCCTCAATGACAAGACTCCTCTCACGCATACACCCCGCTCGTGCATACGCGAGAGAAGGCCGTGCCTTCGTTCGAAAAAGTCATAATAAAACACGAAAAAACAATAGCTTGAAAACCTATTAACTCCTTACCGCAGGTATATATACAGCTTATACACTGTGTTTATGTCTTGCATTACAGCCTATAAGCTGTATTATTCGGGCAGACTACACAGGCAGACAGTCATGTCCTCCTCCACCTTTTCAAAAGCGGCACATTTCGATAGCAAGGTCGGTGATCTGAAGCGTGCCGCAGCCTTGATCACCAAAAACAAGCCCACCTCGGGCTGGCTCAAAGTCCTACGCACCTCGCTCGGACTCTCCGCCGCTGCGATGGGACGCCGACTGGGTATCACGCAGCAAAGCACGCAGCAGCTCGAAGACAGCGAGCGCCAGGAGACCATCACACTGGCTTCGCTGCGACGGGCCGCCGCAGCGCTGGACGCCGAACTGGTCTATGCCATAGTCCCACGTCGCAAACTGCAGGAGACAATCTCCGCGCGCGCGCGCGAAGTCGCGAAGACGCGCGTCGACCCAATTGCCCATTCAATGGGTCTGGAAGCGCAGGGCTTAACCTCCAAACAGATCAAGCGACAAATCGATATGCTCGCCCGGGAACTGGAGCAACGCCCGAGAGAATTATGGCGCTGATCGGCGCGCATGCGCCCGGCGCCACACCGCTCAGTGAGGAAGATGTCGAGGGACTTAAGATTCCCGCCATCACCCACCATGGCGCACTTAATGAGGCCGAGGCCGCCAATATCATTGGTGGACAGGAATGGGCACTGCGTTCACGGCGCGCGCATCTGCCTGGAATGCTATCGGATGAGTTCCTCCAGCAACTGCATCAACACATGTATGGCGATGTGTGGCGTTGGGCTGGCCAATTCCGCGAACGGATCACAAACATCGGTGTCGAACCGCAACAGATTCGCACAGAACTGCGCCGCATCTACGACGATGCGCAGGGATGGCTGGCGGCGACCTGGAAGATATAGCCTTCCACCTGAGTAATCTGTGCCAGATCGCCCCGGCGCACCAAGCGCGCGAAAACCTCCTGTATCAGGTCGTCAATGTCCGACTCCGAGCGAATCCGCCGCTGGAAGAAGCGCGCCAGAATCGGCCGATACCGCACCAGGAGGTCGGCCAGCGGCCCATCAAGGGGCGTGCGATGTGCGATGTCGGCGGGAGACATGGTAGGACCGTAGGCCTGACAGAGGCCGTCGTCAACGTGGCGAAAAAATATTCTGCTCGGGCAGGAGGATTCCCCGGGTTCGGCACTCTTACTGTAGATGTGGGGGTCAATTATCGGATTTTCATAGTCTCGAAACGTGCCTCATTCGCCGACCCGGCGCAGAAGATAATTGATCGTGCTTGCCGACATCGGGCGATCGGGATTCCCGTGGCAGTGAAGATGTTGCGTAGGGTCCGTGAACGTGTTCATCCGCCAGACAAAATACGGCAGGCTCGAACCCGTGGCGAAGATCTACAACACGGCGTGGAAGGCGGCCTGCGGGGATGAGTCCCGCAACCTCATGGCTTCGGCGACGAGCAGGCTGGATTTCTTGTTACAAGTGATTGGAGATGGTGCGCCCGGAGAGATTCGAACTCCCGACCTCCTGGTTCGTAGCCAGGCGCTCTATCCAACTGAGCTACGGGCGCATTGACGGGTGGAGCTGGTGCGATCTGTGCGCGAGGCGCGGCAGTGCATCCATAATCTATTGATAAATATGGGATTTTTAATCCCGTCTCAACCCCTGCGCCGCCTCCGGATCCGGTCTGTACCGTGCCGGCTGCGGCGCGGCCGCGATGCTACCACACCGGAAATGGGCGTTGGCGGGAAATGGGAGGGGCGGGTCAGGTGGTGGCCGAGGCGGCGGCCGGCGCCTGGGTCGGCGGCTGTGCCTGTTCCAGTTCCTGCGTCATGCGGGCCTGCCGCTTTTCATCCGGCTCGGCCACGATCAGGGCTCGGGCCCGGTCGAACATCTGCTGGGCCAGCTGCGGCTGCTCCAGCTTGCCCAGCAGCTGCCCGTACAGCACGGTGTGGCTGAAGCTCTCCTTTATATCCAGCGCCAGCGCCACGTAGCCGGCGCCCACACGCAGCGCCGTTGGGTCCTCGCAGCGGAACATCAGCAGCTTCTTGCCGATGTAGGCCGCGCCTTCCGTCCGGTCGGTGGCCGGCATCATCTGCAGCTGATGCTGTTCGGCAGCCAGAAAGGCCTGCCAGTCCTTGGCGCGCACCGCCTTGCTGGCCTGCAGGCCGGCCTTCTCCCACTCATATACATCAGCCGGACCGTCCTCGTCGCGACCAGCCATGGCGTAGGCTTCTGCCAGCACACCGCGGATGTCCTCCACCCATTGATCCACCTTGTCAGGGTTGGTATAGGCGCCAGCCATGACGCCGAAGCGATTCAGCTCCACGGCGGTCCTGGCCAGCAAGTCCGCCTGCACGAACTGTGCGTACTCCTCGTAGTGGTTGACCAGAAATTCGGCCGCTGCATCGCCACGCTTGAGCGTGGGCGCATTGGCAATGAGGCGAAAGCCGCGCGGCGTCAGCAGCTGCGCCTCGGCGACGGTGTCAAAATAGGCCTCGTACTCATTGCCGAGCGCCATCGACTGCTTGAGCATCTCTTCTCTTTCAAGCTCGCGCGCGGCTATCACCTTGCGCGAGAAGCACTGCAGAAAGGCATCGATGCCGTGGTCGCCGCCTTCGTACGCGGCACAGGCCGATGCCAGATCACCGCCAAGACCAATGGCGGTCAGCGCCAGGGCCTTGAAGGCGTCCGAACTCATCGCCCCGCCCTTCTTCGCCAGCAGCTCGCCGCTGCCGTCGAGGAACAGATAGGTCGGATAGGACTTGACCGCGAAACGCTCGGCCAGCTGCGGGCCGTTCTGCGCCGCATCCTCGGCGTTGAGTTTGTAGCTGACAAAATGGCGGTTGAAAGTATCGCCGACATCGTCGAGCACGAACACCGTCTTCGCCATGCGCTTGCATGGCGCGCACCAGTCGGTGTAGACGTCCACGAACACCCGCTTGCCGCTGCGATCCGCCTCAGCCACGGCCTGCTCGAAGCTGCCGTGGAAGAAGTCGATACCCGCGCCGGCGGCGGGCCAGGCGCACAGGGCCAGCGCCGCCACTGCAAGCGCGTGAAATGCCTGTCTGCTATTCACGCCTCTACTCCAGAAGCCAGCCATCAGAATTTGCCGCGCAGTGTGAAGAGTATTCGCGGATCACTCTGGGTCAGCCGGTTCGTCATCGAGGTACCCTCCGAGAAACCGAAAGTCCGCACGAGCCCGATACTTTCATCCACGGCATCGGTAACGTTCTCCATGGTCAGGCGGGCCAACAGCGAGGAGCCAAATTTCTTTTCCAGAAAAATCTCGAAGTTCGGCTCCAGCTCTCGCTCGCTATCGGAAATCAGCGCACCGAGGATCTCTACATGGCTCGTGCTCTTGGTGATCCAGTTCATTCCAAGTCCATACGTAAACCCCAGGGACTCGATCAGATGGTCATAGGAGAAATTGATGGCTGATGCTTCCACGCTCGGCTGATCACCAGTCTTGCGCTTCGAATAGGTGGCATTCATGTAGAAATGCGCGTCACGGCTGATGAAGGACAGCGGGAAGCTCATGTCCACCTCTGCCCCATGCACACGGGTCTCGTCACCGGTATTGACATACGAGACCAGCGACACCGGCTCGCTCAGGGGGAACTCGGTCGCCAGGGTCAGCGCAAAGCGCTCGATCTCGGAGGTCAGATCCGGGCGCAATGCCTGGAAGCGCTGAAACGTGATGTTTCCCTGCTGGATGAGATTCTCCACTCTGCGATGGAACAGGTTGATGCCGATAATGCCATCGGTAAAGCGCCAGTCGTAACCCAGATCGAAGCCCAATCCCTCTTCATTGGTCAATTCCGGATTCCCCACTTCCACCTGATTGGACAGCACACCATTCGTGCTTGCAGTGATGTTCACGCGCGGATCAAGCTCGCCCAGATGCGGTCGGCGCACGGTTTGCGCTACGGAGAAGCGGATATCGTGATTCTCCCTGAATGCCCAGCGCAGGTGCGCGGACGGATTGAGGCCACTGACACTTGCGGAGAAAGGCGTGCGGCGATTCGGGCCGAGCACATTCGGATCAAACTGGAATACTTCCTCTATATCCGTGGAGATGACCAGCCTGGCCGGCGCATTCGAATTGTAGTCCGACCCTTCATGACGCACACCCAGCTGCAGGCTGAGGCCGTTGTCCATGCGCCATTCATACAGCCCGAACAGATCAGCGCGCTTGACGCTCTGGCGATCTTCCGAGAATATTGAATCGAAGCCATCGTCGGGCGCGGAACTTCGGTTTGTCCGCTTGGTATTGAAATTGCTGTCAGTCGTCTTCTGCAGATCGGCGCCAAATCTCACCTCATGCTCTGGCGCCAGTGCCCACGAAAAACGATTGTTGACCTGGTACCGCTGCCCCTTGCCCTCCGCCCTGGCGATGCCCGCGGCGTAGCGCACGTCATCATCGTCCTCGAACGCAGTGTTGGCCGAATCAAGATCAGTCCTGTCATATCCAGCCAGAAGATTCCAGTGGAGTGCAGCACCAAGGTCCTGGGCATAAGTCAGAGCCAGGCCATAGTTGGAGGTATCGCGCTGCTGCTCGCCATCGCTGAATGTGGTCTCCATGGTTTGAGTTGTTGTTGGCGGCAGCGGGCCGATCTGAACCGTGCGGGTGGTATCACTGAATCGTTCCAGGTTTGTACTGGCTGCTGTCGCTGTCTGCACATACTTCGCCTCGATACCAAGCTTTCCGCTCCGGCCCAGGTCGAATCCAAGAGTGCCAAACAGACTGCGATCCTCGTCCCGCTGTCGCGAAGTAGTCCATGCCGTGGTCCGCGTTTGTGTGCTCGAAGCATATGAGCCCAGCGCCAGGACCCTGTCCGAATACCCATCGAGGATGGAGTACCCGGAGCCGAAGCGGTTCTGGGCAGTGGCGCTGAAGGAGTAGGAGAGACGATCGGTGCCACCCCGCACATTGGTTGAACCCAGACCTTCCAGCTCATGGTCCACATAGGATCCGGCGATGCGCCAGCTATTACTGCCGAATGTGGATCCGTCCTTCAGGATGACATCCAGCGTCATGCCAACCCCCGAGCTGTCAATCTCGGCGGAGGGACTGCGCACCACGCGAATCTCCTTGATCGATTCCGCCGGTATGGTCTGCAGGAAGGCGTCGCCGCCGTAGCCGAAGTCGATGCCGGCGATGCGACGGCCGTTAACCAGGATCTGCGAGAACTGTGAATCGAGATTGCGAAATCGCGGCAGAGTACCATCGGTATCGGCAAATTCGCTGCCGGTGGCGTTGTCCGGCAGATTGAACAACTTGTCAAAGTACACGCCGGGTACGCGCTTGAGCATGTCGTTCAGCGTCAGCGGCTCGAAGCGCTCAAAGTAGGCGGCCTCGTACACCAGCGTGGGCTCGACATTGTCGGCGCGGTTACGGGTGACGATGCGCTCGCCGAAGATCACCATCTCGCTGGCGCCACCGGAAGCTCCGGCCTGCTCCCGTTCAGCAGCGCCGGCGCTGCCGTCCTTGCCGACATCGTTATCAGTCGGCATCGCGGCTTCGGCCACGTAGTCCACACGCGAAAGGCTGATAGGCCGGGTGCGGGCGGAATCACGCGACTGCGCGTCCGGCGCCGCGGCGCCAGCCTGACCGTCGGCGGACACGATGGTAACCGCCTTGTCCTGCAGGTAGGTGTAGGTCAGCCCCGTTCCCCGCAGCAGCTGTGTCAGCGCCTCGGCCGCGGTCAACTCACCGAATGCGCCCTGGGTCTTCAGCCCGCTGACGATCTCCGAACGGTACACCACCTGCAGATCGCGGCTCTTGGCCAGCGCCTGCAATGCGGGTCCCAGGCCCTGCGCCGGAATGTGCGTAGCGCGGCGTGCCACTGCCACTTCCGCCGCCGCCAGTCCGCTTGCTGACAGCAACAAGGCTGCCACAACAATACCTGCACGCATGAGAAATCCCCCGCTGTCTGTCACTCTGTCCGGCGCCGGCAGCAAACAAGGCGGCCGGCATTTACGGCTATAGAGCGCTCGCGGAAGAAAAGTGAATACCGCCAGGAAGAAAATAATCTCCAGTACTCAGCGGGTATCGATATGAATGGCCCGCTCCGCCTCGATAACGACGATCTCCGGCTGGTTGCGCAGGAATTTGATCAGCAATGTCGGCTCCGCGGAGGAGAACACGCCGCTGACCCTGAACCCGGAGAGCTCCGGCGCATCAATCACCAGTTGCCGGGCGTTGTAGCGATTGAATTCCTCGGCCACCTCGCTGAGCGGGGCGGAGTCAAAAACCAGGTGGCGCTGCATCCAGGCGGTGGCCACGGCCACGTCGACCCGCCTCGGTTGGGTTATCGCCTTCGCCGCGACCATCATTTGTTCGCCCGCGGAAAGATAGATGGAACCGGCGTCGCCGGATCCGGATTGCGGCGTGCTGTGCGCCGCGGCCCGCTCGCCCGGTCGAACCACCACCCGCCCCTCGATCACCGTAACGACGGTTGAGGCCTGCCTGCGATACACATCGAACTCCGTACCCACCGCCTGCACGCGCGTGTCCCTGCTAAGAACAACAAAGGGACGCGCGCCATCCCGGGCCACGCGGAACAGCGCCTGTCCCTCCAGCAGCTGCACCCGGCGCTGCGCGTCATCAAAGCGCACGCGCACCCGCGAGCGGGAATTAAGCTCCACCGTGGAGCCGTCGGACAACACCACCGAGCGTTGTTCGCCGATTTCGGTGGCGTAGGTTCTCGAGCCCGATGTGTTCAGCCAGACCGCCAGCGCCCCCACGACACACAGCACGGCAACAGCTGCTGCTGCCACGAATCGCCGCCGCGGCAAGCGCCCTTCAGCCCTGACCGCAAGCCTGGCGATGGCTGCAATTTCTCCGCTGCGGCTGTTTGCACCATCCAGGGACACCACGTTGGTCGGGTCGGCCGCAGCGCGTTCGATGATCCGCGCCGCGCTGTGCTCGTCCGTCTCCATCTCTGACACGTCCTGCCACACCGAAGACATCTCCAGATAGGCGCGCACATGCTCCGGCGAGGTGCGCAGCCAACGGTCGAAGGCCAGCTTGCCCGCGCCATTGAGCCCACCGTCGCGGTGCTGCACCAGCCACTGCGTGGCTTCCTCGTAGATCTGTGTGTTCATGCTGAGATCGGTGGTCGTCATGCCTGTCCTTGTCGCTCCTCTTCCAGGCACCGTCGGCAATGTAGCAGCGCCTTGCCCAGATACTTGGCGGCCATGGCGCGCGAGATGCCAAGCCTCACGCCAATCTCCTCCAGCGAGTAGCCATCGCGTCGGTGCAGCAGCAGCGTAGCCTGCGCCTTCGGCGAGAGCTGCTGCAGCGCGCCTTGCAGAATTTCCATCCGCTCCTGCACCTGGGCGCGATCCGCCGGATCATGCCGCGGTTCAGCCTGTATCTCCGCGGCCAGCTCAGCCAGCTCGACAGCTTCCGGCGCGGCGGCACGGCGCATGATGTGCTGGTGCAGGACGTGTGTGGCCACGGTGAACAGATACGCCTCGGAGCTGCGGATGGTTTCGTGATGATCGATGCGCAACAGCCGCAGGAAGACTTCCTGGACCAGGTCCGGCACGTCGGCCGAGGCATGACGCAGGCGCGCGGCCACGAAACGGCGCAGCCGCCGGCCATGCTGGCGGGCGACGTCCGCAACGTAGGCCTGCTTGTCGGTGGGTGTCACTGGGGGAGTCTCCAATGGCATTAGAGCGCTGCGCGGCGCAAAGTGAATACCTTCATCGCGCGGCTGAATATTTTTATATTAAAATCAATTGCTTAGCAGCGCGTTCGATCAGCCGGGGCCCCGGGGGAAACCGCAGGCCCTGCCCTGCCCGGCCCCACGTTCCACAGCAGCAACACGCCGATGACCGCCGACAGCAGCGACGCCCCGAACACCGCAATCTTGGCAGCGGCAAAGGCGCCCTCGGCCGGGAACGCCTGCCCGGCAATGAACAGCGACATGGTGAAGCCGATACCCGCCAGCGCGCCCGCACCGCACAGTTGCCGCCATGAATAGGCCTGCGGTTTCACGGCCAGCCCCAGCTTCACCGCCAGCGCCGCCGCGACAACGATACCCAGCGGCTTGCCAACCACCAGGCCACAGGCGATGGCCAGCATCAACAAACCATGCCCGTCGAATACATCCGTGGCAATGAGCACACCCGCGTTGGCCAGCGCGAACACCGGCAGCACGACATAGCTGGACTGCAGCGCACCCCGGCGCAGCATGCGGTCGGCGGGGGATTCAATACGATCGTGTATGGCATCGAGGGCGCGCAGCGCCGGCGTCGACGGCCCATGACGCAGCACCTCATCACCGTGGCTGGCCTCGGCAATGACGATGGCATTGGCCTGCGCGGTGAGTGCGGCCAGGTTCGGCGGCGGCCGCGTGGGAATGAACAGGGCCAGCAGCACGCCGGCCAGCGTGGCATGCAGTCCGCCGGCGTGGACACAGGCCCACAACACGATGCCGGCCAGCAGGTAGGGCGCCAGGCGATACACGCGCCAGCGGTTGAGCAATGCCAGCACACCCACCACCACCGCCGCGCCGATCAGGAAACCGATATGCAGGTCGCCCGAGTAGAACAGCGCCACGACAATGATAGCCCCGATGTCATCGACAATGGCCGCCGCGGTGAGAAAGATCCGCAACTCCAGTGGCACACGCTTGCCCATCATGGCGATGAGCGCGATGGCAAAGGCCGTGTCAGTGG
The DNA here is from genome assembly GCA_021773365.1 of Gammaproteobacteria bacterium. Classification (GTDB taxonomy): domain Bacteria; phylum Pseudomonadota; class Gammaproteobacteria; order Steroidobacterales; family Steroidobacteraceae; genus JAJFKF01. The sequence goes on along the minus strand of JAJFKF010000095.1, from coordinate 15,909 downwards.
CCATGGGCACGCCCCACCCGTGCAGCCAGTCGGCGGGGATCACCAGCAGATACAGCGCCGCCGGCACCGCCATGCCGCCGATGGCCGCGGCAATGGGCAGGGCGGCCGCGCTTCGGCTGGCCAGGTGCCCGACCGTGAACTCGCGCTTGATCTCCAGCCCCACGATCAGAAAGAAGATCGTCAGCAGCGCATCGTTCACCCAGTGGCGCAGCGACATGAGGAACTGACCGTCGCCAAACACGATGCCCCAGGGCCGTTCCCAGAAATGCTCAAAGGCCGGCCCGGACGCGGAGTTGTTCAGCACTACCGCCACAACAGTGGCGAGCAGCAACAGCATGCCGGCAGATGGCGCCCAGCTCGCAAAGTCGAGCGCTGCGGCGCGCACACGATGGCCCAGTGAACCGAGCAATGCATCGAGAAAGGAACCCTCATCCCATGCACCGTCGTAGTGGCGGCCATTGATGAAGAAGGCGGGCGTGAACAGGGCGCCGCTGGCCCGCGCGCTACGTTCGTCGGCCTCGACGCGTTCACGGGCCAGCCGGCTCACGGCTTCGTCCTGCCGGCCCCCGGATTCCGCCAGGCCCAGATCCTGCGCCACGACCTGCAAATCATCCTCGGTCAGCTCCACGGAGCGCGTCATCAGCTTCACATGCGCGGCCCAGAACTGCTCCGGCGTTGTCGCGCACTCGACCAGTTCCGCCGCACGGCGTGCCAGATCATTGCCGGTGAGCGGCCGGTGGCGAAAAACGTAACTCAGCCGCCCGCCCAGGCGGTCGCGCACCTCAGCGATGCGTTCATTGGCCGCGCGGCAATGCGGGCAGGCGTAACTGCCGTATTCCACCAGCGTGATTTCGGCGCGGACGGAACCAAGGATGTGGTCCCGATCCGGGTCCACCGACCGGTCGAGGCGGTTGGGTAGCTCCGTTTGCGACATGGCGCCTTACTCGTTCAGAACGCGATGCAGCAGACGTTTGGCACCGGCGCGAGCCGGCGCGGACTCAGGAATTGTTCTTGCCGAAGAATGCCTTGAGTGGGGGCGCCATGTTCTGCGGAATATCCGCACCCCAGGCGCCACCGTCGATATTCGCGCCCGTGGGATGGCCTTCGTCGTTCACGGCAAAGAATACGGGGATGCCGGCGTGTTTGAAGCCCTGCTGCTCAAGTTGCGCCTTCCACTCGTCCACATCCAGGCGGACAATATAGGTGCCTGCGAAGGCGTCCTTCATCATGGCGTCGTCCAGCGAGGCCGCCAGGGATTTGCAGGGCCCGCACCAGGTCGCGCCGAGCTCAACGTAAAGTGTGCGTTTCTGTTCCTTTGCTTTTGCAATTTCGCGTAGCAGCAGGGTATCGAGCGAGCCCTCCGCGGGCTTGAGGTCCACCACCATTACCGCGCCGGCGGCCGGATCGGCGAAGGCGATGGGGTTCAGAGCCAGACCACCTAACAGGGCGATGAACGCCAATCGGCATATATATGAGGTCATGATCGTCTCCGGTGCGGGGGGCTCGAACGATATCATACGGGCGCTCAGGGCCACCATGCTTGCCGGGAGCATGGCTGTCAGCCGGCATATCGACGAGCCGACCGCTCCGGCCTGGCGTCACGTGACCGGATCGTGACTATCTGCGTCTGGAAGCCCCGTCAGTTGAAGTCCTTGCGCATCTGCATCCAGATGCTGCGGCCCGTGATGCTGTCGAAAGGGGCGACACCCCGATCAGTGCTGGCGGCCCAGAAGCGGGGCTCACGGTTGAAGACATTCCTCACGCCGAAGTTCACCGAGGTGCCCTCAAGCAGCCACTGCAAACGTCCGGCGCCACCCGCCGACGATGCACGGTAGCTCACGTTCAGGTCGTGCTCCAGCGCGCGTGGCGCCCGATCGGCTCCCTGCAGCAGGAGGTAGGTGGTCTGGACGAGAATGTAGTCGAGATAGCGCGTGCTCCAGCCAAACCCCCACTGCTGCCCTTCCCAGCGCACCTGGGCGTTGCCGTTCCATTCAATCTGGCGACCGAATGCACCGGTGAGACTACGCACCTGCTCCTCTGCCGGCCCTGAATTGGTGGCCTGAACCTTGAAGCTGATGTTCCGGCTGGCCACGGCGCTCAGGATCAGCCTGCCGCCGGCCATGTTCTGAATCTCCTGCTGCACGGAGAAATCCATGCTCCTGGAACTCACCTGTCGCAGATTTATGGCGCGCCGGTCGACAAACGTGATGGGACCCACACCGCTGGCATGTCCATCGGGCGCGCCACGTTGCACCACGCCGGGCAGGTCCAGCTCCAGGTTGATCGCGTCCTGGGCGCCCAGGGAAAAGATGGCGTCGTCGCGGGTGCTCTCCAGGTAGCTCACGGAAAGGCGCAGACCCGGCATCCAGCGCGGACTGAGAATCAACCCGATGTTCAACGAGTCGGTGGTCTCCGGTCCGACATCGGGATTGCCGCCCGTCTGATACATGGTCGGGGTCAGCGTCAACGCTTCGTCGCGTATGGGATCGTTGAGGCCGCTGGTCGAGAAGGTCGGCGGATTGTCCGGTGTTACCTGGGCCAGGGTGGGAGGCTTGAAGCCGATGCTCTGCGAGACACGAAATGACAACCCCTCCAGCATCTCGTAGCGCAAACCATAGGCATGCAGCTGCGAGCGATGGCTGTACTTGACCGGGTCGGCACCCAGAAAATCCGAACGGAAACCGTTGCGCTCGGTGAAGTCCAGGCGGCCGGAGCCGAACAGCTCCAGCCGCTGCACCAGCGGTATATCCTGCTCCGGCGACAGCAGCGGCGCATTGAACTCCGCATAGCCGGCATAGGCGTCGAAAAGGAATCGTCGGCTCAGGCTCTGATCGATGGTGTAGTCGATGTCGCTACCCACCGGCGTCCGCAACTCCCCCGTCAACGAATCCAGAAACTCGACGTAGCCTTCGTTCCGGTAGCGATCCGCCCGCGACCAGCTCAGACCTGCCGTCAACTGCACTTCCCCCCCGGGGAGCCGGAACACCGGACCGGAGGCCTTGATGGCAGCCTGGTAGTTGCGCATGGCGTTGTCGACGGTGGTGCGTTGCTGCACGTAGTGTGCGTAGAAATCGGCGGACGCCGGCGCCGCCACGCGCAGATCCACGAAAGGATCGTAGGCCCCCGTCAGCAGAGCGTCGTACCAGCCGCCAATGGGCTCGACAAAAACATTGGTCACGTGAGCACTCTTGTTCTGAGTGTAGTTCAGGTCCAGAAATCCGGTCCATGCGCCGATCTTCCCGCGCAGCGTCGAGCTCAGCTCCCAGGTTACATTCTCTGGCTGGTTCATTAGCTCTGACCGATTGAGCATCGGATCGACCAGCCTCACATAGACATCCTGGCCGAACGGATTTCCCGGGGCAGCGGCCGGGACCCTGGGGCGGGTGCTGGTCTGTGAGCTCGACGTCAGTGCAAGCGTTGCGTCATTGTTGCCTACGCTGGTGCTGTCCATGTAGCGGTAATCAACCGACCAGCGCCACTGCGCGGCCAGCTGCTTGTCCAGCCCGACACTGAACATCGTGTTGCGGTTGACCGTGCCCAGGGTCGAATCGCCAGCGTATAGGTTGCCACCAGCAGCGCCCTGCGCCTGCTCCAGGTTCCAGACTCCGGGCTGGAAATCAGCCAGCTCTCCACTGCCCGTGTAGCCATCCGGCACGGTGGTGTAGTTCGACGCCTGCGCGCCGGGCAGTCCGGAGAACAGGTTGCCGCTGGATGATGTTGCGCGGATGTTCGGTGTGGCGCCGTACACCGTGGAGGTGCTATTGAAAGGATTACCGCCCGACTGATTGATCAGCCGCGTGGGCTGGCGCTCCATGACCAAACGTCGCCAGCGGTCGCTGGACACCGCGGCACGGTCGCTGGCGCGCAGGGGCTCGCGCTCGCTGTAGCTCGCCATTCCCCGCAGACCCAACCCCCACCTCAGTGGCATGCCATAGCTGATGTCCAGGCCGCGCGTCGGCCGGTGAACATCCGACGGCGATTGATAGTTCACCGCCACCTGTCCGCCCCGGAAATCCTGGCGGGTGATGATATTGATGACGCCGCCCGTGGCGCCTGTGCCATAAATGGCGCTGCCGGCCGAGGCCAGAATTTCAATGCGCTCGATCGAGGCCAGAGGAATTCCGCGCAGATTGAAGGACTGCTGGTCGTTCGTCTGTGTGGAAAACGTCCCCGGGGAGGACGCGTTCTGGTATTGGGCGCCCATCGGCCGCCCGTTGACCAGGATCACTGTCTCCTCGGCGCCCCAGCCGCGCATATCGATGCGATTCTGGCGATCCATCTGGCTCGTCGCGCCTCCGTCCAGTTCATCGGGAATATCCGGATTGAAGTTCTGCGGTAACCGGCGCTGCAGGAAATCCTGCAGATCGGACGCGCCTGAAAAGTGAATGTCCTGTGCCGTCAGGATCATGAAGGGCAGTACATCGTCTTCAGTGCGCGTCAGATCCAGATTTGCGCTGCTGAAAGGGGCCGGACGCTCGCGAACGCCTTCGACCAGAACGTCCGCCCCGGTCTTCGCATCCCTGGCGGTGGATTCCTGCATTTTCTTTGCTTCTTCCGCGGCGATCACCGCCAGACGCATCTGGTCGGCGGGCGCCCCATCGCTGCGTGTGCTGGCCGCCGCGCGCCGGACAATAGTCACCGTCTTCTCGTCAAGATAGCGGAAGGTAAGATCACTGCCATCCAGCAACCGCGTCAGCGCCTCGTCCACCGTAGTGGCGCCCTGAACCGCCGGAGCCTCACGGCCTTTTACGGCCTGAGGGTCGAAAAGTACATTGACGTTGGTCTTCTCACCCAGCGCGTGCAGCGCCTTGCCCAGCGCCTGGGCCGGCAGATTGAAGTCGGCCGCCTGCAGCAGTTGAGGCGTCAGCAGGAGCAGGGCCAGCACCGCGAACGTTGCCCGCAATGGAATCAGAACTGACGTATGCATGACATCCCCTTTGGCGCCGTGAAGCCGAATGGCCGGGTATAGACGCAGCAGCCGGCTAAAACTCCGCAGCCTGTTCGTGCCTTGTCGTTACGGCACGCGCGACACTTCGGACAATACGATCCTGGAGCGGCTTTCCTTCACTTCCAGGCCGTGGGTAAGTGCGACAGCATTGGCGAAATTCCGCGCATCGCCGACGGCGAATATGCCGCTCAGGCGGATCTTCGCCGCGTCTGTGCCGGCTACAGCCAGTTTCACCCTGCTGTAGCGATTCATCTCGGCAATGGCCTCACCCAGCGTCAGGTTGTCGATGTGTACCTTGCCGCGCTGCCAGGCGGTAAGTTTGCCGATATCCGGCCGATCCACGATCGACGCGGATTCATTGCCGGAACACGTCAGCCGTTCACCAGGCTTCAGCACGACGGATGCGCCCACTGGAGACAATGAAGCCACCGCAACCTTGCCATCGACCAGAGTCACCATGACACGCTCCCTGTCGTGCCGGACAAGGAATTCCGTGCCCAGTGCAGTGACCTTGCGGTCGCCGACGGTCACTACAAACGGCCAGTCCGGCCGCTTCGCTACCTCGAAAATGGCCTCGCCTGTTTCCAGATGCACGTGACGGCCCCTGGGACCGTAGTCCACCACCACGCGCGTGGAGGTGTTCAGATACACCTGCGTGCCATCCTCCAGCGCCAGAATGCGTCGCTCACCGATTCCGGTGACCACAGCGGGCTGCTGCAGGAAAAAAACGGCGCCTGCGAGCAGCAGCAACAACGCCGCCGCCGCCGCCGCCGACAGATGCCAATGCAAGCGCCGCCGCTGCGGCTCAGGTCGATTGCCGGGCAGCGTCAGGCTCACCCGGGCCGCGCGTTTGACGGCGCCCCGCGATTCCATCCAGATCTCGGTAGCCAGGTTGAAGGCCTGCCGATGACGAGAGCTTTCAGCCAGCCAGCGCTTCAGCCCCTGCTCCGCGGCCACCGTGCGATCAGGTCCATGCAGCAAGGCGATCCAGGCAGAGGCCTCCGCCACGGCGGCGGCCCAGGTCGGATGATGGCGCAGCGCAGAGGTATTCATGGTTGTGGCCGCTTGTTGAGAGAGAGCACGGCCACCGCCTTGGCAATATGACGTTCAACGGTGCGGCCGCTCATGCTGAGCTGCTCGCCGATCTCGGCGTAGGTCAGTCCTTCCAGGCAATGCAGAAAGAAGGCGTTGCGCGTCTTCTCGCCCACCGCCTCGTCGAGAATCTCGCGGGTGCGATCCAGGTACTGCTCACTCTGCAATTCATCCTCCGGACCCGGGGCCAGATCGGGAAGCCTGAGTTCCTCGACCGTCTGGCTCTCGTACAGATGAGCCCGTCCGCGCCGTGACTGATCCACCGACAAATTGAATGCGGTGCGCGCAAGAAACCCCTCCGGCTCCAGCACTTTCTCGCCGCGATCGATATAGGTGAGCAGACGGACAAACGCCTCCTGCACCAGGTCTTCGGCCTCATCCGGGCGCTTGCCGCGTCTGCGCAACGCGCCATAGAGTTTGCCGAAGCTGGTTTTGAAAGAGTCCATGGGCAAATTTCCGCCTCCGACGTATAGACGCAGCAGCGGGGGAAAAGCCCGCACGGGGAAATGGCGGCGGCGTCCGTGTCGACCGGCAAGAGCCCTGTACGGGTTCAATCGAGGCGGGCACCCCCCCGCGCACATACGCGAGGAATCCGGCATCGATCAACTGCGCCGACCCGCGGGCCAGAATAACGCCGTACTCGTCGAGCAGGAAATATTGCGGCGCACTGCGCGCCTTCGGTGCTGGTGACCGAAGCCTCGATTCTCGACAGCCGTGGGTCAGGCCGCGCGCGGCCATCAATGAGACGCAAATCCATCGAGCGAATACGGATTGAGAAACTGGCGCCTCCAGAACAGCTGCCGATCTGTTTGTGTCAACTGCGCCTCATCGCACACACTGTTCCAATGGTCTGTAATGACTGCAATCTGTCGCTCGACAATGTCACGGGCGTCCTGCTGCGAAAGCAGATAGTGCTCCGCGGACCGCAGGCAGGAGACGATGCGACTCATGCGATCTTCGCCGTCTATCATCATGGCCTGTGAGGCTTCGTTGCCGGAGCGCGCCTGCGGACAGATGTCATACGCCGGAGTCAACGTCAGCGCACGGCCATCCCAGAATGCCGCATGGTTGCGGGCATGGTCGTCGGTATTGCCACACAGGATATTGAAGACCAGGCGCGCGAATAGCTCCCGCAAGGCCCGGGGCGCATCCGTGAAACGATGCCGGATGATTTCAGCCAGATCCGGGTAGCTGGCGTAGCGCGCCATCATTTCGTCGAGCGCAAACAGCGTAAGAGCCGACACCATGCATCGGCGCTCCCAGCCGCCTCGTATCGCCGTGCGGTCGAAGCGCTCCACCAGCAGCACATCTTTGTTCATCGCGCGCCTGAGTTGCACGGCGGCGACGTTCAACCCGACCTCTCGCGCAAGACACATGGCGAGAAACTCCGCTTTTACGATGCTGTACACATCCGCGGAAGAGGAGAATTTCGCCACGTATTTGCGTCGGCCGTCCTGAATTAGCGCCTTGGGGCGCGCTCCGCCGATGGCGGTGCCATGATGCAGGGCCTGATCGAGTTCAGTGGATAGCGGCACGCCCTTTTCGACACGTTCAGCGGACTCCAGCAATTCATCCAGCGTCGCGTTCTCAGTCGCACGCGGCACGTACTCGGTCGCAGAGAGCTGGAAATCCAACGCACCGATGCGGTCAGATCCCGACTCGAGCAGGTAGGTGAGTTCGTCCAGGTTCGCGGTATCCACTTCCCGCCCGTGCGCACCTGACAGTCTATTGATGAGAACCCGGCGCCCCCATGCGTCCGGCGCCGCATCGCGAATACAGTTCGGCATGCTCAAGCCGGGCAGTAATGGCAATACACCGGCTTGAAGTGGCAACTCGGCTTCGTAAATCGAGATGGCATCCGCCCGATCCAGATAGCTTCGGCCGTAGTTGAATACCAACGCCTTGCCTTCGACTGCCAGACGTCCCGCCACCACGGGCTCGATGGAAGCCGGCAGCCATATCCAGACAAATGCCTCCCGGCTTTTCTTGCGACTAGAAGTCATCTTTCACCCCCTTCCTGTCGGCGTGGGTGTGCCTGGGCAGCAGCGCGAGTCGCTGGTCAGTCTCCTTGATTCCCAGGTTCATCGCAGTGGAGCTGGCATCGAACAGAGTGACCCCTGCGACGACCGCAGCCTCGAACACCGAGCCGACCTGGCATCCCGGATCGCCCTTTTCAATGCGCTGAATCAGTCCGCGCGAAACGCCCACACGGTCGGCCAGCGCCTGGACCGTCATCCGGCGCTCCTTGCGGCCCACCCTGACCTGACGCCCCAGTAGCGTCAGCGCCTGCCGGGTGATACGGGAATGGGGTCGGGGACGCAGCTTGGGCATGATCACACCACTTTGATCTATAGAATGGTCATATTATCTATATATGGCCTATTTATAGATCATGCCTCCGCCCGCCGTTAAAAGCAACTCCCCGGGTCAGGCGGGCTTTGCGGGTTGCCGCAGATGACTACGGCGCTCCCAGATGCCTCTCATAGAACTCCAGAATGCGCTGCGTGCCGGCAATGGCCTGTTTGCGCGGCCAGGCGGCGATCCAGTGCCCGCCATCAGCATAGATCGCCAGTTGCGCCGGCTTGTCGAGCCGCTTGAGGGCAACAAACAACTCCTCCGCCTGGTCCCTGAAGCCGTCATCGCCACCCTGCATGATCAGTATCGGAGTATTGATCTTGTCCGCCTGGAAGACGGGTGAAGCGGCAATGTATTTCAGCGGCGCGGCCCACAGGTGGGTGCCCAGGCGCGGCTGGCGGTTCTCCGTCCAGGCGATGCTGCCGAAAGGCGCATGACTGTAGGCGCCACTGACCAGGTCGTAAGGCCCGTTGCTCGGCACCGCGGCGCGGAACAGGTTGGTCTGGGTAACAATTGCCACCGTCGCATAGCCACCAAATGAATTCCCCTGCAGCGCCAGACGGCCGATATCGGCATAGCCCTTCTGCACCGCGCGATATATCTGCGGCAGCATCGAATCGAGCATTTCGTCGACAATGTTGCCCGCATTGCCGCCCGGGCCGATCTTCACGTGCGGGTAGAGCACCGCATAGCCACGGCTGGTGAAAACCAGCGCCGGCACACCGGCCCGGTTTCCACCGCCGAAGCTGTCAATCTGCGCAGAGGCGTCACTGTCCGGATAGAAGGTGACAATGGCCGGCGGCGCCTTGCCGGGACGGAAATCCGCCGGCAGCAACACTGCGGTTCTCACCTGCAGAAAGGAATGATCGTGCATGGGGACGCGGGTGGTGAACACCTTTATCGTGGGCGGCGGCGTCGCGTCCAGGGCCGGCGCGATGTGTGACAGACGCTGCTTGCCGGAGAAATCCGCGGGAAAGCGGAACACATCGAGCGGTGTGGCGATGTCTTCATACGAACCGAAAAGATCACGCCCATCCGCGGCCGCGACCAGCCCTCCGATCCTGGCGCGGCCGCGCCACAGCTCGTGCGTCACGCCGTCGGGGATGTTGACGCGCGTCATCACCAGCTCCCCGCTTGCCGCATCGCGCAACATGACGCTGAGTGAATTTGCATCCGGTTGCCACGCGGTGCGTGCATTGGCCTTGACCAGACTGACGTACTCCCACCGCTCAACGTCGAAATCGATGCGCCTGACTGGCCCGCCGTCGAAGGGAATGACAGCCAGACCTGTCGGCGCGGCATCATTCAATGCCGAAACCCGAACCCTGTCAGGCGATATCCCAACGACAACGGCGCTGCCATCGCGCGTAAACCAGTGTACCCCTGCCGCCAGCTCACCGAGACCGGAACCGAGACGCCGGGCCGGCCCGGGGCCGCCATCGTCGAAATCCACGCGGTACAGTCCGCCTTCCCTGAGGTAGATCAGGGAATCCCGCGCCGGATGCCAGGCGTAACTCAGCCGGAAATAGTCGCGCTCGCTGTGCGCGAGGCCGCCAGTTACAACCTTAACCGGACCGCCGTCGCTGCGAACGACCGCCAGACTCTGCCGGGTACGGGAATCGTCGATCGCCGAGCCGCGCTTCCAGACAGACAAATAACTCACCCAGCGCCCGCTGGGTGATACCCGCATCACTGCCGGGCGTGGTTCCGTGGCGGCGGGCACCAGAACCGTGGTCCTGCCGGAGGAGACGTCCACGGCTGCAATCGCGGAGTTGTTCTCGCGAATCAGGTGTTGTGCGTTCAATCCCGGATCCTGCCGTACGCTGCCATCCTGTGCCGGCGGTGTCTCGCTGCCGCTGGTATACAGTGTCAGGTCCGTCTGCGGCTTGTCGGCGCGCTCCGCCCTTTGTTCATGATATTCGTAACCCACCTCGCGGCCTTCCGGCAGCAGCGGCACGAACAGCGTTGTGCCATCAGGCGACCATTTCGCCTCATCGCCTGCCCACAGCTTCGGTTTCAGCACCGCCTTGCCGACCTGACGGCAGCGGCCGGACCTCACCTCGTACACCCAAAGTCTTACCGCACCGCCCGCATCGGAATAGAACGCCAGCGTCTGGCTGTCGGGCGACCACGCCGGACGCCAGGTGTATCCGCCGTTGTCGCAGACCTGGTGTCCTTTGCCGGTCCGCGCATCTGCGACCTGCACCTGCGCGCCGAGGGCGCTTTTCGGGGCGCCGTTCACCTGCCAGCGATCCCGGCCGGCCAGCGTGGCGCGCTCGGGCAGTTGACGAACCACATACGCCACCCGCGAACCGTCCGGCGCCACGGCTACAGGAATATCCTCCTCCCACAGCTGCGGCATGCCGTAGATCAACTCCAGCGGCACGGCGGCGGCGTAAACCGGCGCGGCGAATATCTCAATCGGCAGCGCCGCACAGACGATGAACAGCCGCCTCACCCGGACCTTCATGGCTGGCAGGCAGGGCACTTTCGCCATATGGCGTTGCCTGCTACCAGTTCTTGGTGATCGAGAACGCGAAGAACCGCCCCAGCGGAGTTGCATTCGCCGAGTCGTATCTGATGCCGTTGGTGGCGTTGACAAACGGCGGGTCATTGTCCAGGACATTGCGCAGACTGAGACTCAACCGCGTGTCGCGCAGCAACCCCAGGTCCACTCGATCATCTATATCGTAGGACATCTGCAGATCCACGGTCATCCAGGACTCCACGCCCACGGGGTCCACGCCATAGATATTATCCTGGTAATTGCCGGTGTAATTCACCGCGGCAAATGCGGTGAACCCGTTGCGGCTCCACGCAGCCGACCCCCTGAGTTTCAGCGCTGCAGGACGGTAAATGGTATCGACCCTCTCCAGCGGCGTATCCAGGTCGGTCGACTGCACAATGTAGTCGAACAGATAACTGCCATTCAGCGAAACATCGATGTCTCCGGCGTCCGTCTCGAATGCCTGCGAAATGGTGGCGTCGAGACCACTGACGTTCAGCGACGCAAGATTTTGATGCCCCGCCTGGTAGAAGACCTGGAAGTCCTCGGCCGCAAACGCGCCGAAATCGCCGGGCAGGAAATTACGGAAAATATCCTGGTTCTGCGTAAGAAGATTCTGCAGAAATACCGGATCGGGATTGCGGTTCAGCAGCACCGCGAATTCGGGAAACAGCAGCGCATGGTCCGCACGCACGTTCTGAATCCGGTCACCGTAGCTGATGTCGAAGTAGGTGACATCCAGCGCCATCCCCGGAACGGCGGCAGGTTTCAGTTCAAGACCCATCGTCCAGGTTGTCGCGGTCTCTTCCTTCAGGTCCGGATTGCCGCCGCTGAAGTACAGCACGACGTTCCTGCCGTCAGGCAGGCGCGGGTCCTGGTCGGCAGGGTCGAGAAGCGGATCGGGGTAGTCGTTCGCGTACAGCCCACGACTCACATTGAGCTCGTAGAGTCGCGGCGCGCGAAAAGAAGTTCCGTAGGTCCCGCGCAGGGCAACCCCTTCGACCAGTTGCCAGTACGCGCCATATTTCGGATTGAATGTCTCGCCGAAATCACTGTAGTCCTCATAGCGCGCAGCAATGCTCAAGTCCAGACGCCTGACAAACGAGCGGCTGTTCTGCTCGCCGACGATCGGAACCAGCAACTCGCCATAAGCGGCAATGGCTTCCCGGCTAGAATCAAAATCGCTGTAGATGCCGGCGATGCTGCCGTCAGTGAATTTGTCAGTATCGATCTGCATGAAGCCCTGCTGCCGATACTGACCGCCGAATGCAGCCGCCACCGCACCGCCCGGCAGCCGGAACAGGGTGCCGGCGGCCTGAGTCTCGACTACCAGGGAATCGTTCTCCTTCAAGAGGTCCTGATACACCGATCTTCCGGAGATGACATATTCTCCGTCGACATCGGTACGGGAATAGTCGACAAAGACGCTGCCCGACCAGGTATCGGAGAAGGCGTAGTCAGCACGCGAATTGACAGCAAAGTAGTGCTCTTCGGCGGAGCCAATGTACGGATCGCCTCCGCTGTCGTCCTGCGCGGTAGCTTCACGTGAGGAATAGAGCACATCCACCGCAACCAGGAGACCACCAAGGATATTCTGATGAATCGAACCGAAGGCGCTCAAGGCCTGCTCCTCGGGAATCAATGTGGCCGCCGGATTGATCTGTTCCCCGTCAGCGAAATCCCGGTCAGCATGCAGTAAAGCCTTCCGGTCCAGATTCTCCACGTTCAGAAAGGCGCCACCACTGCCCCAGTTGATGCCACCCAGAGCTCCGACCTGATACTCCTGACGGTGGCCGCTGGTGACCGCACCATACCGGGCGCGCGTCTGGAATCCCTCGAAGTCCTTGCGCGTTATGAAATTGACGACGCCACCAACGGCATCGGAACCGTAGACTGCTGATGAGCCATCAGTCAAAACCTCGACACGATCAAAAAGACTCACCGGCAGCAACGAGACATTTACAGTGCCGCCATGCCCAGTCTCCGTCACCCGCCGGCCGTTCAGAAGGGTGAGTGTCCCGCCCTCCCCCAGGCCGCGAATATCGAAGCCCGCCGCATAGAATGCCGACCCGTTGTAGCCGTCAAATGGATTGCCGCTGCCGAACGCCAAAGGCGTAATGTTACCGGCGAAGTTCTGCGGAATCAGTTGGGCAAGTTCGTCGAAGGATGAAACGCCACTCCTTTCGATCGCATCACGGTCAATCGATACTACCGGCGCGGTGCGATTGCGGGCGCCGCGAATGTTGGTGCCGGTAACGACGATTTCCTGATCCTGGTCGTCCGCAGGCACAGCAGAAGCGGCCGCCGTGCTGCGGCCCTCGTTCCGCGTGGTTTCGGTGCCGACAGCCTGCGCCTGATCGCGGGCGCCAGCAGGCCCGGACTGCGCCAGATGCATTCCGTCCGACGCCGGGACTTTCCCCTCAAGGAAAGCCATGGGAACAGAGGCCGTCGACCGCGGCGCAATGAGCAGCGCGCCACTCTCGTGAACGGTGACCTCCAGGTTGGTTCCCTCAAGAAGTTTTGACACTGCCTTTGCGGCAGTAAACTCTCCGCGCACCCCCTTGGTACTCAAACCCTCAAGCTGGTCGGTGGAGTAGACGAATTCGACGCCGGATTGCGATGCCAGAGTCTTGAGCGCGGTGGTCAGCTGTCCGGCTGGAACATCGATCTTCCGCGACGTGCCCGGGGCCGCGTACACGGATACCGCCAGCGTACAGCTGAGCGCGAGCAGCGCAGCTTTGATGTTCGTCGATTTCAGCATGATGGTCTCCCCGGAGAATTGTCATTGCGAGGCTGCTGAAGACACAAGACGAACGGGACCTGAATTCATTGCAGCAATTGCAAACCCTACCGGGTGCAGCGCACTTATCTCCGGGTCAGAACGATACGGTTATCGTGGTACTGCACATCAACCGGAAAACCATTCTGCAGAAGCCACAGGAAGGCGTCCGTGTTGCTGGAGCGGAAGTTTCCGCCGATGCGCAGGGCGGCGATCGACGGGTCCGCGACAACGATCTTGCGGGTACTGTAGCGGTTGAATTCCGCGACGGCATCGGCGAGCGTCGTCGCCTCGAACACCAGAAAACCGGTACGCCAGCTGAGCAGCTGCTCGGCTTCCGGCGCCAGACCCTGGCGCACCAGCACTTCCGTGCGTGATGTGCGGGCGACAGCGCCGGCATCCAGAGCTGTTGCAGAACCAACCGCGGGCCCCGCCTTGCTCCCAGGCACGAAGGCGGGCGGCCCCTGCTCAAGCTTCACGCGTCCTTCGGTAACGACTACCTCTATTTCACCGGCCCGCGCACCATCACCCACCCGCCGAACAGAGAACCTGGTGCCCACGGCGGTTACCCGCTTGTCGTTAACCTGCACCACGAAGGCGCGCGCCGGGTCCTTCGCCACTTCAAAGAACGCCTCGCCCTTGTCCAGTTCGATTCGCCGCTCAGTATCGCTGAGCTCGACGCGAATGCGCGTGTCGGTATTCAGGGTAATCCGCGAGCCGTCGGCCAGCGGCACGGTATCCAGTCCGCCAATCGGCGTCGAATACTGATGTCCATGCAGAAGGTCGGCGTTATGGATATAGAGACCGGTGGCCAGCATGAGAAGCGCCGCGGCTGCAAACGCCCAGTTCCTGACGGCAGGATGGGCGCCAGTGCCTGCGGAGGGCAGGACCTTCGGCAAAGACAGCTCCGAACTGGATGTCCCAGCTAGACCCCTGTCGTCCGCTGGCGCCAGTCCATTGTAAGCAGCACCTCCGGGAAAGTACCTGTCTCCCCATGCGCCCGGAGACGGAATCACACCCGCGGGAATTCCAGCACCCAGGGCTTGCATGCGCGCAGCACCCTTCCAGCCGGCCTTGAGCCGGATATAAGCAATCCGGTGTGCGGTGGCGCCGTGCAACCAGGCGTCGAACCGCGCCTGGTCGGCATCGGTCCAGTCACCGCTGTCCCGTTTCCAGAACCAGCGGGCTGCGGCTTCCTCGACAGCCGCGCTATCCATGGCCGGTTTCATTGTCACCCCCTCTTGCATCATCCTGTGCGCCACTCTCCATCCCGTTGCCGAGAACCATCTTTGTCAGCACCAGCAGGCCGCGGCATAGATGGCTTGCCACGGTGCCTTCCTGCATGTCCAGTTGCGTAGCCACCTCCCGCTGTGAAAGTCCCGCGACACGGCGCAACCAGATGACCGCGCGGCAGTCCGCCGAAAGCCGGTCGAAAGCGTCGGAGAGACTTCGCAACTCCTGACGTGCGCTCAACCGCCGTTCGGGTGAAAGCCAGTCAATCAAGACGTTTGGGGCGGCGAAATCTTGCGTAAAGTCGATGGATACGATTCGTTCCCGCCGGACGCGATCGACTATCAGATGGCGCGCAGTTGCGATCAGGAATGCCCGGGGAGAATCCGGCAGGCCGCGGGAAGCGCTCTCGTAAACACGGATATAGATCTCCTGGCGGAGATCTGCAATATCAGCGTGATTGGCCCATACCCGCTTCAGGTAATGCGTCAGCGCCGCCTCATGCGGGAGGATTTCCGCCTCGAACCAGTCGTCCACCGACGGACCAATATCATGCACATGGTTCTTCACACCGCCACACTACGCCGCTGGCGCGCTCCCGCCTAGATACTGCAGCTATATTTCGCGTGAGTGCAATGCTTTCGGGAGTTGTTCGTCTTTATCGGGTTATGGCGCGGAAACGGCGCCTTCAATACCGGCGAGCTGGAGTACGTCGACGGCGGTACCCTGACGCAGGCCTCAGCCGGAGGATTTTCTCTCCAGGTATTTGCGCGCAAAATGCTTCGCATCCAGCGGCCGGCTGAACAGATATCCCTGGACCTGATCGCAGCCGAATGCGCGCAATTGTTGCAGTTGCTGTTCGGTCTCCACACCTTCAGCAACGACCTTCAGGTCCAGGGCATGGGCCATCTGCACAATGGAGTGTACCAGCTGACGGTTTTTCTCCGGCCCTTCCATCCGCTGAACAAATGAACGGTCGATCTTCAAGATCTGGATCGG
>JAJFKF010000094.1 GCA_021773365.1 Gammaproteobacteria bacterium | reverse complement strand
GTGAAGCCACGCCGCCGCCAACCACCCCCCGGGCGATCGGCGCTGGCGCCCCGGCTAGCGTATCCACCAGCCCCGCCAGACCCACCAAACCTACCCCCGCTCGAGACTCCGGATCTCCATGGCAAACTCCCGCTTGCCCTCCCGCATCCGCTCCGCCTTCACCGGAATGAATCCCAGAGATGGCGCATGCCACATGCGGGTGATGCGTTTGGTCGAGCCTTCGCGGTGGCTGCTGTACACCACCGTGTCCAGCGTGCCGATGTCCGTCTCGATGCGTTCCGTGCCCACGTAGTTGTAGACATAGGACTTCACTTCGTCCTTGTCCGCCATCTGGTAGCCGCTGATCTCGCGGCCGTTGCGCAGGTCGTCGATCAGGGCTAGCTGGATGGACATGGGGTCCTGCACACCCGCGGGCAGTTCAAGGCGCACCTTCTTGTCCTCCGCCACACCGGTGATCGTGCCGGCGTTCCAGTTGAAATCCAGGCTCACGTCGCGGTCGGTGTCATCCGAGCCATCATCGCCGCGATAGTGCAGCGGCCGCACACCCTGCGGGCCGATCTCCACCGTGGTGGTCTGCTGGATTTCATCGCGGATGATCAGGCGCACCAGCCCGCGGGCGCTGCTGCGAGAGCTGTACAAAAAGCGGCCATCGGGCTGGCGCCGCAGATTCAGTTCGCTGCGGCCGGCGCTGATGCCCTTCCAGACGACGGCGTAGGTGGCCACGAATGGCTCAAGCGGCGGTGGTGTCGCGGTCGGTTCGGCGGCCAGCACGGTGGCTGCTGTCGTAGCTGTGGCGAGGAATCCCGCGATCCGGGCGGCCAGTGAGGTGCGTTCCAGAATCATGTCTGCGCCTCCATGATGAAAGGTTCGGTCAGCGGGCGCCCGTCGAGGCGGATTGCTTCGTCGGTCCACTGCAGGCGGTCGGCGGCAAACCAGCCGATCACCATGGGGTAGATTCTGTGCTCCAGCCGCTGAACGCGCGCTGACAGCGTTTCGGGGGTGTCATCAGGCTGCACCGTCAGTCGCGCCTGCGCGATCAGCGGGCCGCCGTCGAGTTCCTCGGTGACGAAGTGGACGCTGCAGCCGTGGATGCGATCCCCGGCCTCCAGCACGCGCTGGTGAGTGTGCAGGCCGCGATAGGCCGGGAGCAGCGAGGGGTGGATGTTGAGCAGGCGGCCGGCGAATTCGCGCACGAAGGGCACGCCCAGGATGCGCATGAAGCCGGCCAGTACCACCAGGTCCGGCGAGTGGCTGCGTACGGCCTCGGCCAGCGCGACATCATAGGCGGCGCGATCGGGAAAGCGCGCGGGGGCGATCACGACCGTGGGGATGCCAAGGTCATTTGCGGCGGCCAGGCCGGCGGCGTCGGCACGATTGCTGATGACAGCGGCTATGCGAACCGGCAGAGCAGAGTCGTTCGCCGCACGGGCAATCGCCAGCATGTTCAAACCGCGGCCGGAGATCAGGACGACGACGGAGATCATGGGCTGGCTGTAGCCGTGCTCAGGGGTCGATGATCACGCCGCCACTGCCGGCGCGTACCTCGCCGATCAGGGCGGGTTGTTCGCCGGACTCGCGCAGGTGTCTGAGCGCTTCATCGGCACGATCCGCCGGCACGCACAGCGTCATGCCAATGCCGCAGTTGAAGGTGCGGTACATCTCCTCGTCGCTGACATTGCCGGCGCGCTGCAGCCAGTCGAATACCGGATCGCGCGGCCAGCGGCTGCGCTGCAGTCTGACCTCCAGTCCATCGGGAATCACTCTGGGGATATTGTCGAGCAGGCCGCCGCCGGTGATGTGCGCGATATTGTGGACCGGCAGGCTATCGAGCAGGGCCAGTACCGGCTTGACGTAGATGCGGGTGGGCATCATGAGGCGGTCGAACAGCGTCTTGCCGTCCAGTTCGGTCTCCGGGCCGGCGCCGGCCTGTTGCAGCAGGCGGCGGATGAGTGAATAGCCGTTGGAATGCGGGCCGGAGGAGGGCAGGCCGATCACCGCGTCGCCGGCCTGGGTGGCGCGCCCGTCGACGATGCAGTCCTTCTCGACGATGCCGACGCAGAAGCCGGCCAGATCGTAGTCCTCGCCGCTGTACATGCCGGGCATCTCGGCGGTTTCCCCGCCCACCAGCGCCGCGCCGGCCTGCACGCAGCCTTCAACAATACCGGCGACTACGCTGGTGGCCACGTCCACGTTCAGCCGGCCGGTGGCGTAGTAGTCGAGGAAAAACAGCGGTTCGGCGCCCTGGACCACCACGTCGTTGGCGCACATGGCCACCAGATCGATGCCGATGGTGTCATGGCGTGCCGTCTCGATGGCCAGCCGCAGCTTGGTGCCCACCCCGTCGGTGCCGGAAACCAGCACCGGGCGGCGGAAGCGTTCCAGTGGCAGCTCGACCAGGGCGCCGAAACCGCCGGGCCCGGCGATGACTTCGGGGCGCATGGATCGCTTCACCAGCGGCTTGATGCGCTCCACCAGGGCCTCGCCGGCATCGATATCCACGCCGGCATCGCGATAGGTCAGGGATTTTGCTTGGGTCATGAGGTGGGTGTCGTAAAAGGCTGTGGTATTTTACACGGATGCCACGCGGTCCCCATGCGGTATTTCCAGTCAGGCGCTTTATCAGCCTGGCAGCGGTGCTTTGCCTGTTCGGCGTATCGGCCGCAAGCGATGCCGTCGCGCAGTCAAGTGTGCCATCGATGTACGAGGCCACAGTGCCCCTGGGCGCCAATACAGAGCGCGGCCGGACCGAGGCCTTCGCCGAAGCGATGCGCCAGGTGCTGGTGCAGGCCACCGGGCGGACAGAAGCGGCGCTGGAGCCCGCCCTGGCGCCGTTGGTGGAGCAGGCGGCTCGCTACGTCCAGCTCTATCGCCAGCTTCCAGGCGGGATGCTGCTGGTGAGTTTTGATGCGCGGCGTATCGAGCGGCTGCTTGCCGCAGCCGATCCTTCGCAGGTGCGCACGATTACCCTGGCGGTGGAAGGCATCGCCGGGCTGACTGCCTACGCGGAGGTCACCCGGCACCTGGAATCATTGCTGGTGTTGCGCCAGCTGCAGGTGACGCAGCTTACGGCGGATACCGTGTTGTACCGCGCCGTGGCGCGCGGGGAGCCGCGCCAGCTGGCGCAGGCCATTGAGCAGATGCCCGGGCTGCGCCCGCTCTCTCCTGGCGCGGCGCCGGCCGCCGGGGAAGTGCCGGCAGGCGCCGTGTTGCGCTACCGGTATTCCCCGTAGATCGGACTGGACTGTGAGCCTGCGCCAGCTACCCAACATCATTTGCATCGCGCGCATGCTGCTGGTGCTGCCTATCGCCGTGCTTCTGTACGAGGAGCGCTATGGCCTCACGCTGGTGCTGTTTGCCGTGGCTGCCTTTTCCGATGCGCTGGACGGATTTCTCGCCAAACACTTCGGCTGGACCACGGAGCTGGGCAAGATGCTCGATCCGCTGGCGGACAAACTGCTGCTGGTGACGGTGTTCATCATGGTGGCGGTCACC
>JAJFKF010000093.1 GCA_021773365.1 Gammaproteobacteria bacterium | reverse complement strand
TTTCCCAACGCCCCCCTGGGTTGGTTTTTTTCTGCTGTACCCCGTAACCCCCCCCCCCGGCCCTGCACACTGAGCCCGGCACCGCGCCCTCACTTTCCCGGATAATCCGCCGCTCGAATTCAACTCACGGCAATTACCAAGGTATCGTCGCCCCCATGCTCGAAACTGTAGAACTTGAAACCGCCCCACACCCCACCGCCACCATCATCTGGCTCCACGGCCTCGGCGCCGACGGCCACGACTTCGAGCCCATCGTCCCCGATCTGGCCCGCCCGGGAGAACGGGCGCTGCGATTCATCTTCCCGCACGCGCCAGTGCGCCCCGTCACCCTCAACGGCGGCATGCCCATGCGCGCCTGGTACGACATCGTCGGCATCGACCGCAGCGCCCGTCAGGATGAAGTCGGCGTGCGCGCCTCGCACGAGGCTATCTGTGCCCTGATCCGGCGCGAGAACGAACGCGGCATCGCCAGCGATCGCATTGTGCTGGCCGGTTTCTCGCAGGGCGGGGCCATGGCGCTGTTCACCGGCCTGCGCTATCCGGAAAAACTGGCCGGCCTGATGGGCCTGTCCTGCTACATGGTGCTGGCGCCCACGCTGGATGCCGAACGCCACCCGGCCAATCAGGAAACACCCATACTCATGGCGCATGGCAGTGAAGATCCGGTGGTGGATGCGAGCCTGGGCGAAGAAACCTGCCAGATGATCCATGAGCGGAAGTATCCCGTGCAGTGGCTGACCTATCCCATGCCGCATGCGGTGAATCCCGAGGAGATCGCGGCCATCGCGCAATGGCTGCGTACCGTACTGCCCTGAGCGCCGGGCAGGTCGCAGCAGGCAGAAGCGCCATGGGCGCGGATGGCCGCAGGCTTGCCGAGAGTGCAGTTTTGGCTAAAATAGCCAATCTATGAAACGTATCCCCGCCAGTAGCGCCAAGAACAACTTCGGTGGCTTGCTCGAGGACGTCGCGGCTCTCGGGATGGTCGAGATCGTGCGCCACGGTCGTCCGGTGGCTGTCGTGATGTCACCGCGCCAGTTCAGCGCTCTTGATCTCCACAAGCCGGGTGGAGCAGTTCAAGCGCCCGTCATCTGGGGGGAGAACCACATGATTCCCCCTGAGCTGGCGCGTGAGGCGTCCGTCGTTCACCTGCCCGATTACCATGAAGACGAAGAGTAGGCGTGGGGTCGCGACACCGCTGACAGCGGCGGACGTCCGCAGGATACTCGAAGTTTGTTCCCCCGACGGCGTGCTGGTCGGCGGGCAGGCGCTGGCATTCTGGGCGGATCATCTGCAGGTCAGACTGCCGGCTGACCTGCAATCCGGCGTTACCGCCGATGCTGATTTTATCGGTGACGCCACGCTCGCCCGGCGGCTGGGCAAGGCACTGGGCTGGAAGGTCTGGTTGCCGGCTCTTGACGATGCCACGCCGCAGACCGGAAAGGTTACGCATGCACTGCAGGATGGCGGCATCAAACAAGTCGACTTTCTATCAGGCGTCGTCGGTCTGACGACCAAGGACCTGCTGCGGCGTGCGGTGGAAGTCAAGATCGAGGGCATCGGCACATTGCGCGTGCTGCACCCGCTCGACGTGCTGGACAGCCGTATTCAGAATCTGAATGCACTTGCGGAAAAGCGCACCGAGGCCGGCGTGGCGCAGGCCAGACTGGCGGTCGATGTCGTGCGCGCCCTCGTCCGCCGGCAGATTGCGCTGGAAGGCGAACGCATCGCATTGAGATTGCTGGAGCGCATCGTGGAAATCAGCGCGGATATCGCCGCGGTGCGCGTCTTTCTGTTGTACGGCATCGATCCCCTGCAGGCTGTGCCGCTGGAGGAATTTCGTACCACCACGGCCTTGCACCAGCGGCGGTGGCCGCAGATCGAGGCCGATATCGCCGCCAGGCGGGAGACCTTGCGCAAGTCACTGGACCGCAAACCGCGGTGATCTCAAGGCGGTGGAGTCGGCAGCCACCGGACTGACGCTCCTTCCCGAACTGATGTCCTGAACAACATGTGATCTTCATCCAGGCAGCGCCCGGCATTTCCGGATTTCCCCGCTCATCCGTTACCTTGTCACCGATCAGACCTGAGTAACCGGCCGGAATGAACAGCGGCAGACAGGATGCGCCCGCGCCGCCACTGCGGAGCGAGGCGCCGATGAGTACCGACGGGCAGGCCACGGAGCCTCGCGCCGACGTGCTCGCGCGGCTGTTTCGTGAGCATAATCAAGAGCTTGTAGGTTTTCTCTGCACCCGCCTGCGGTCGGAGCAGGATGCGCGCGAGGTGGCCCAGGAGGCCTACGCCCGCCTGCTGCAGCTGGACAAGCCGGGGGCGGTGAGCTTCCTGCGCGGCTACCTGTTCAGGACCGCCGCCAACCTGGCCGTGGACCGCCTGCGACATAGCGCCACCTGCGATGCCGTGCATCGCCGCTTCGATGTGCCGGAGGAGGGCATCGAGCAGGCAACCGCCGAGCAGCGCGTGGACAGCGATCAGCAGGCCTCACTGGCCATGGGTTATCTGCAGGAGCTGCCCGAAAAATGTCGCCGGGCCTTCTTGTTGTACCGGGTCTATGAACTGGGCCTGCAGGAAGTGGCCGAGGCCATGGGCGTGACGGACCGCATGGTGCGCTACTACGTCATGGAAGCGATGAAGCATGTGCGCGCGCGGATGGACGAGGGCGTGAAATGAATACCATGACACCCGTGGCTGACCAGGCGATGCGTTTCGACCGTGCCTGCCAGTGGTTCATCGATCTGCGCGAATCACCGCAGTCACCGGAGCTGATCGCAAGCTGGCTGGACTGGTGTCATGAGGATGCGCGCAACCGCGAGGCCTTCGAGCAGGCACGCGAGGTCTGGCAGGGAACGGCGAACGTGGCCCCGGAGGCCTTCGATCTGGCGCCGTCGCGTTCACCATCGCACGAGTCCGACGGCAGCTTTGCCCCTGTCACGATGGCGCGCAGGCGCAGCCGGTTCGCCGTGCCACTGGCGCTGGCCGCCAGTGTGCTGGTCGCCGCGGTGCTGGCACACCAGCTCATGCCGCAGATGTTTGACCGTTCACCAGCGGGCCTGCTGACCACGCAGGCAGGCGAGAACCGCACCCTGAAGCTGGCTGACGGCTCTACGGTCGCGCTGGGCGCCGGATCGAAACTGGCCACGCACTTCGATGCGCAGGCGCGGCGCCTGACGCTGGAGCAGGGTGAGGCGTACTTCCGTGTCGAGCCCGATCGCACGCGACCGTTTATTGTCAATGTGGGCGAGTTGCGGGTGACTGCTCTGGGTACGGCGTTCAATGTGCGTGCGGCCGGTGCCCGCGTGGTGATCAGCGTCTCGGAAGGCCTGGTGGCCGTCGATCCTGCGGGCGAAGCATCGGCCGTGCCGCTGCGCGCTGCGGCAGGCGAGCAGATCGTCATCGATGCCGAAGCGGAACGGGTGCAGGTGAGTCAGGTGCTGCCTGATGCGGTGGCGTCATGGCAAAGCGGCCGGCTGGAATTCACGCGCGAGCCGCTGCGCGCGGTGCTGGCCAGCGTCAATCGCTATGCAACCCAGCCGGTGGCGCTGAGCGATCCGCGGCTCGGTGAGCTGCGCTTCACCGGCACGGTGTTCGCCGACCGCGTCCAGGACTGGCTGCGCGCGCTGCCGGAGATTTTTCCGGTGAGTGTGCGCGAAGGCAAGGCCGCGGTGGTGATTTCCGGAATTCCCGACTGATCCGTCGTTCTTGTCGCTCCGGTCAACCGGCGGCGACACAGCAACACGCAGAGAGGTCTGGTTATGTTTGGCAGGAATTTTGTTCGAATGCTGTCCGGCGTGCTCGCCGCGCTGATGTTCGTCGGCGTTGCCGCCGCTGGGCCGGCAGCGCAGCCTCAGTCAGTGGATCTGGACCGGGAAATCACCTTCAGTATCCCGCCTCAGCCGCTGGAGTCGGCGCTGCTGCGCTTCTCGCAGCAGGCCAATCTGCAGCTGCTGACCTCCAGTGACGAGTTGCCGAGCACGGCCTCCGCCGGCGTCAGTGGTCGCCTGGCCATTCGCGCGGCGCTGAAGGCGCTGCTGCAGGGCACGGGCCTGAGCTATGCCGTCGTTCAGGACGGAACAGTCACCATCAGCACACGCGCCACCAACGGTCAGGTCTCCACGTCCTCTGTCGCGCACGAGCCGCAGCCGCGAACCATCAGGCTGGTTCGAGTCCAGGATGAGACGAGCGGAGGGCAGCAGCAGCAGACGGCAGCACCCTCCGAAAAGGAAGCGCTGGCATCAGGCAAAGGCATCCCCGAAATCCTCGTCAAAGGCGCCCGCACCTCCAACACCGACATCCGCCGCACCGAGGACGATGTGCAGCCCTACGTGGTGTTTGACGCAGAAGAAATCAGCCGCTCCATTGCGCCGGACCTCGATACCTTCCTGAGAACACGCTTGCCGATGAACCAGTCGCGTGCCAGCAATGGCCAGAATCTCAATGGGCTGTCGGGCGAACAAAGCACCATCGACCTTCGCGGCCTGGGCGCCGATCAGACCCTGATCCTGGTCAATGGCCGGCGCATGCCGGGCGTGGCCGATTCGGTTGACTTCGCTCAGCCGGACATCAACGGCATCCCGATGTCGGCAGTGGAGCGCATCGAGATCCTGCCCTCCACGGCGGGCGGCATTTACGGCGGCGGGGCCACCGGCGGGGTGGTGAACATCATCCTGAAGCGCAATTACAACGATCTGGAACTCAGCGCCCGCTACGACGGCACCTTTGCCGGCGGTGGCGCCGAGCGCCGGCTGGATGCCACGGGCGGATTTACCCTGGAAGGCGGACGCACCAGCGTGATGGTCTTGGCCAGCTACCGCGACGGCAATCCCCTGTACATCGGCGACCGGGATTTCACGGTTCGCTCCCGCCGCCTGCAGGATGTAAACAATCATGCGGCCTTTGTGACCGCAAGTCAGCCGGTGTACGGCTACACCACCAATGTGAGGAGCGTCAGCGGCAGAAGCCTGGAGTTGCTCGCAGGCGGCTCCCTGAATTCGCCCATTGCCCACGTGCCGGTGGGGTATGCGGGCCCGGCCAGTGACAATGGCGCGGCCTTTCTGGGCACTGCCGGGCACTACAACCTGGATCTGCCCAACGATCCCCGCGGCAAGCAGTACTCGCTGCTTTCTTCGCCCACGGTGAGCTCGCTGGCGCTGAACCTGCGGCGCGAGTTTACCGATCATGTCGAGGCCTTCGTCGATGTCTCCCGCTATGACAGCCGCTCATTGCGCATGGGGAGCTACTCAGCTTTGACAGATGCCACTCTCACCCTGCCGGTGGGCGCGAACAATCCCTTCACCGAGGCGGTGAGGCTGTCCATTCCCCTGCCCGGCTACGATGCCAGCCGGCTGCGGACCCACGCTGAATCATTGACGGAGCAGGTCGGCGGCGGACTGATCGTGCGCCTGCCGCGGCAGTGGACGGTGCAGGCTGAATACAGCTGGAGCCGGTCGAATTCCACTTATGACTTTCCGCGAGACCTGTTTACAGCGGACGGGGCCACTGCCCTGATCGACGGGCGACTCAATCCCTTGAGCGATGTGAATGCCTATCCAATTGATTTTTCCGCCTACGTCCCAGGCGGCCCGGGGCAACGCGAATTCGCCGGGGCGGAATGGCCAGCGGTGCAGAAGAATGCCACGCTGCGCGTGGCCGGCCCCCTGCTGCAGCTGCCCGGTGGGCCGCTGCGGCTGGCTGCGCTGCTGGAAAAGCGCCAGCAGTTTACCGGAGATCAGCTCTTTACCCGTATTAACCAAGGCGAAACCACTCCGACCCATACCTATTATCCTGAAATTGGCTCGACCACCGAGAGCGTGTACACCGAGCTGACCGCGCCGTTGGTATCCGCGGTCAATGCGCGGCGGGGGCTTGCCGGTCTCGATCTGCAGGCCTCCTACCGCCACGATGCCACCCGCACCGGTACGCACCCTTTTGGCTCACAAATAACCGTGCCCTCTGCCGACGGACCCTTTCCGGATGTGCCGATGCAGATCAACAACGTCACCGGCCATCAGTACACGCTGGGCGTGCGCTACACGCCCTTGGAAAACTTGGCGCTGCGTATCAGTTATGGCGAAGGATTACTGCCGCCATCACCTTCTCAGCTCTCCGAGGCTGACTACCCACTGTCCCTTCTTGCGCTCTTCGGTAACAGGGACCCCAAACGCGATGGTGAGGCCATCACCGCCGCCACGGTCGAGAAATACTCCAGCCTCGGCAGCCTGGCGCTGCGCCCGGAGCACTCGCAAAGCTGGTCGGCGGGGGCGATTCTCACTCCGACGAGCCTGCCGGGTCTGAGGCTGTCGCTGGACTACACCCGCATCGAGAAGCTCGATGAGATCGGTACCCTGGTTACGCAGGTGCTGATCGACCTGGAGGACAACTTTCCAGGCGCCATCGTGCGCAATCCGCTGACTCCGGCCGACCAGGCGCTGGGCTACACCGGCGGCACGATTCGTGAGTTGAACACGGGGTTCGTCAATATCGCCCACAGCCTGGTGGAAGCGGTGGACATCCAGGCCGACTACACCTGGGAGACACGCCTGGGCGCCTTCGCGGCCAATGTGATCGCCACCGTGCAGCCGCGGCTGGCGCAGCAGCCAGTACCGGATGCGCAGGAGCTGAACATCGTGGGCTACAGCAATGGTCCGCTGAAATGGCGCGCCAACGCGGGCCTCAGATGGAGCCGCGGCCCGCTGGAGCTGGGCTGGAATCTGCAGTACTACGATGCCTCGCGGGTATATACCGGCAGGGCTTCGACGACGACTCGCAACACGGCAATGCTCAACCAGGGTTCGGCGTTCATCCCCACGCAGACCTATCACGATGCCTACGGCCGCTACCGCTTCAACAATGCACCGGGATTCGCCCGTGGCCTGCTGGAGAACACCGAGCTGCAGGTGTCGGTGCAGAACGTGCTCAACACCAGCCCGCCCATCCTGGCCAGCGCCGGCGCATTGGTCCGCGGCTACGCCACCGAAGGCGACGCGCGACTGCGGCGCTATTCCATCGCCTTCACCAAGCGCTTCGGCCACTGACCCGATCGAGCACCCCCCCCGGCCGGCCATTGCGCTGGTCGGAGGGTATCGTCGCCGGCGCATCAACAGCGAGCAGAAGAAAGATCCGCTGGCAGGGCCAAGCGCCGCTGATGCCATCGAGAGCGGTGAATCCGGCGGGAGCGGCTACGCAGACTCTGATCTGACGAGGTCGGGCCTGCGCGCCGCGATCCACGTTTCGCATTGGATGGTGAACTCCCGCGCCACCTTCAGAAGGCCCTCCGCGTCGGTTTCGCTGATGCCGCCAGCGAAGTCGTACTCGCACTCGTTGCGTTTCATCCGGCAGCCGTCGAAGTACGCCGAGAGTTCAGTGAAGGCGGGGTCGGCGGTCTCGAGCGCCAGGAAGGTGTTGTAGTGCCCACCGACGGAGCGGGGCCGGTAACCTGCGGCCCTGACGATCATCAGCGACAATGTACGGACCGCATCGTAGGCGAGCACGAACTGCATGTCGACCGACAGGTTGGTCGCCGAGGCGTCCTGAAGGCTTCGCGTGACGATGGAGCGCAGGTTCGCCAGTTCCTCCCTGCTGGGCTCCAGTGTACTGACGAGGTTCTTAGCGAGGAGATCGGTCCAGTTCATCCCTGTCACCCATTACAAGCAGCCTTGGTTTGTCCATCACCTTCGCAAGGAAGGAGCCCTTCGTCTTGCGCTTGAGGTCGAACTCGGCCGGAGTATAGACCGTGGGATTGATCTCCCGGCCGAGAATTTCACGCGCGCGGCGCAGGGGGAGGGCGAGGTCCGCCGGCCGTGCTCCACCGACGACCATCAGGTCCACATCGCTGTCGTTCAATTCCTGGCCGCTGGCCATGGACCCGTACACGAATACCAGCGACAGCTTCTTCTCCAGCGGCTTCAGCGCCTCCGACAGCACCTCCACCAGCCCACCCGTCTTGAGCAGCAGGCCGCGCAGATCGGAGAACACGGGTGAATTCACATTGGCCTGGTAGTACACCAGCCGCCCTTTGCGCTCACTGCTCAGGATTCCAGCCCTGGACAGGTCCTGAAGTTCCCGCTGCAGGCTTGAAGGCGTTACGTCCAGGTGCTTCGCCAGCTCGGAGATGTACCAGTTCTTCTCCGGGCGCATGAGCATTGCAGCCAGGATTTCCTGGCGGCGCTTGGGGAACAAGGCGTCCAGCGTTCGCATGTTACGCATATTGCGTAAATATTAACGCAATTTGCGTAAATGAGGGAAGGCACCATCTCCTTCCTTCCTTCCTTATCCGCTGGCGGGGGTGTGCTCGAGGTGAGGGAACAGCCCTCCACCTTCAAATACACCCTTTAAATACAATGAATTACCATCTGCAACATTCATGGCGTTGCATATCACAACGTTCGAAACGTTGTATCCCCTTCGTGCATTCCCCGAATCTCCCGCTCCCCCTGCATTTTTCGGTAGACAGTAACCACACCTGGTACTCATAAGCAGTACCAACCCATTTTCCGCCCGGGGGGCCCGACCGGCCATGAGCCGCCGCCGACTCATTCAGACACTGTGGAACGAGCACCGCTCGGCGCTGCAGGTCTTCTTCCGCCGCCGCGCCGGCGTCACCGCCGATGCGGCGGACCTGACCCCTATTGAGACTAGGGCGGCAGCCGCCCTCGCCAGAGTCCCCGCGCCAGCCTGGATGTCAGGAGGCGCCTGAGCCGGTAAGATCCAGCAAAAAGCGCCAGACGGGCATGACCGATATCCTGCCCTCTTCAAGGTCGATCCGCTTCTCCTCGCTCCGGGTGAGGATGATTGCCGACCTCAGTTTGAGTTCGTTCATGGCCTCGCGCAGGGCGGCCACCTCCCGTTTCTCCGTTTGCGGGTTCTGCAGGGATTCGCAGACCTGTATGAGCAGGCGTTCGCGATGCTCCTGCTGCACGATGAAGTCCACTTCCCTGCCGTTTCGGGTCCTGTAGTAGTGAATGTCCGTGTACCGGCGCCGCAGCGCAATGAACACCAGGTTCTCCAGCAGATGCCCGTTGTTGACCAGGATGCCGGAGGAAGTGGAGACCACCAATGCATGGTCGATGCAGTAGATTTTCTTCGGGTTGGCATTGCGGCGGGTGAGGGAGGCATCGAAGATCCGCACGCTGAAGAAGAAGTACGCGTCCTCGAACCAGGCCAGGTAATCTGAAACGGAGGCCTTGGGCACTTTGTGCCCCAGGGATTTGAGGTAGCCGCTCAAACCATTGACCGAATACATCGAGCCGGTGTGGTCCACCAGCCAGTGCGCCAGATCGATGACCGCGCGGGGATGAGAGATGTCATGGCGTTCCACGATGTCCTTGAGCATCGCGGTTTGAAAGTATTCCTGGTGTATTTTCACGCGCAGGCGCTGCTCGTGAGGCATGACCTCGGGGAAGCCGCCCTTCTCCCAGTACTCCGCGAAAGTCTTCTGCAGCAGCAGCTGTTGTCTGGTGGACAAGGTCAGCGGATCGGCGAAGCCGCGCAGGTCGAGCAGCTCACGGAAGGAAAAGGGAAATATCTCCCAGGACAGCGCCCGTCCGCGCATCTGCGTGGCGATCTCCTTCGAGAGCAACTGGGCGGATGATCCGGTGATATAGACCTCGCAGCGTTCCGTGCGCAGCAGCCGTTCGATGAAAGACTCCCAGCCGTGTACTGCCTGGATCTCGTCGAAGAAGCAGTGCACGGTTTCAGTACCCTTCTTCTCCGGATACAGCGAGTAGTAGGCGTCGATGACGGCTTCCAGGCCTTCATGCTGCAGCTGATGCAGGCGGTCATCGAAGAAATTGATGTGTAGGATGTTCCGGCGGGACACGCCTGATTCCACCAGGCGCTGCATGCACTGAACCATGTAAGTGGACTTGCCGCCGCGCCGGACGCCGATGCAGACCGTTGCCTTGCCGGGCACCGGCTCGATATTCAGGCGGCGCGCCAGCCCTGTTTCAAGCCGGGCTTCCTGGCCGTCCAGAAGGATGCGCTTGAGCACCTCGGTGAGCGAAGACCGGTCCATTTTTCAACCGCATGGCACAAAAAGTAGGCTGAATTATGGCCGATACGTCATGAAAGTGGTAATAAAAATTACCGATAAAGCCATTAAATCTCAGATTTATATTTACTTTCAATAAGTTATGGTTCGTCGGGCGCTATGATCACAACCGCAGGATCCTTTTTCGTTCATCGCTCCGCGCTCGACCACAGCGCGGAGATGGGCATGGCGAACAGGTGTTTGCCGGAAGGCACCACGGTGTCGTGATCGTAGAGCACCAGGCCCATGATGAATTTCTTTCCGCAGGCTTCGGCGAGTTTGCGCAGGCCGGTGAAATCGTCTCCCTTGACGGTGGCCGATGCCTTGACCTCGATGCCGACGAGCCGGCCGCGTCCTCGATGATGGCCTTGACGTAGTCCATGAACCATTTGTGCCGGCGTGGCCATGTTGGACGGCGGAGCGCTCGAGTCCATGCACGAATCCGGCGGGATCGTTGCGTGCGGCTTCCAGAGTGGTTGCGTCATCCAGCGTGAGTAAGGGCATGTCTTCTGCGGTCAGATGCCTGGCAAGGGTCTCTTCTGGACGCCGCTGCGCACAATTCCTGGCGCACTGGTCAAAACTCCCCCTGACCCCCATTTTCCGGTAGACAGTGACCCCAGTCGGTACTCGTAACCAGTACCAACTGAATTTCCGTCCCGGAGGACCCTGCCGGCCATGAATCGCCGCCGACTCATCCAGGCGCTATGGAGCGAGCATCGCCTGGCTCTGCAGGCCTTCTTCCGCCGCCGTATCCGTCCCGGCAGCGATGCGGCGGATTTGACCCAGGAGGTCTATCTGCGGCTGCTGCGGGTGGATGAATCGCGGGAAATCGCCAATCCGGAGGCCTATCTGTTCACCGTGGCGCAGAACCTGCTTACCGAGCAGGCGGTGATGGCGCGCCGGCAGGCGCAGGGGCTGACGCTGCAGGATCCGAAGATCACCGAGGCGCTGGGCCTGGAAGTCGATCCCGGCGGCGAGATCGATCACCAGGCGCGGGTGCGTGTGCTGCGCGAGAGCATTGCCGGGCTGCCCGATCCGCAGAAGGCCGCGCTGATGATGGCCTATCGCCAGGACATGTCCTATGCGCAGATCGCCAGCAAGCTCAACGTACACCGCAGCATGGTCGGCAAATATGTCCTGCAGGCAATCAACACCTGCCGGCGGCGGTTGAAGCAGGAGGGTCTGGCATGAACAACGCAAGGGACGTGCAGGTCGAAGAAGCGCTGGAGCAGCGCGCCTCGGAATGGTTTGTCCGTCATCGCGAGGGCGAGCTGTCGTCCGCCGAGCAGCGGCAGTTCATGGCCTGGCTGAGGGCCTCGCCGCGTCACGTCGCAGCCTATCTGCAGCTGATCGGACTTACCTCAGAATTGCCGGAGGCCATGGATGGAATGGCGGATGAGGTGGAGGCGCTGGCCATGAGGGTCAGGCATTCGCCGCGGGGTGCCGAGCAGGCATTGTTTGTTCGCGGGGGCACGGCCCCGCGTCGTACGCGCCGGGTGTCGCAGCGCTGGGCCTGGGCGGCGACAGTGCTGATGTTGCTGGCCGGTGCGGTGTACCTCGGCGTGGAGTACCGGGCAGATACTTATTCGACAGTGGTGGCCGCAGAGCGGCAGCGCCTGCTGGCGCTGCCGGACGGCTCCAGTGCGCATCTGAATGCCGATACCCGCCTGGTGATCCGGTACTCGGACACCCAGCGCCTGCTGGAGCTGTCGGAAGGACAGGCGTTGTTTGATGTGGTGCGTGACCCGCGGCGCCCGTTCATCGTGCGCTCCGGTTCGACCGACGTGGTGGCGATCGGCACGCGCTTCGATGTATACCGCCGCGCGCAGCGCATGCAGGTCACGGTGGTCGACGGCCGCATCGAGATCATCCGCGACCCGGCCAGTGGTGTTCCGCCGCTGCCGGTGGGGGCCGGCGAACAGGTGCGGATCGAGGACGATGGCCTGCCGGTGCGAGCCGTGCCGGTGGACGCACAGCTGGCCACGGCGTGGTCACGCAGGGCGGTGAACTTTGCCGGCGAGCGGCTGGCGGATGTGGCGGAGCAGTTCGCCCGCTCCACCGGCGCGCGCATCGACATTGCCGATGAGCAATTGCGCGACTACCGCGTGAGCGGCGTGTTCCAGGCCTATGACCTGGATTCCTTCATCGCGTATCTGGAGGAATTCGATCAGGTGGTGGTGGAGCGTGACGGACAGAATATCCGCGTCACCGTACCGGAAACAAAAAACCGGTAGACAGATGAAGGTCCGCATCCTCGTAAGGAGCAGAACTTTATCAGGAGCACTCCTATGTACCGTTCAGGCATTCTGATCCTTGCTGTCGTCCTGAGCCTTTTTTCAGGCCTGAACGCACACGCCGCATCACCCGATCCCATCGACCCGCAACCGCTGTCGCAGGCGCTGGATACCTGGGCTCGGCAGAACGGGTTGCAGGTGATCTACGGCACCGAACTGACAAAAGACCGCAAGTCGAAGGGCGCGCGAGCGGGCGTCAGCGCCAAAGAAGCGCTGACACAGATCCTGGCCGGGACCGGGCTGCAGGTGACCTGGCTGAATGAACGCACCGCGTCGATTCACCCGGGAAAGGCGCTCATGGACAAAGCTGCGGTTTCACGCACCGGCGCGGTACGACTGACCGAGGTGAGTGGCGCAGCGCAGGAGGGGCGTGTCGAGGCAGTGGCGCAGACGCGCTCACAGGAAGCTGTGCCCGAAAATAGCAAAGGCATCCCCGAAATCCTGGTCAAAGGCGCCCGCACCTCCAACACCGACATCCGCCGCACCGAGGATGATGTGCAGCCCTACGTGGTGTTCGATGCGGAGGAGATCGAACGCTCCATGGCGCCGGACCTGGAGACCTTCCTGAAGACGCGGCTGCCGATGAACCAGTCGCGTGCCAGCAATAGCCAGGAAGTAATGATGGTGCTGGGCAATCAAAGCACCATTGATCTGCGCGGCCTCGGCGCCGATCAGACCCTGATCCTGGTCAACGGCCGGCGCATGCCGGGTGTGCCCAATTTGAGTGACTTCGCTCAGCCGGACATCAATGGCATCCCGGTTTCGGCAGTGGAGCGCATCGAGATCCTGCCTTCCACGGCGGGCGGCATTTACGGCGGCGGCGCCACCGGCGGGGTGGTTAACATTATCCTCAAGCGCAACTACAGCGATCTGGAACTCAGCGCCCGCTACGACGGCACCTTCGCCGGCGGCGGCGCCGAGCGCCGGCTGGACGCCACGGGGGGATTCACCCTGGAGGGCGGACGCACCAGCGTGATGCTGATGGCCAGCTATCGCGACGGCAATCCTCTGTATATCGGTGACCGGGATTTCACGGCCCGTGCCCGCCGTCTGCAGGATGGGAACAATCGCGGCGCCTTGATCGCCCAGAGTAATCCGCTCCATGGCTATACCACCAACGTGCGGAGCGTTAGCGGCAGAGACCTGGAGCTGCTCGAGGGTGGTTCGCTGAACGCATCCATCGCCTATGTGCCGGTGGGCTATGCGGGCCCGGCCGGTGACAATGGAGCTGCCTTTCTAGGCACTGCCGGGCATTACAACCTGAACCTGGCTAACGATCTTGTCGGTAACCAGTACTCGCTGCTGCTCGCGCCCACGGTGAGCTCGCTGGCGCTGAACCTGCAGCGCGAGTTTCCCGGGGGCGTCGAGGCCTTCGTCGATGTCTCCCGCCATGACAACCGGTCGTTGCGAATAGGGAGTGAACAAACCTGGACGGATATCAATGTCACCCTCCCGGTGGGCGCGAACAATCCATTCACCGAGGCGGTGAGGCTGTCCGTGCCTGTACCCGGCTACGATGCCAGCCGGCTGCGGACCCGCGCTGATTTGCTGACAGAGCAGGTCAGCGGTGGACTGATCGTGCGCCTGCCGCGGGAGTGGACAGTGCAGGGTGAATACAGCTGGAGCCGGTCGAATTCCACGTATGACTTCCCGCGAAACCTGCTGACCTCCGACGGCGCCGCCGCCCTGATCGATGGGCGACTGTCTCCCTTGAGCGATGTGAATGCCTATCCGATGGACTTTTCCGCCTACGTTCCAGACGATTCGGGGCGCAATCCGTTTGCGGCGGAGTTCCCGTCGGTGCAGAAGGATGCCACGCTGCGCTTGGCCGGCCCGTTGCTGAACCTGTCCGGTGGGCCGCTGCGGCTGGCTGCGCTGCTGGAGAAGCGGCAGCAGTACACCGGAGATCGACTCATAACTACTTTTGACCAGACTACGACCACTCCGACCTATGCATATATTCCTGAGGTGGGTTCAGCCACAGAGAGCGTGTACGCCGAGCTGACCGCGCCGCTGGTGTCGGCGGCCAATGCGCGGCGAGGGCTCCTCGATCTCGATCTGCAGGCCTCCTATCGCCACGATGCCACCCGCACCGGTACTCAGCCAGCGAACTCATCGATTACCGTGCCCTCTGCCGATGGACCCTTTCCGGAAGTGCCGATGCAGATCAACAAGGTCACCGGACATCAATACACATTGGGCGTGCGCTATACGCCGATGGAGAATCTGGCGCTGCGCGTCAGTTATGGCGAAGGGATACTGCCGCCGGCCCCTTTTCAGCTCTCCGAGTTTGACTTCCAATCGTCCTTTCTTGCGTTCTCGGGATTCAGGGACCCCAAACGCGATGACGAGGCCATCACCGGCGCCACGGTCGAGAAATACTCCATCATCGGCAGCCTGGCGCTGCGCCCGGAGCACTCGCAGAGCTGGTCGGCAGGAGCGATTCTCACTCCGGCGAGCCTGCCGGGCCTGCGATTGTCGCTGGACTACACCCGCATCGAGAAGGTCGATGAGATCGGCTCCCTGAATACGCAGGTGCTGATCGATCTGGAGGACAGCTTTCCAGGCGCCATCGTGCGCAATCCACTGACCCCGGCCGATCAGGCCCTGGGCTACACCGGTGGCACGATTCGTGAGTTGAAAGCGGGGAACGTCAATATCGCCCACAGCCTGATGGAAGCGGTGGACCTCCAGGCCGACTACACCTGGCAGACGCGCCTGGGCGCCTTCGCGGCCCATGTGATCGCTACCGTGCAGCCGCGGCTGGCGGTGCAGCCGGTGCCGGACGCGCAGGAACTCAACACCGTGGGTTACAGCAATGGTCCGCTGAAATGGCGCGCCAACGCGGGACTCAGATGGAGCCGCGGCCCGCTGGAGCTGGGTTGGAACCTGCAGTACTACGATGCTTCGCGGGTGTACTCCACCTTCGCTTCGACGACGAGTCGCAACTCGGCGGTGCTCAACCAGGGTTCGGCATTGATCCCCACGCAGACCTATCACGATGCCTACGGCCGCTACCGCTTCGACAATGCGCCTGGCTTTGCCCGCGGCCTGCTGGAGAACACCGAGCTGCAGGTGTCGGTGCAAAATGTGCTCAATACCAGCCCGCCCATCCTGGCCAGCGCCGGCGCATTGGTCCGCGGCTACGCCACCGAAGGCGACGCGCGCCTGCGGCGCTATTCCATCGCCTTCACCAAGCGCTTCGGGCGCTGAGGCGAGAACTGCCGCCTCGCCAACCAGACGGCGGAGGCGGGATACGGCCGATCAGGCATCAGCCTCGCCCGGTTGGGCGAATCACGCTGGTGCGCTGGCCAGTGACATGAATAAGGCCTATATTCGTATCATATTTTGATATGAATAAGAGTCGTAATCATGTCACCGTACATCTGGCAGCGCCCGGACTGGCCCCGGTGGACCTGGTCGGAAGCCGATCTTGAGGGTCTGCTCCTGGCCGTCCAGCGCAAGCGGGACTACCTGGCCGGGCTGGCGGCGGGGCTGGACCCCGAGCACGCCAGCCTGGCGGTGGCGGAGCTGTCCACGCAGGAGACGGTAGCCACCTCCGCCATCGAAGGGGTGAAGCTCGATCCGGATTCGGTGCGCTCTTCCATCATGCGGCGCCTCGGACTGGGCATGTCCCAAGATCGGGAGAATCTTATCGGTGCGGCGGCCAGGGGTGTCATCGATGTCCTGGCCGACAGCACGCAGAACCCCGCGCCGCTGACGCTCGATCGTTTGTTTGCCTGGCACACGGCGATCTTTCCGGCCGGCCGTTCGGGGCTGAAGCCTGTGCTGGTCGGCATGTTCCGCGGCGGCGAACCGATGCAGGTGGTCTCGGGCGCCTATGGGCGCGAGAAGGTCCACTATGAAGCGCCGCCCCGGGATCGGCTCGACAATGAAACAAGGCGGTTCCTGGAATGGTTGCACGGCTCGGCCGGCATGGATGCAACCCTGCGGGCCTGCATCGCGCACCTGTGGTTCGAGACCCTGCATCCTTTCGAGGATGGCAATGGCAGGCTGGGTCGGGCCATCTCCGATCTCACGCTGGCGCAGGGCGCGGGCTTTCACTCCCGGCGCACCGGACGCCTATGGGCCGTGTCGCCTGTTCTCATGAAGCGGTGCAAGGCTTACTACGAACAGCTCGAGCGGGCACAGAAAGGCAATCTCGAAATCACCGCATGGCTGCAATGGTCGGCGGGCTGCGTGGAGGCGGCTTACGACGAGGCGCGTGTGTGCATCGAGCGCGTGGGACTGGTGGCGCGGTTCTGGACCCGATTCCGCGAAGTGCCGTTCAATGCGCGCCAGCGCCGCGCGCTGGAAGTCGCTTTATCCTCCAATGATCCGGAAGAAGGGTGGCTGACTGCCCGACGGATCGTGAAGCTGACAAAGGTCGCGCCGGTTACCGCTTCCCGCGACCTGGCCCAACTGGAGGAATGGGGCGTCATCCGCAAGGATCCAAAGGCCGGCGGCCGCAGCACACGCTATTTCGTGGTGTTCGAGGATGCCGCTGCTCCGCGATTGATCGGGGAACTGGACTGGAAGTAGATGCCTGTCGATCGATTCAGTTCGTCCATGGCCTCGCACAGGCTGGCCACCTTCCGTTCATGGAAATTGTGTGCCGATGCGGAACCCGCCGTCCTCGGGCATTACTTCCAGCTCTTCAAGCTTTCTCAGGAACAGGATGAGTGACGCCGGATCATCCGCGTCGAAGGTGCCGGTGATCCGCTTGTCGCGTGCCGCGCCGTCCACCTGCAGAAAGTCCGGCGTGTAGCGGTTGACCTCCAGCGCGATATCCTCGAGCCGGTCGTCTTCAAAAACCAGTCGCCGCTCGCGCCAGGCCAGGGCATCGGCCATGTGGACAGGCGTATCGACGATATGGCCGTCGAGGTCGATGCGCACCTGTTCATTGGCGGCCAGCTCCCGGCGCCCGTCCACGGACACGCGGCCCTCGACGACCGACACCGTCACGTCACGGCTGCGGCGTTGAATGTTGAACTCCGTGCCCAGGGCCTCGATCACCACGCCCTGAACCTGCACGCGGAAGGGGCGGGCGCTGTCGCCCTGCACGCTGAACAGTGCCTCGCCTTCCAACAGTCGCACCTCGCGCGCATGCCTGCTGTACATGACCTTGATGCGCGAGCCGGTATTCAGATGCAGCAAGGAACCGTCATCCAGGCGGAATGCACGCTGTTCGCCCGCGACGGTGGCATAGGCCTGTCCGTCATGGATCAGCCACCACGCTGCCGCGGCGACGCCCAGCGCCGCGATGCCCGCGGCCGCCGCGAAGGGCATGAGGCGGCGCGGACGACGGCGCTCGGTGGAAGCAGGCGTTGCCATGCCATCCAGCGGCACCACATTGAAGTCATCCCGCTGCGCTCTGGCCTGCGCCACGATGTCCTGGATCTCTGCGGCATCGATCGTCGTTTGTCCGAAGGCCTGCCACGCAGCCGAGGCATTCAGAAACTCGCCCACATGCCGCGGCGAGCGCTTCAACCAGGCTGCGAACGCCGTGCGCCGCCGCGCGCCGCCCTCGGCCAGCTCGCACAGCCAGTAGGCCGCCTGTTCGGCGGCAATCTTCCGTTCCGCATCTTCCCGGTAGGTGCTCATGATTCGCGCAGTTCCTCCCTGCAGTGATGGATGGCGCGCAGCATGTGCTTCTTTACGGTATGCACCGAGATGCCGAGCCGCGCGGCAATTTCCGCGTGCGAGCGGTCTTCATAGCGTGCCAGAACAAACACCGCCTTCTGCATTGGCGGCAGTGCGCGCACGATGCGCGCCAGCCGCTCCTCGCGATTCTGATCGTCGTAATCCGCTTCCGGCGAAGGGGCCTCGTCATCGAGCGTGCTGGCCTGGTCATCCAGCTGCGTTGAGTCGAAGTCCACCAGGCCCTGCCGCTGACGTCGGATGAACTGACTGACCAGGTTGCCGGCGATCCGAAATACATAGGCCTCCGGCTGGCGTACCAGCTGCTCGTTCGATAGCCGCAGCAGGCGCACGTAGACCTCCTGCTCCAGGTCCTCGGCATGTTGCGCGTGACGCAAACGGCTCAGCAAAAAACGGCGCAGCGGGTCACGCAGGTGCTCGAAAGCCAACCCCGCAAAGCCGGAGGGGTGCTTCGATTTCCAGATTTGCCTGATCCCCGCCACACGCACGGTTGGACACCTCAGCCTGTATAGAGTCCTCGAGCGACCCTGTGGGAGTACCCCCGGAGCAAAAAGATTGCAACAATCGCAGTACTCCCAGCCGGCCCGCGGCGGACTCTACATACCCAGACATGAGCCTGGGCGAAAGCCCGCCGGGGAGCGCTGAACTATGAACATACTGCATCGCATCTGTGTCGCGGCCGGACTGGCGTTGAGCCTGATCCTGAGCCTGGCGGCATTCAGCAGCACAGCTGTCGCCGATGAAGCGACCGTTCATCTGGACATCAAGTCCCAGCCGCTGGGCGCGGCGCTGAATGCCTTCGCCCGTCAGTCCGGCCTGCAGGTGTTCCTCAGCACCGAAGATGGCAGCGGCATCGTGATACGCAAGGTCTCCGGTACTTTCACGCCGAAGGCAGCACTTGATGCGCTGCTGTCCGGCACCGGCCTTGGCTACGAGTTCCTGAACGCGCGCACCGTGGCGGTGCGCCCCAAGGGGCAGGCTGGGGAACGCGCACAGGAGGGGGCTGCATCGCGGGCACCGGCGGACCACGGCGGAAATGCCATGCGTCTGGCGGTGGTTGAAACCGGGGCTCCAGTCGCCACGACTGCTTCAAAGGAAGAAGGCGGCAGCGATGACAACTCTGGGCGGCAGGGAAGTGATTCCGGTAAGGGCATCCCGGAAATGCTCGTCAAAGGCGCCCGCACCTCCAACACCGACATCCGTCGCACCGAGGACGATGTGCAGCCCTACGTGGTGTTCGACGCCGAGGAAATTGAACGCTCCATGGCGCCGGACCTGGAGACCTTCCTGAGTACCCGCCTGACGATGAACCAGTCGCGCGGCAGCGAGGGGCAGAACCTGGACAGCTTTCGCGGCAATCAAAGCACCATCGATCTGCGCGGCCTGGGCGCCGATCAGACCCTGATCCTGGTCAACGGTCGGCGCATGCCGGGCGTGGGCAGTGATGCCGAGTTCTATCAGCCGGACATCAACGGCATTCCGATCTCGGCGGTTGAACGCATCGAGATCCTGCCCTCCACGGCCGGCGGCATCTACGGCGGCGGGGCCACCGGTGGCGTGGTGAACATCATCCTGAAGCGCAACTACTCCAACCTGGAACTCACCGCCCGCTACGACGGCACCTTTGCCGGCGGCGGCGCCCAGCGGCGTCTGGACGCCACGGCGGGATTTTCCCTGGAGGGCGGGCGCACCAACGTGATGCTCACGGCCAGCTACCGCGATGGCCAGCCGATGTACGTGCGCGACCGCAATTTCGCCGCCCGGGCACGTGCCCTGCAGAATCAGAACAATCCTGCCGCCTTTTACGCTTCGGGCACTCCGGTACACGGCTACACCACCAACATCAGAAGCGTCAGCGGCAGGGACCTGGTGCTGACGGACGAGCTGCGCTCGCTAAACTCGCGCGTCGCGCATGTTCCGGTGGGCTACGCGGGACCCGACAGTGACAACGGCGCGGCGTTGCTGGGTACGGCCGATGAATACAACCTGGCGCTGGCCGAGGATCCGGTCGGCAATGAGTTCTCGCTGCTGAACACGCCCACGGTGCGTTCGTTGCAGTTGAGCCTGCGACGTGAGTTCACCGCTCGCATCGAGGCCTTCGCAGACGTCTCCCGCTATGACAACCGTGCCGTGCGCATGGGAAGTTCAGACGTTTTCCGCCTGGTCAACGTAGTACTGCCGGTGGGGTCCAACAACCCGTTCACCGAAGCGGTGAGGCTCTCGGTGCCGCTGGTGGGCTATGAGCAGGATCGTCTGCGCACCGCATTTGCGTCTTTGAGCGAACAGCTCACCAGCGGGCTGATCGTGCGCCTGCCGCGGGAGTGGACGGTGCAGGGCGAGTACAGCCTCGGCCGGTCGAAGTCCACGCGGCAGTATCCACGGGATGTGCTCACCGCGGATGGCGCCGCCGCGCTGATCGACGGGCGGTTCGATCCCTTGAGCGATGTGAATGCCTACCCGCTCGACTTCACCGCCTTCTATCCGGATGAGAGCAGCAGAAGTCGCGTGTCCTGGAAATCTCCCATGGAGCGGGAGGGCGCGACGCTGCGAGTCTCAGGTCCGTTGCTGACCCTGCCGGGCGGGCCGCTGCGCCTGGCTGCCCTGGTAGAGCGCCAGGAACAGTTCAGCAAGGATCAGATCTACGCCGCCTACCCGGGCGGCACAGGCACGCCCAGCTTCAGTTACTACCCTGAAATGGGCTCTAGCACCGACAGCGGCTATGCGGAGCTGAACGCGCCACTGGTCTCCGCGATCAATGCCCGGCCGGGACTGCTCGGTTTCGATCTGCTTGCCTCCTATCGGTACGATGCGACCAAAACACGTACCCGGCCGGTATCGGAGTGGACCGTGGATGTACCTTCGCCCGAGGGTCCGTTTCCGGAGGTGCCGTTTCAGACCAACAAGGTGACGGGCAATCAGTACACGCTGGGCCTGCGCTACCTGCCGGTGGAGAGTGTGGCCCTGCGGCTCAGTTATGGCGAAGGCATTCTGCCGCCTTCGCCTTTCGACCTTTCGGATTTCGAGTTCCCGACGCTGTTTCTGAGTTTCAATGTCGATCCGAAGCGCGGCGGGTTGCCGGTCGACATCGATACAGTGGAGCGATACTCACTCCTCGGCAGCGTGCTCCTGCGCCCGGAGCGCTCCGCCAGCTGGTCGGGCGGGATGATTTTCACGCCCGCGAATCTGCCGGGCTTCAGATTGTCGGTGGACTACACCCGCATCGAGAAAACCGACGAGATCGGTACCCTGGACACCCAGGTGCTGCTCGACCTGGAAGATGATTTTCCGGGCGTCATCGTGCGCAATGAGCTGACCGCAGCCGACGCGGCGCTGGGCTACACGGGCGGAACGATACGTGTGGTCAATGCGGGGTATGTCAACATCGCCAGGAGTCTGATGGAGGCGCTCGACATCCAGGCCGACTACACCTGGC
Source organism: Gammaproteobacteria bacterium (assembly GCA_021773365.1). GTDB lineage: Bacteria > Pseudomonadota > Gammaproteobacteria > Steroidobacterales > Steroidobacteraceae > JAJFKF01. Next base: position 29,845 of record JAJFKF010000093.1, on the reverse strand, counting down.
AGACGCGCTTCGGTTCGTTTGCCGCCAACCTGATGGCCACCGTGCAGCCTGGCCTCTCGCAGCAGCCTACGCCGGACAGCGAGGAGTCCGATCTCGTCGGCTACAGCAACGGCCCGATCAAATGGCGGGCCAATGCGGGCCTGCGTTTCAGCCGCGGCGCCATGGACCTGGGCTGGAACCTGCAGTACTACGACGCCTATCGGGTCTATACCAGCTACGCCTCGGACGCCAGCCGCAGCACGCTGGTGCTGGGCCAGGGTTCGGAGTGGATTCCGACCCAGACGTATCATGATGTGTACGGCCGTTACCGCTTCGGGAACGCGCCCGGCTTTGCTTCAGGCCTGCTGGAGAACACCGAACTGCAGCTCTCGATACAGAACGTGCTCAATACCAGCCCGCCCATCCGGGCCTCTTCCAGCGCCTACGTGGTCGGCGGCTACGCCACTGAGGGCAATGCCCGCCTGCGGCGCTATTCGATCGCCTTCAGCAAGCGCTTCGGCAAGTGAGATCGTTGGATTTCCGCGCGCGGCTACGTCTTCACCAACTCGGTAAGCCTCTCGACAAGGTAAAGTGGGAGCGACATCAGCGGATACTTCACCTGGATTGAATGGTCCGCCCTGCGGATGGTGGTTTCGGCGGTCTGCATTGAAGGCGGTACATGGGCCGTGCCTCCATGCGGGTAATAGGCCCCTAAAATCATAATAACAACATGATTTCAGGGGTCAAAACGGCCTCTTGGGCACAGCTCTGCAGATGCGTCGCTCACCGCACCCGGATGACGGCCGTATCCCCCTCTTCGGTGACGCTCAAAGCGCCGTCCTTGGCGAGGAACCGGATCAGTCCGCGCGGATTGTCGGCATCGAAGGCGCCGGTCATCAGCTTCCGGCGCAGGTCTTCACCCTCGATGCGGACCTGCAAGGTGTTATAGCGGTTGAACTCCGCCGCCACCTCGGACAGTGGTCGCTCGCGGAACATCAGGCGGCGCTGGCGCCAGGCAATCGCCTCGCCGGCATCGGCCATGGCCTGGCTGTCAATATTTCCATCGGCGCCGATCCGGACGGCTTCGCCGGCGGTCAGCACCCGGGCTGCCGCCGGATGTTTGTTCCTGTTTGTGGTGGTGCTGACATTGACGCTGCCTTCCACCACCGCTACCACGGTGCCGTCGGACTTGCGGCGCACGTTGAACCGGGTGCCGAGTGCCTGTATCTGCGCGTCGCCCGTGAATACCCGAAACGGCCGCGCCGCGTCCGGGGCCACGAAAAACAATGCCTCTCCCGTCAGAAGTCGTATATCGCGGTGGCCGTCGTCGAAGTCCACGGCGATGCGCGAGCGTGTGTTGAGGGAGACGATCGAGCCGTCGGAGAGCTTGACGGTATGCTGCTCGCCGGTGGCGGTGGTGTAGGTCGTGTTGCCGGCCGGGGCGCCCGCCAGGTACCAGCCAAGGGCGGCGAGAACAGCCAGCGCGGCAGCCAGCCTGCCGGGCCGCCGCCAGCGAGCGCGCGCCGCAGGCAGGGTGCGCCTGCTGATCTGTTCCTGCAATGGCACGACATTGCCTCTGGCCGCGGCGATCAGGCCCTCCACGTCGATGCTGCGCCGCGGATCGATGTCCCGCAGCTTTGTCGACAGGCCGCTGAGCGCCAGAAATTCCCGCACATGCAGCGGTGACTGCGTCAGCCAGGCGGCAAAGGCGGCCTGGCAGCCCGGGCCTTCTGTCTCCAGCCGCAGCAGCCACTCGGCAGCGATTTCAGCCTGGCGGAAATGCTCCCGGTAGCGCGCGCCGGTGCGCGGCTCGGTCGTAACGTCCTTCATTGTTCGACTCCTGTCGCCGTTTCGCGTGACATGGCCCGGCAATGTGCCAGCGCGCGTACCACGTACTTCTTCACCGCGTGCACCGTCACGCCCAACCGCGCGGCGATATCCTCGTAGGACAGGCCGTCACGCTTGGCGAGCAGCAATGCCGCGCGCTGCGCCGCAGGCAGCTGCTCCAGCAGATGGTGCAGCTGCTGTTCGACACTCAAACGGTCGGCGGGATCGTCGAGCCAGGCGTTGGCGGCGGAATCGGCCAGCTCGTCCACGGCGCGCGAGTCGAAGCTCACGCAGTCGTCCCGGTCGCGCAGGTTGAAATCGTGCAGAACGTTGGTGGCGATGCGGTACAGATAGGCCTGCGGCTGGCGCAGCAGTTCCTGTGGCGGAAAGCGCAGCAGGCGCAGATACACTTCCTGGGTCAGGTCGGCGGCAGCCTGCGGCCGGGGCGAGCGCGCGTACAGGAAACGCTGCAGGCGCTCCCGGTACTGCTCGAACAGCGTCAGCACGCCTTCGCGCGAGGTGCGGACGCCGACGGTCTGTTTTTGATTCGCCACAATGCGCTCTGAAATGCTGCCTGCCCGATACTATAGACCGGTCCCGGCGATGTATCGGGTACGGCCCGCAAGGAAATCCGCCTGCTGCCCGTACCCGCGAGGCGGGTGGCTCCGGTCTAGGCATACATAGGGCTGAAAAAGCAGCCGGCCTCCGTACCATAGGGGAATAGTTCCATGAGAGCACACCTCGTTATTCTGACAGTCGTATCCGCCCTGCTGGCCGGCACGGCTATCGCCGCCGAGCAGCCGAAAGCACCGGCCGCCGCCATCGACATTCCCGCCCAGCCGCTGGGTGATGCATTGAGCCAGCTGGCCGAACAAACCAATCTGCAGTTCGTCTTCTACTCGGAGATCGGCAAAGGGCTGATCACCGACCGGCTGGTCGGTACATTCACCGCTGACTCCGCATTGGCCAGGCTGTTGCTGAATACCGGCCTGCGCTATGAATACATCGACGCGCGCACCATAGCGATTCAGAGCGGCAAGGCGAAATCGGGAGGTGAACCTGGCGGCGCCGACCTGCCACGGTCCGGCCACACACGGGCGGGCATCGGCGGAATGAAGCTCGCCGCGGCCGAGGGCACCGCCGGTGCTGGCGCCAGGCCGCAGACGCCGGAAGATAAAGAGGCTGCAGCGCCCGCCGCGGATCAAAACAAAGGCATCCCCGAAATCCTCGTCAAAGGCGCCCGCACCTCCAACACCGACATCCGCCGCACCGAGGATGACGTGCAGCCCTATGTGGTATTCGATGCGGACGAGCTCGGGCGCTCCATGGCGCCGGACCTGGAGACCTTCCTGCGTACCCGCCTGCCGATGAATCAGTCGCGCGCCAGCAATGGGCAGACAGTTAACAGCTCCAAGGGAAACCAGAGTTCCATCGATCTGCGCGGCCTGGGCCCCGATCAGACACTGATTCTTGTCAACGGCCGGCGTATGCCGGGCGTGGCGAGGGGATTGACTGTTGATCAGCCGGATATCAATGGCATCCCGCTCTCGGCGGTAGAGCGCATCGAAATCCTGCCTTCCACGGCCGGCGGCATCTACGGCGGTGGGGCCACTGGCGGCGTGGTCAACATCATTCTCAAACGCGACTTCTCCGACCTGGCGCTCACTGCCCGCTACGATGGCACCTTTGCCGGTGGCGGCACACAGCGGCGGCTGGACGCCACAGCGGGCTTCACGGCGGAGGGCGGGCGTACCAGCCTGATGGTGACGGCCAGCTTGCGTGACGGTAATCCGCTCTATATGGGCGATCGCGATTTTGCTGTCCGCGCGCGAGCCTTGCAGGACCGTAACTATCATGCAGCCTTTCTTACCCTGATGAGTCCGGTGCATGGCTATACCACCAATATCAGGAGTATGAACGGCAATGATCTGGTGCTGAAGGAGGGAATGCGCTCGCTGAACTCGACCATTGCACATGTGCCGGTGGGTTACGCCGGGCCGGATAGCGACGACGGCGCGGCGTTTCTGGGAACGGCCGATCAGTACAACCTGGCGATGGCCAACGATTTGCTGGGACAGCATCGTTCGCTGCTGAATGCACCCTCGGTACGTTCGTTGCAAATGAGCGCACGGCGGACATTCACTGATCGGATCGAGGCGTTCGTCGATGTCGCCCGCTATGACAATCGGTCAGTGAGCGCGGGGAGCGGCAGTGTGAGCGGTCTGGTCAATGTCACACTGCAGCCAGGCCCCAATAATCCATTCACCGAGGCAGTGGAGCTGTCAGTGCCCCTGGTTGGCTACGACATCAGCAGGGTACGTACCTCGGTGGGTTCACTGAGCGAGCAGCTCAGCGGGGGAGTCATCGTACGCCTGCCGCTCGAATGGATGGTACAAGGGGAATACAGCCTGGGCCGATCGAAAGCCACCCAGCAGTATCCTCGAGACCTGTTCACCATGGACGGCAACGCGGCGCTGACCGACGGGCGCCTCGATCCCTTGCGCGATGTGAACGTCTACCCGCTGGACTTTTCCCCTTTTTATACAGCGGGGAACGGCGGGCGCTATTCCGCGGAGTTTCCTGGCGAACGGGAAAACGCCGCCTTGCGGGTGTCCGGTCCGTTGCTGCAGCTCCAGGGCGGGCCGCTGCGTCTTGCCGCTGCGCTGGAACGTCGCGAGATGTTCACCGGAGATCAGGTCGGAGCCACCTATGCGGCTGGAGAAGGTACGCCCACCTTTACTTACTATGGTGAGATCGGTTCAAGCACCGATAGTGGGTACGCGGAGCTGACCGCGCCTCTGGTCTCGGCGTCCAATGCGCGGCCGGGGGTGCTGGGGCTGGATTTGCTCGCCTCCTATCGCTACGACGCAACCAGCACCCGAGCGCGATCCGTTGGCGATACGATTGTGGATGTCCCTTCTCCTGAAGGGCCCTTTCCGGATCTGCCCTACCAGACAAACAAGGTAACGGGGAATCAGTACACGTTGGGTTTGCGCTACTCGCCAGTTGAAAGCGTGACGCTGCGGGTCAGTTATGGCGAAGGAATACTGCCACCCGTATCCACTCAGCTTTCCGAGCTGGAGTTCCCGGCCTTCATACTGGGACGCCACCTTGATCCCAAGCGCGGCGGGCTGCCCGTCAATACCACAACGATCGAGCGACATACGCTAGTCGGAAGCTTGTTGCTGCGCCCGGAGCACTCCGTCAGCTGGTCGGGCGGACTGATCTTCACTCCGGCGGTTGTGCCGGGGTTCCGGTTGTCGGTGGACTACACTCGCATAGAGAAGTCCGACGAGATTGGTTCGCTGGGCGCGCAGGTGCTGCTTGATCTCGAGGATCATTTTCCCGGCGTCATCGTGCGCAACGAGCTGACCGAGGCGGACGCGGCGCTGGGCTACACGGGCGGGACAATCCGCATATTCAACAGCGGCTTTGTCAACATAGCCAGGAGCTTGATGAAGGCGTTTGATATCCAGGCAGACTACCGCTGGGAGACGCGCCTGGGCTCCTTTGCCGCCAATGTGATGGCAACCGTGCAGCCCCGCCTGCTGCAGCAGGCCGCGCCGGACAGCGAGACGTTGAACCTGGTCGGATACAGCAATGGTCCGGTGAAATGGCGGGCTAATGCGGGCCTGCGCTTCAGTCGCGGCGCCTGGGATGTGGGTTGGAATATGCAGTACTACGATGCCTATCGGGTCTACAGCAGCACCAACTCAGCTATAAACCGCAACCTGCTGGCGCTTTGGCAGGGATCAGAGTGGATACCGACCCAGACTTATCAGGATGTGTACGGCCGCTATCGTTTCGAGCCTGGGACCGGCTTTGCTGGCGGGGTGCTGGAGAACACCGAGGTGCAAATTTCGGTACAGAATGTGTTGAACACCAGCCCGCCCATTCTGGCTTCCGCCAGCGCCCATTCGGTCGCTGGCTATGCCACCGAAGGCGATCCACGCCTGCGGCGCTACTCCATCGCCTTCACCAAGCGATTCGGCCGTTGATCACCGTTACTTTTCGATCGCGTACACCACATCCGCGCTGCGCGCCTCGCCCGCCTCCAGCTTGATGGTCCAGCGATCACCCAGCGTGTAGCGCAGCTTCAGCGTGTTGATCGATTCCACCAGGCCGATGCCGTAACCGACATACAGGCGCGGCGACAGATACTTGCCCAGTACCAGGCTGGTTTCCTGGTTGGCGCCGCCCGACTCCACGCTGACATCGTCGATGCCGATCTGGTCACCGAGCTGGCGGGCCAGCAGCGCGCCGCCCTGCGCCAGCAATTGTTCGCGGCCCAGGCCCGGCCCGCCGCCGGCCTGCAGTGAATCAAAGGTACGGCCCGCCACCAGCAGGGAGGCGATCTGTGTCTGCGGCAGCGGTGGCTCGGAGAAAAATGACAATCGCGGATCGCGCAGCGTGCCGCGCACGTTGATGCCGGCCAGCACTTCGGGGAATTGACGACTGGCGCGGATGTCGACGCCGGGATTGCTCATCAGGCCGCCGGAGAATATGAGCCGGCCGCGTTCGATGGTCAGTTCGCGGCCGTAGGCGGAGTATTCGCCTTCCTCGATCTTCAGTTCTCCGGTGGCGGTGCTCACCTCATCCGGTGCGGTGTAGGCGGCGATGCCGCCGGTGAGGCGGCCTGAAAGTCCGTAGCTCTCGATGTGAACGTCCTTGCCCAGAATGAGATGGATGCCGGTGGTGATCCTGAATGATTTCTCCGGGTCCGCCGGCGGCGTGCCCACGATGACTTCATCTTCCGATGGCAGCATTGCGCCGCTGAGGTTCGCCGGTACCAGCCGCGCATAGGGCACGCGCACCGCGCCGTCGACCTGGATGTCGCGGCCGTCGATGCCGACGCTGATGTTGGGTGAGGCGTGGATGCGCGCCTCGGGCACATTGGCCACCAGCAGGTTCTCGCCCTTGATGTCGAGATTGCCGGAAGGTGCACCGGATTCCCACGCCAGTTTGCCGTCCACCGCCAGGTTGCCTTCGCCGGCGCGCGCGGATCCGTTCAGGCTCAACGTCTTGCCGCGCATCTCCAGGCGCACGCCGACTTCGCGCAGCAGCAGGTTGACCGCGTACAGGTCCAGTTCGCCGTCCTTCAGCGCCAGCGTGCCTTCCATCCGCGGTGCGCCCAGCGTCCCCGAGAAGGTGAGCCGGGCCTCCAGCTCGCCGGCGGCGCGGTCGATCTCCGGCACCAGCAGCGGTATGAAGCCCAGCTGTCGTGTCTGTGCTTCCAGTTGCCCGGTGAGCGGCAGTTCGGGCCACGGCGTGCCGGGTGGACCCTCCGCGCTCATGCGGCCGCAGATCTTCTGTTTGCCATGGGTGAGGCAGAACGGTTCCAGCGCCACGCGCGTTTCGCCGACAAACAGGCCGGCCGGCTCATCCAGCGCCAGGCGCGATTCCGGCGCCACCAGGTTCAGCGTTTCCAGGCGGCCCTGCCATTGCTTCGGTGTGTAGGCGCCCTGCAGAGCCAGTTCCACGCTGCGCCCGGCGGCGCGCGCCTCGGCCTTCAGGACGTGTGCGCCGGTGTTGCCGCTGAGCGCCACCTGGGCGAACTCGAAACCCGTTCCAGCCAGCGCGGCATCCCTTGCCTCGATCTGCAGTTGCAGGCGGCCGGCATCTTCCGGCGCCAGTGCCGCGCTCAGCGCCTCCTGCAGGTCGAGGTCAGCCTGTGCGTGCAGCTCGTCCGCGCGGTAGCTGCCGTACTGAAATCCACTGGCCTCGAGCGTGGCGGCAAGCCGGGGCGCATCGTGCGTGCCGCTCAAACGGCCGCTGAACTGAAGATTGCCGTGAGCCTTGGGCAGCAATGGCGAAAGGTCCGGGGCGGTGAACCGCCAGTTGATATCTGTTTCGCCGTCGCTGCCTTCGTCGAAGCGGCCGCTGGCCTGCAGGCTTGCATCGCCGAACTGCAGCTGCGCGGCGCCGATGTCCCACGCAGTGGCGGTGCGGCTGACCTGAAGCTGGCCGCTCACAGGCTGCGATCTCAGTTCGCCGCGCAGGCCGATCAGCTCCGCCGTCCATGGGCCTTTCAGCGCCGGACTCCCGCCGCTGGCTTCCAGCCGGAAGCTCACCTTGCCGGGATAGTCCTCATGCGCCAGCGAAGGATCGAGGTCGCGTGCGTCCAGCGTGAGGCGCCAGGATTTTCTTTCGCCCCATCCGAGCCTGCCGGAGGCGTTGAGCACACCCGCCTGTCCGGTGCCGCGCACCTCCATGGCGCTGACCACCAGTCGATCCCGATCGACGCTGCCACCGCCGTCAAAGGTGATGGCCGGAAGCCCCTCGCTCCGCAGATCGCCGGTGGCGGTGTAGACATAGGGCATGGCGCCGGTGAATGTGAACCTGCCTTGCCGGCTGCGCACGGTGGCATCCTGCAGCGGCCAGCCCAGCCCGCGCCACTCACCGCGCAGCACCAGTTCCGGCGGGCCGCCGGCGAAACGTATGGTGCCCGCGGCATCGAGCTGGGCACCGTTTGTTGTCAGGCGAAGGTGCAGCCGTTCGGCCTGCAGTTCGCGGTCCGCATAGGCGCCTTCCACCGCGATTTGCACCGGCCCGGTGGGCAGCGACCGGGGTTCCAGCAGCCCACTGAGCCGCAGGCGCTGCCGGTTGCCGCTGCCTTCCACCGCTACGGCGAAATCTCCCAGTCCGGACTCCGGCGACCAGGGCCTGAGATTGAAACCGGCCGCATCCACCCGGGCCTGCCATTGAAGATCACTCGCAAGGTCGGAAAGGCTGGCCGTAATCGCGGCCTGCAGCGGCTGGCGCAACTCACCGTCCAGGTTCAGCGCCGCCAGGTCGCCGTCGAAATGCATGACTCCCGCATAGGCGGGTTGTCCCTGAAGCTGCGCCGTCCATTGCAGGTTGCCCGACAGGGCGGTGGGCAGTTCGGCGCGCAGTTCGGCGGCGCCGGTTGCCGAGATCCGGGGTGGCGGACTCTCGTTGCCGGCGCCCGCGTCACTGCCCGCATAGCTGAAATCATTGACACGGATATCAGCCAGTCGCAGCCGGTGCGCCGTCAGGCGCGCGCCGGCACCGATGTCCGTTGCCGACAATTCGCCGCCGTTGTGCAGGATGAGGCGGGTGTCACCCACTGCCAGGTGATCGACACGCACCGTAAGCCAGGCAAGCGGCAGAAAACGTGGTCCGCGCGTGCTGGGACGGGATTCGACGGGCTTCAGTCGCGCCTGCAGCGACGCGGCTGAAAGTGACTCGAGCCTGAGGCTGAGCAGCAGCAGGCCGCGCAGTTTGACATCGGCCCGTACGTCGGTAGCCGTGAGTTCGATGCGTTCATGCACCAGCTCGATGCGCTCCGCAGTCAATGGTCCGGTCAATCGCCCGTGCAGTCCCTCCACCCGCAGTTCCATGGATTTCAGGCGCGAGGTCTGCGCCAGCGCCCAGTGCAGTCCCGCCTCGGTGTAGAGCAGCCAGTACAGCGCCGTCGCCGAGATGCCCAGCAGCAGTACGAGGCAGGCGCCGGCAATATAAAGAGTACGGCGCATCAGAGTTTGGGGGAAATGTTCAGGTGAATGTGCGGCCCCAGGTCGCTGCGGGAGAGTGCCTGCGCGATATCGATACCCACCGTCACCACCGGCAGACGCCAGCGGATGCCGATGCCGATGGAGTACTCCAGTGGATCGCCGAGCCGGTTGACCGCGTTGCCGCCGTCAAGGAACACCGCCACGCCGAAGTTGCGCGGCAGGTCGCGCACCACTTCGATGCTGCCCACCAGCAGGTGCCGTCCGCCGGTCTTGATGAGCACCGGCTGCCCGTCCTCGTCCAGTACGGGATCGCCAGCCGAGTCGAAGGCCTGTTCCGTGGGCGACAGGTCGTTCAGGCTGAAGCCGCGCACGCTGCTGTCACCGCCGGCGAAGAAGCGTTGCGAACCGGGCAGCTCGGAAAAATCCGCCACCGCGCTCAGGCCTGCTTCTCCGCGCAGCAGCAGGTGCCAGTGCTCGCCGAAATCAAACACCCGTTCACCGCGCACATGCAGGCGCAGGAAGTCCGCACCGGAACCGAAGGCGCTGTGCGAGCCGAGGAGTTCCGCATACAAGCCGGGCTTGAGCGACAGCAGATCACCGGAGAAATCACGCGGCACCCGCGCATAGCTGATGCCGGGGATGACCAGGAAGTCAGTGGTGCTCTGGCCGGCCGCCGTGGTTTTTTCGCGCGTCGCCGACAGCGACAGCACCCGCTGCCAGCTGCCCATCACCTGCGTGAGACCGGGACGGAACTCGATCTTGTGCACATCGAGGTCGGCCAGTTCCTCGTTGCGGATGCCCGCATCGAAGCTGAGCTTCTCCAGGGCCGGGTCACCCACCGGTATCAGGTAGCGGGTGGCCAGACTCAGTTCAGTGTCGGCGGCGGTGATGCGCGCATGCGCGCGATGACCGGATCGGTTCACGCGCCGGTTGTCCCAGCCCACGGTGCCGCGCCAGCGGGTGTCGGTGGCATAACCCAGGCCGATGGAATAGGTGTCCTTGCGGTACGGCTGGGCGGTAATCGTCACCGGCACCCTCAGGCTGTCGGTATCGCGCGTGCCGGTCACCACTTCCACGCTGGCGAAGTACTGGCTGTCTTCCAGCGCGAACTGGGTGTTCAGCAGCGAACGGGTGTCGAAGTAGTCACTTTCCTTGTAGCGCAGGAAGCGCCGCGCCAGTTCCGGCTTGATGGCGTCCTGCTCGATCAGGGTCTCGCCGAAGCGGTATCGCGGGCCGGTGGCCAGTTCCATGCTGACGTCGGCGCTGAGATTGTCCAGGTCCACGCGCAGCTCATGCTGTTTGAACGCCGCTTCCAGATAGCCGTTGCTGATGGCGGTGCGCTGCAGGTCGCCCTTGAGCTTGTCGTAGGCGCCGTGGTTCAGGCGCTGGCCCTGGCGCAACAATGAGGCGCCGATCACCCTTCGCAGTACGGGTTGATCGGCGCCCGGCCCGGTGATGTCAGTTCTCAGCTGGCGCACGACCACCGCCGGCCCGGGCTGGATGACGACCTTGACCTGCCAGTTGGCGTCGCTGCGGGTCTGCAGCTGGGCGTCGACTTTTGGAAAATAGTAGCCGAAGGGTTTCAGCGCCTGTCGTACCTCGCGTTCCGCCCGCCCGATCAGGCGTTCGACGGTATCCGTCGTCAGATCGTCGGCGTTGCGGTAGCGTTGCAGGCTGAGGAAGACAAGCACATTGTCGCGTACGGCGTTTTCAACACCGCTCACTTCCACTTCGATGTCGCCGTGGGCGGCGCCGGCCCACAGCGCCGGGGCAAGCAGCAGCGCCAGGGAGGCGACCTGCGCAAAACGGAAGCGGCGTAAATCCAACCGGAACTCCTGGAAGTCCCGCCGCACCGACGCGGCAGGTTACCCGGATTGTAACGCCGCCCGGGTGTGCTGTTGGCCGTCCATCAGCGCCATGTTCCAGCCATCGTAGGCCTGAATCAGGCTGCTGGGCAGCCGTCCGCGTCGTGGCCATCCCTGGCGGCGCTGTCCGCAGCCGCAGCTGGGCGCGGCCAGACGGCCGGTTTCCGTCAGATACAATCTGCCGCAGGATTTACAATGCGCCAGCTCGATGCGATCGCGGTGGAGCAGGCAGGCCAGCAGGAACCAGGCATGCTCGAAGGTCAGGCGGGTGGACGGGCACAGCCGCTGAAAGGCTTCATAGGTGTGGCAGAAGGTCTGCGCCCGCTGCAGTGTCATCGGAACCGGTCCATCCCCGGCTCGCGGCTGATCCGGTCCGCGCACCAGACCACCGGCATGCAGCAGCGAAGCGAGCGTGGTGGCTTCGAAACACAGCGCCGCGGTTTGCAGGAAATACACTGCCTGACGCGGAGCCTTGCCGCGGCGGCGCACCTGTGGGCGGGATGAACGTTGCAGCAGGTAGGACTTGTGCAGCTTGCGGATGCGATCCTCACTCAGCCCGGTCCACGCGCGGATGGTGGCCGAGCGCGCACGGTGATGCATCATGCGGATGGCCAGATCGAAGCGCAGCCGGTCGCGGTTGTAACGGTTGTCGGATATACGCATCGGTATTCCTCCGTGAAACGCCGGTACTGTTCAGTTCGGTGCGAAATTAACCATGAACGTGCGGCTGCCCGCACCTGTGGATCACTGCAGAATCGACGGCAAACAGGGGGATGCGCTATGGATCAGTCGCAGATATCGCCTGCCGGGGAGCGTCACTGGCAGGCCAGCACGGTAATGGATGCCGCCGCGCTGGAGAATCTTCATGCGCTCAATCGACTTTACCTCGACGTACTGATCCGGATCACCGCCAGTGAATCCGGTGTGGACTGTGGCCCCGGTTCGACAGGTGAATGCGCACAGTCGTCCCGCATTGCCGCGTGCGTGCGGCATCTTGCTCCTGTTCAGCGACAGGCGCTGGCCGCCAGCCCCTTCTCGCTCTTCGACGCGCGTTTTGGCGACGGTCCATTCTGGGTGCAACGGGTGGGTGCGGCCACGGATGCTCAGTTCCGCGAAGCTGGCGCCGCGCCTTCGACGGCGGGCAGCTTCACCCAGCTGGCGTTGTTCTATGCGTGGCACCTGGTGCGTGCTGATGCGCTTGCCGCAAGACTGCTGCTGGGTATGTCCGATGCCGTCAGCACGGTGTTCACCGCTCTGGCGCTGCCGGATCTGCAGCTCCTGGCCGGCGCGGCGCCCCATCTGATCACGCCGCGCTGGCCGGAGCGCGATACGGTGTGGCGCATTCTTCTCGGCGCGGCCCGCCGCCATGCGCAATGCATGGCGGACACGCGATTGTTCGGCATTCAGGTGATGGCCGGGGATCTGGCAGGCCGGCGACCGGCGGGCGCCGTACGGCCTGGAGCGTTGTGATACGCTTCGCGCTCACTCTTATGCTGGCGCTGTCCCTCAAAAACCTGACCAAGACCTATAAGAACGGTGTCCAGGCGCTCAAGGGCATTGATCTGGAGGTGGAAGAGGGGGATTTCTTCGCGCTGCTCGGCCCCAATGGCGCCGGCAAGACCACGGCCATCGGCATCGTCACCTCCCTGGTGAACAAGAGCGTTGGCCAGGTGGAGGTTTTCGGCCACGACGCTGATACCGCGCTGGAGGCGGCCAAGTCCTGTATCGGACTGGTGCCGCAGGAGATCAATTTCAACCAGTTCGAGTCGGTAGAAACCATCGTGGTGAATCAGGCCGGCTTCTACGGCGTGCCGCGGAAACTGGCGCGCGAACGCGCCGAGCGGTACCTGAAGCAGCTGCAGCTGTGGGACAAGCGCCGTGCGGTGGCGCGGAGCCTGTCCGGTGGCATGAAGCGGCGGCTGATGATCGCCCGCGCGCTGATGCACGAACCGCGCATGCTGATTCTTGATGAGCCTACGGCGGGCGTGGACATCGAGATTCGTCGCTCGATGTGGGAATTCCTGCGCGATATCAACGATCGTGGCACCACCATCATTCTCACTACGCACTACCTGGAAGAGGCGGAGAACCTCTGCCGCCATGTCGCCATCATCGATCACGGTCGCATCATCGAGCGCGACCGCATGAGCAATGTCATCCGCAAGCTGCAGACGGAAATCTTCGTCTTCAATTTGCGTTCGGCAGTGGCCACGGCGCCGGTGCTGCCGGGCTATGCAGTGAAGCTGACCGATGATCGCACCTTCGAGATCGAGGTGGACCGCGAGCAGAATCTCAATGACATCTTCGCGCAACTGTCTGCGCAGGGCATGGAGGTGCTGAGCATGCGCAACAAGGTCAATCGGCTGGAAGATTTCTTCATGAAACTGGTGGAAGGGAGCGCTGCCGCCTCGGCGACGGCTGCACCGACCGCCGCAACCGAGCCCGGCCGTTCGGGCCGCTGCCCGGTCAATCACTAGACTGGTGTTGAGCAAAGACGCCATGACAACCGCACCTCGCCCGCCGCTGGACCTCGGCGCCACCCGCCGGGTGGGCTTTCGCACCATCCTCATCCGCGAATTCGGGCGCATCATGCGCATCTGGGGGCAGACCGTGCTGCCGCCGGCCGTCACCGCCACGCTGTACTTCATCATTTTTGGCAGCCTCATCGGCCGGCGCATCGGTGAAATGGGCGGTTTCGACTACATGCAGTACATCGCCCCCGGACTGATCATGATGTCGGTGATCACCAATTCCTACGGCAACGTGGTGTCGTCATTCTTCGGCGCCAAGTTCAGTAAACACATCGAAGAACTGATGGTCTCGCCGCTGCCGAGCTGGCTTATCGTGATTGGCTATATCTGCGGCGGCGTGCTGCGCGGGCTGATTGTCGGCGCCGTCGTGACTGCCGTGGCGCTGTTCTTCACGCGTCTGTCCGTGCACCATGTGCTGATCATTCTCAGTTCGGTGATCCTGACCGCCACCGTGTTCTCGCTGGGTGGATTCATCAACGCGATCTACGCGCGGAACTTCGACCAGATTTCCTGGTTTCCCACCTACATTCTCGCGCCGCTGACCTACCTGGGCGGGGTCTTCTACTCGGTGAGCCTGCTGCCGGCCTGGGCGGAGAAGCTCTCCTACGCCAATCCAATTCTCTACATGGTGAACGCCTTCCGCTACGGCTTTCTGGGCAGCTCCGATGTGCCCATCGGCGTGGCTTACGCGATCATGCTGGCCTTTGCCGCAGTACTGTTCACGGTGGCGGTGATGCTGCTGAACCGCGGCGTCGGCATCCGCGAATAGATACCCGGGCTTCCCGGGACAGCCACCGCTCCACGTCGACGGCCGGCAAGCGCCGGTATGGATTCCCCGTGAACGCCACAGCGTCTCGGCGCAGACCCGAGTGGGGAGGGCTTCCGGGGATGTGAAAAACCATGGATGGTTTTTCCCAAGGCCCCCATGGGTTCGGCGCACTGCGCCGAACGGTCGGCCAGGATGGGCGCCCTGGGCTTTTTGCGGAGCAGGGATAGCGCAGCAAAAAGGGGTCTTGCTGCCGGTCCCCGGAAGCCCTCCCCACTCGGATCTGCGCCCCGCCGACGTCAGAGCGTTCATGAGGAATCCATACCGGCGCTTGCAAGCCTGCTGAATCCGGGTGCCCGGTTTTCGGGGCTGGACGCTCTAGGGGATTGCGCGGAGGATTGCCCGTGCAGCGAGTGTCCGCCAGCCATGAAACCCTCATCCAGCCAATTTGTTTCCCGGATCGTGGCCCGCCACGGCGAGGACCTGCTGCGCTTTCTGTCGCGCCGCGTCGCCACGGCCGCCGACGCCCGTGATCTGGCCCAGGAAGCCTACGTGCGCTTGCTGCGCATCGAGAGGCAGGAACTGATCACCAATCCTCAAGCCTATCTGTACCGTATCGCCGCCCACCTGGTTTACGAATTCGAACTGAAACGCCGCTCCGATGCTGCCGGCCTGCGGCGCTGGAAAGAGGAATGCATCGAAACTGCGGTGCCGGTGGCCGTGGACCGGGCCGCCGATGCGATGGTGTTGCGCGGGCGACTGGGCGCTGCCTTCAAGGGACTGTCACCGAAGTGCCAGGCGGTGCTGGTCATGCACCGGCGCGACGGCATGACCTACGATGAAATCGGCGCGCGCCTGGGTATTTCATCGAGCATGGTCAAGAAGTACCTGGGCATCGGCCTGCGCCACTGCCGCAGCCGTCTGCGGGATCTGGAGACATGAGCATGGAGCGTCAGGATCAAGCGCGTGAACACATCGCCGGTCAGGCGGCGGAGTGGTTTGCACGCCTGCATGATGAGACGCCGCCTGCCGGTGTGCAGGATGAGTTCGCCGGCTGGCTGCTGCGTTCCCCGGCGCACATTGAAGAGTATCTGGCGGTGACGCGCCTGTGGGGCGATGTGCCCGGCGTCGGCGAGATCGATCTGGATGAACTGATCCGCCGCTCGCACCTCGAGGAGGAGGCAGCCAATGTCGTGACACTCACGGATGGGGTGGCCGCAGCCGCAACCGCCATGCACGGGGTCGCCGGCCGCGCGTCCCGTCGCGGCTATGCCTACGCGGCAGTGGCGTTGCTCGGGCTGGCGGGACTTGCCGGCTGGCTGGTGCAGTCGCAGGGATCGCACCCTTCCCGCCTTGTCACCGCCGTGGGTGAACAGCGCAGCCTTGCGCTGCCTGACGGTTCAATGGTGCACTTGAATACCAATTCGCGTCTGCGGATCGAGTTGTCCGACAGCGAACGTCGACTGGTGCTCGAGCGCGGCGAGGCGCGATTCAGGGTGGCCAGGGAGGCGCAGCGTCCGTTTCTGGTGATTACACCCCAGGCCACCGTGCGCGCCGTGGGCACGGAGTTCAACGTGCAGATTCTGGGTGAGCGCACGGCGGTGACGGTCATCGAGGGCCGTGTGGCGTTGACCGAGAGTACGCAACCGCCGCTTGAGCTCGACGCCGGCGAGCAGGCAGCAGTCACTCAGAGCGGGCAGGTGCTGCCCGGCAAGGGTCCAGGCGTGGAGCGGGTGCTGGCCTGGACGCAGCGGCGGCTGATTTTTCACGAAGAACCATTGTCGGTCGTGGTCGCGGAGTTCAATCGCTACCACGCCGCTCCTCTGCGTATCGACGATGCCGCGCTCGGCGCCATGAAGATCAGCGGTGCCTTCGATGCCGGCGATCCGGATTCGCTGGTGCAGTATCTGCGGGAGTATGAGCAGGTGGAGGCGCAGCGGCTGGCGAGCGGTGGCCGGCTGCTGCGACGTCGTTGAATTTCCACGCCAACCGAAAAAATGGTGCCCGCTTTTTGCCGCTTCCCACTCTAAGGCGCCGACAAAGCTTCGCGATGCAGCGACGCTGTCGGGTCAACGAGGGGAAATCATGACTAAACTACGCATTGCTTCAACAATTTTTGTCACAGCTGCGTTCGTCGCGCTGTTCGCGAGCCTCCCTCTGGCGCAGGCTTCGAGCCTGAGTGAAGGAATTTCTCCTCAGCCCCTGGCCAAGGCGCTGGATGCTTTTGCCGCGCAGACCGGACTGCAGCTGGTCTATCGTCCGGAGATCGCCGCCGGACTGAAGACGCGCGGTGCGCAGGCCGGCAAGTCCGTGCAGGACACCCTGCTGGAGCTGCTGCGCGAAACCGGCCTGACTTTCGAGTTCGTCAATGACCGCACGGTCACCATTCAGCCGACCGGAGTCGTGACCAGGGGCGAGCGAGTGACGGAGCGCGCCGGACAGAGCAGCGGCGGGGCGGCCATCACGCTGGCCCGAGTCGACGAAACCGGCGCGGAAACTGAAAATGCAGAGCAAAAGAAAGCCGCACAATCCGCCGCGGCCGGATCCGAACGCGGTGTGCCGGAGATCCTGGTCAAGGGGCGCAGAACCTCCAACGCCGATATCCGCCGCAGCGAAGACGATGTACAGCCCTATGTGGTATTCGACAGCACCGACATCGAGCATTCCATGGAAGGTTCTCTTGGGGATTTCCTGAAGTCCAGGCTTCCTATGAATGCTCTGGCGGCCACACCCAGGCAGGATGAAATCGGCGCTTTCGGCAACCAGAGCCTGATAGACCTGCGCGGTCTCGGCACCAATCAGACACTGGTGCTGGTCAATGGCCGCAGAATGCCGAGCGTGTCGACGATTCCAGTCACCGGCGTTACGGTGCAGCCGGACATCAACGGCATTCCGATGAACACCGTGGAGCGCATCGAAGTGCTGCCGTCCACGGCATCGGGAATCTACGGCGGCGGCGCCACCGGCGGTGTGGTCAACATCGTGCTCAAGCGTGGCTACTCCGGCGTCGAAGTCAACGCCACGTACAACAATACATTCGACTCGGACGTGGCCGAACGCAGCCTGAGTTTCAGCGCCGGTCACAACTCCGCGACAGATCGCACCAGCGTGCTGCTGTCCGGCAGCTACTCCGATTCCAATCCTCTGCTGGTGCGGGAGCGCGATTTCACCCGTCGCGGCAGGGCGCTGAATCTGCAGAACAACCGGGCATTCCTGTTGGGCGGGCAGGCCAACATATTCGGGGCTACGCCGAACATTCGCAGTCGCAACGGCATGAATCTCGCGCTGAAGGATGGCACCATGGGCGGCGCCGACATCGGCCATCGGGTGACGTATGTGCCTGTCGGTTATCCGGGAATCTCCTCCGATGGAGGCGCGGCCCTCGCCGCCAACGGCGGCATGTTCAACTTCGATATTCCGGATGATGTCCGCGGTCAGCGCCGCAGCCTGCTGACTCACCCCACTACCGAATCGCTGTCGTTGAGCGTTCGCCATGAATTAACACGAACGCTGGAGGCATTTGCCGATTTTTCGATCTTCAACAACAACAGCAAGAGCAAGACCGGCTTTGGCTCATTTACGCAGAATCTTGCGGCCGACGCGCCGAACAACCCCTTCGTCGGCCCGATCGAGGTGACCTATCCGAACACCACTATCGAGTTCGATACCCCAGTGGATTCCGAGACCTCGCATGCTGCCGCGGGGCTGCGCCTGCGCCTGCCGCGCGATTGGAGCGCGCAGTTCGACTACAGCCGGGGATTGTCGAGATTCCGCTACAGCTCCACCTCGCCGGTGATCAGCAATGCCGGTGAGGCGGCCATCGCCAACGGCACGCTCGATATCGTGCGGGACCTTAACGTCTTTCCATTGGAGGTGGGCCCGTTCCTGCTGCCATCCCCGAACAACATGACCGGCCCGGCGGATTCGGTATTGAACGACTATTCTTTACGCCTCGCCGGGCCGGTGACGCAGATGCCGGGCGGAAAACTCGTGCTGTCAGGAGTGCTCAGCTACCGGGAGGAGGAAGCCAGGAACAGTTTTGTCAACCAGCTGAACTTTTCCACTGATGAACCCGAGGTTCTTTACTATCCCAGCCGCGGCCAGAAGGTGAAGAGCCTCTATGTTGAGGCGACAGCGCCGTTGATCGGCGAGCAGAATACCCGTCCGCTGGTGCACGACCTGCAATTGCAGGCTTCCGTTCGCCGCGATGAATATGAAACCGAGACGGTGCCATTCGGCGGCTTTGCGGTCGATTCACGTTCCGCGTCGCTGCCATCCGTGGATCGCGTTGTCAATGAAGTGGAGTCGACCGACTACACCTTCGGTGTGCGCTATGCGCCGACGCGGTCCCTGGCGTTGCGCGCCAGCTACGGCACCGGGTTTCTGGCGCCGTCCGTCGCTGATCTGTTTCCGTTCAATATAGATTTCTGGCTGGAGTTTGTTTCCGATCCGAAGCGCTCCGGCGTCCCCGAGATTCTGTTTCCCATCGGCGTGGTGTTCGGGGGTAATCCGGATCTGCAGCCCGAGGAGTCCACCAGTTGGTCCGGTGGTTTGATTTTCACGCCGCAATCGCTGCCGGGCCTGCGCCTGTCGGTCGATTACACCCGCATCGAGAAGACCGATGAGATCAGCTCGTTGACGGCGCAGGAAGTCGTCAGCAACGAAGATGACTTGCCCGGACGGGTGGAGCGGTTGCCGCTGACTCAGGCAGACATCAATGCCGGGTTCGAAGGCGGCGCGATCACGAGAATCGACCAGAGTCTGGTCAACATTGCGCGCAGCAAGCTGGAGGCCTACGACATTCAGCTCGACTATGTCTGGGACAGCGCCTTCGGCGCGTTCCGGGCCTATGCGCTGGCCACCTATCAGCCGCAGTTCGAACGCCAGACTCTGGCGGAAAGCCCGCGGCGCGATCTGGTCGGCTATAACGGCGGGGTGCTTGAATGGCGCGGCAACGGCGGACTGACGCTAACCCGTGGCGACTGGACGCTGGGCTGGAGCACGCAGTACTACCATGACTATCTGGTCTACCGCAGTGAAGATCAGATTTCGCAGATTACGGTAAAGGTTCGCCAGCAGGGTTCGCCCACCATCGACAGCCAGATCTATCACGATGCCTTCTTCAAGTATCGCTTCGGTGCCGTTGCCGGGCTGGCTGGCAACTTCCTGGCCGACAGCGAGTTCACGGTGGGCATCAGCAATGTATTCAATTCCATGCCGCCCATACTGGCTACCACCAGCGCTACCGGCGGCTACAGCCCGTATGCCGATCCGCGCCTGCGTCGCTACAGCATCAGCTGGCGCAAATCCTTCTGACCGGGCATGCCCCTGTCGATGAGGGCAGGGGCATTTTCGCGGCCCGCGTTACTTCTGCGTCCAGGCGCCGCCGTCCTGGTAGTACCAGCCACTCTGTGCCTTGGCAATCCAGCGCTTGGCGAAGGTGTCGCGGATCTCGCCTTCCCACTCGGGATGGCCGTTGGCTTTGGCGATCTCCGCGTACAGCGCGGCGCGGTCCTTGTTTTCGTCGGCCACCAGCTTGCGGGCGGTGTTGCGCTCCGGTAGCGGAATGGCGTTCTGGTCGCGTACTTCGATCATGCCGTCGGCGGTCAGACCCACCGCGCCTGAACTGTAGTACTTGGTCAGTGAGCCATGGCGCCCTTCCATTGAGGCGGTGATGGCGCGAACCTCAGGCGTGGAGACGTTCAGGTCCGCCTGGGCGTGCGCTGCCGGAATGATGAAGTTCAGCACGCCACCGGCGGCCGCGAGCAGCATGCGCTGCGCGCCGGGCGCGAAGGTGGAGCTTTGCTCATTCTGCGCGGGTGCGCTCTTTTGTTTGCCCCAGACTTCATCGATGACCCGGTCGGCGGCCTTCTCGGCGGCGGCGGCGGGGAAGTACACATTGATGGTGACGCAGGCGGCGATGAGGATGCTGGCCAGGGTCAGATTCAGGACGGCAAAGCGGCGCATGGGATATCTCCGTTCTGTGGGCCGTGTCATCGGCCGTAAGGTTGCGGGTTCATTCTGGGCGGGGGGGCTGAACATGGGCTGAAGTATATGCCACCCATCCGGCATTACTGCACCACCGGTCCGCCGGATTCCTCGATAGCCTTCAGCTGTTCGACCAGTTGTGGCCAGTCCGTCCGCCGTGAGTGACCGACGACGTCGATACGCGGCAGGCCGCTGCCCTGCACGATGTAGTAGGCGCCGTTCTTGGCGCGGCCCACTCCGTCCATGTGGCAGACCTCGTTTTCCAGACGGCAACTCAGCCCCAGGCGCCGGTAGCGGAAGTTCTCGAAGAAGCGCAGGAAGCCACTCTGCAGCGCCGCTGCTACGCTGCCACCGCCACCGCCGATGCTGGAGAGGTTCTTTACGGCCCGCTGGCTGATCAGGTGGCGGGAGTCGTCATCGGCGGGCGTGTACAGGCGTGCGTCCATGCGCACCGGCGCCCAGCGGAACAACTCCAGGCCGAGAATCTCCCCGTCCAGCTTGCCGGTGATGGTGCCGAAGGAGAACGTGCCGGTGACTGTTTCCAGGTCGAGTCCGCGCAGCACCACATCGGCCTTCAGGCGCGGAAAGCGCCCCAGCGGATCGCGCATTTCCAGGCCGGCAATCTTCAGTTGACCGCCAAAGGCGCTGGCCTCCAGTGTGCCGCCCACCGACAGGGCGCCCTCGTCGTACTGCACCTCCGGAATGCGGCCGGACAGGGAGCCGGCAAACTCCGGCCAGCCGAAGGCGCGGCACAGCAGCGGCATGCTGATCGGTCGCAGCTCACCTTCGAAACGCAGGGCCATGTCCTGTTCGCCGGCATTGCGCACCCGCAGCGCCTGGATGAACAAACCACCGTCGAGAACCGGCAGGAGAGTGGGTTGCAGCAGCCGGAAATCCTTGCCGGCAGCGACGAAATCCAGCTGCGCGCCGCCACCGGACAGTCCGTAGGCATTGGCGGCGTCCCACGCCAGGTGAGAGGCGGGATCAGCTGCTGCCCCCGTGGCGGTGTCGGCTGCCTTCCAGGTGAAGCGCCCGCGCAGGCCTTCGATGCCGAGCTTGCCTTGTTTGTCGCGGGCGGTGACCTCCTGCAGCATGACGTCCACCGCCGTGGGTGCGCTGTCGGCGAGCGCTATTTTCCCGGTGATTATTCCGGAGGTGATCAGGTCCTTGAAGTCGGTATCCAGCAGGAAGGGCTGCATCAGGGCGGCGTATGCGCCGGGCAGTTCCAGGGCTTCCAGGGTGAGATTCAGGCTGCGGATCGGCGTCGCGGCAGCTGGCGCCAACTCGCCGTCAGCGATCCCCCGCGCAATACCACCCTGATCAAACTCGAACCGCTCCATGTACAGCACTTCATTCGCCCGCGACCAGTGGCCGGACAAGGCGGCGTGGAGAGGGTGAACACCCATGTCTGCAAAAATCGGGTCTACGTACGCCTGCCCTTTGCCAGAGTGGATCGAGGCATCAATGCGCCAGCCATCGGCTTCGGCCTGCAGTTTTGTCTCGAGCGACAATTCCAGGCTGTCCGTTGCCAGCGTACCCTCGGCATTGTTTGCCGTCAGTGCCTGGATACTCACTTGTGCGTCGATGAGCTCGGGCTGCGCACCGCCACGAACGGTTGCCCTCAGGTCGCCACGACCCGCCACTGCATGGCCCTCCGGCAGGGAGAACCAGGGTGTGGCGAATTTGAGCAGGGCATCGAGCTGCAAGCCGTTGGCATCGATCGTGGCAGTCCAGCCCGGAGCGGCCCATCGCCCCTCGATGCGCACATGGCCGTCGGCGAGGCGAAGATCACGAATGTCGAAATCCAACGAGCGCCGAACAGTGTGATAGGTGACGTCGGCGCGCAGGCTTTGCCGGCCGAGTGTCCCGAAGCGCCCGCTGATCCGTGCGTCCGGACAGCGCAGTCGGGGCTGTTGTGTCTGCGGCCTGGCGCAGGTTACGACCACCTGCTCCAGCGGCCCCGGCATGCCGTCCATCTCCAGGTGCGCGATTGAAATCCGCGCGCTGGTCGGGCCCCCGGTCCCCAGGGTCAGCTGCAATGCCACGTCGCGGGCATTCCAGCCACTGCCCTGGATGTCACCGACCCACACGCTGGCGGCATCGATGCCGGAGCTGCTCCGGGGCAGGACGGTCAGCAACAGGACCGCAAAGGCGGTCCAAAAAAAAGCGGCGCAGCGTTTGCACGTCTGCGCCGCAATGTACCCAGGTGGCGAGGGGGAGCGCCATTGCCTGGAAATTGCCCTTGCAGAGGGGGAATCGACCCCGGTATGGCGTTCTTTATGGTTCATGTCCGGGTGCAGGCTGATCCTGTGATGCAGTTCACGTCAAGGTGTCGCGCTGCGTTAAACTGCCGCTCCCTACTCATTCGGCCCGCCTGTACAAAATGTCCAGAAAACGCGCGCTCATCGTCGATGACTCGAAGTCGGCCCGTGTGGTGCTGGGTCGCATGCTACAGAAGTATGACATCGACGTTGATACGGCCGAGTCGGCCGAAACGGCCATCGACTATCTGAAACACAACAGCCCCGATGTGATCTTCATGGATCACCTGATGCCGGGCATGGATGGGTTCCAGGCCGTGCAGGCCATCAAGAGTAATCCGCAGACGGCCACCATTCCCATCATGATGTACACCTCCCAGCAGGGTGAGCTGTATGTTGGCCAGGCGCGTGCGCTCGGTGCGGTGGGCGTGCTGCCCAAGCTGGTCAAGCCGGTGGATGTTTCCAAGGTTCTCTACCAGCTGAACCTGCTGCCCGACCGGCGTGATCGTGCCCCCTCGGGCTTCGTGGATGTCAACGAAGTTGCTGCCGATGGCCAGCCCCGGCATACGGACACCCAGCTGCAGACCGCTTTCGTCCCCACTGACTGGCAGCCGCAGCTGCAGTCGGCGCTGCGTGAGCACGACGCGGATCTGCGGCGTTTCTTTACTGCTTCGTTCGACAGCGCCATTGACCGCACCTCAACCCGCATCGTCGAGGAGGTGCGCGGCGCCATCGAGACCGCACCCGCACTGCAGGCGCCCCCACCGCGTACCCCGCCGTATCTGTGGATCGCCGCCCTCATCCTGGCGCTGGCGCCCGGCATCGTCCTGGGGGTGTTCTACCTGCGCACGCTGGAGGATAACCGCGCACTGAACGCCGCGGCAGCACGCCTGGAACAAACCAATGCACGGTTATCCGCCTCGGTGGAGAAGCTGGCCGACAGCGAAGCACGGCAGGTGCAATGGCTGGGGCAGATTACGGCGCTGGGCGCAGGTAATGCCGATGCGGCCGTCTCCGCGGACGGGATGCCGCTGAACAACGTTCTGGTCGAGCCGGTGCCCTATGGTGAGCCGCCGCTGGCGCTGTCGCGCGTGGTGGTGCTGCGTGACCTGCTGGCGCGACTGCGGGAGAGCGGTTTTCGCGGCCAGCTGCGAATCGAAAGCTTTCGGGGCCAGTTCTGTCTGGCGGGTAACCGCACGGAAGGGTACACGCTGGCGCCGGCGGATCTGCCGGCGGGCGAGTGCGATCTGATCGGCAACCCGGCAGATGCGATGAGTCCTGCGCAGCGCGAATCCCTTCCATTTGCCAATCTCGCCGCCGGTGCGGGACAGAGAGATTCGGGCGTGAAGGTGGAGATGATTCACGACAGCGAACGGCTGGTCGCGCCTTATCCGCCGCCGACGCAGAACGTCACTGCCGGGGAGTGGAATGCGGTGGCGGCCAGGAACAATCGGGTGGAGTTCAGGCTGGTGCCTGAATCATGATGCCGACGGTTTAGTGGATCGCCTATAGATGGGGCTCCAGCGCCGATCGCCCGGGGGGTGATTGGCGGCGGCGTGGCTTCTATGCCGGCATCGCGGTGCGGGTCCGCCGCCGGTGCCATCGCCATGCGGTCAGCAGCAGTTGCGATGCATTGCCTTCGATAAGGGAAAACGCTGCAACCACCCCCCGACCGCTCGTCGCTGGAGCCGTGGGGTTAACGATGTCCGCTGTTTGACCGCAAGATCATGAAGAATTGGATTCGGAACTGAACTTCCGGTGACGGTGGGGGCTGGCTGGTGGGTATGGGTGGGGTGTGTTTCTCTGCGGCGTGGGCCTGCTATTGTCGAGGGCACGAAGCCGCCGCAGCGTTTTCCCCTATCGAAGGCAGTGCATCTCAGTCGCCGTTGCCACCATGGCTACAGCACCGGCGGCGGACCCGCACCGCGATGCCGGTTGTGAGCCCACGCCGCGGAAAACATACCCCACCCATACCCGCCAGCCAGACCCGGGACCACCCTGTATCAATTCCCCACAGCGCTTTTCATCACCTTCAACCACGCAAAGTACCTCTCGCGCACTCCCGTATTGAGCCGTGGTTCAAACCGCTCCGCCGCCGGCCTCACCCATCCCTCCGGTGCGCCGGCCAGCAGGAATGCCAGTCCCCGCGCAGTGGCTTCCCGCTCCTGATAGCGTACGACCGGCAGATCGCACAGATCCGCCAGCGATTGACATACGAAGTCGGAGGCCGACAGTCCTCCCGTGACGATAAGCTCTCTCAGCGCCGGCTCGTGCAGGCGCATGGCATCGAGATTGAGTCGTAGCAGAAAGAGAATGCTCTCCAGCACCGCCACGAACTTCTCCCGCGCATCGCCCTTGCCCTCGAACCGTGAAGGAAAGTCCGCGATCCAGAATGGTGAGCCGAGACCCGAGATGCCGTTGAGAAACAGCGGCGGGCGCAGCTGTTCGTCCGCATCCTTGCCGAGCGAATTGAGCATGCGCGGCACCTCGAGGCCCGCCTGCTCGGCATACCACTGCAGCGCGCTGCCGGCGCCGTTCACCGTGCCCTCGAGCGCAAAGGTGACCTGGCCCGCTTTATCCGACCACAGGATGCTGCTCAACAAAGGTGGGGCCGAAACGGCCTGTGTCAGTGGCCGCAGCATGAAAGCGCCGGTGCCGAGGTTGAGGCAGGCTGTCTCCGGCCGGGCCGGTCCGAAGGCGTAGGGTACGGCGGCCTGATCGCCGGTGCAGACTGTCAGCGGTACGCGCGAGGATCCCAGCGACAGGGTGCCGAAGTCGTGCCGGCTGGCCACCGGCTGCGGCAGGTGCTCGTCGGCTATGCCGAACCAGTTCAGCAGCTGCGACTCCCAGTGGCCCGTTCGCGGATTCCACAGCTGCGTGCGCGATGCGTTGGCCGGATCAACAAGGAACGGCTGTTCCTCGAGCAGCCGGAACAGAATGAAGCTGGACAAAGGTCCGAATGCCAGCTCGCCGTTGCTCGCGGCCTCCTGAACGGCCGTCAGGTTCTCCAGGCACCAGCGCAGCTTGCTGGCGCCGTAGTGCGGTGAAAGTACGAGTCCGGTGAGCTGATGGATGCGGGCGGCATGCGGATGCAGTTGCTCGACCAGCGCGGCGTTGCGCCTGTCCTGCCAGGAAATAACGGGTGACAGCACGACGCCGGTGGCGCGGTTCCAGCAAACCACGCTTGAGCGCTGTGTGGCCAGTCCGGCGGCGGCGATGGCCGCTGCCGTAGCGGGTTTGATCTCCGCCAGCAGATCGTGGAGTGCGGTGCGCAGTGAGTCGATGATTTCTTCCGGATCGTGCTCGACACGGCCCTGCGGCAGGCGGCGCGTGGCGATGGGCGCGAAAGCCTGCGCCAGTTCGCGCCCCTGAGCGTCATAGAGGATGGCGCGGCTGGCATGTCCGCCCTGGTCCAGGGTGAGATACAGCGCTTCAGTCATCTGTCATTACCAGCCTGTGTTGTCGTGTGTCCGCCCGGACCCGTTGTTCCGGCAACGACCCGGCGATGCGGCGGACGACCTGTTCCGCTGTCGCGCGCCAGCCGGTGAGTTTGCCGCCGTAGACGCCGAGGAAGCGTGGCCGGTCCACCCGGTCGGTGCTCAGCAGTGTTTCGCGCGAGCGATGAAAGGCATGGCCGCGTCCGGCTGGCAGCACCCGCAGGCCGGCAAAGGCGCCTGCAAGATCGCGCACGCCGAGTGTGGCGTAGCGGGGGAAATAATGGCGCAGGACCGAAACCAGGTAGTGCTTCTCCGCGGTCAGTGGTTGCACCTGGTCCGGGTTGCCGCGGAAGCGCGTCTCGGTTGTGCCCACCAGTGTCTGTCCGTGCCAGGGCATGACGAATACGGCGCGACCGTCGCGCGGACTTTCAACATAGTACAGGCCGCTGTCGAGCTCGCCGGGTACGATCACATGCGTACCCTGCACCAGATCCAGCGCTGGAATGTCCAGCGCCGGTGATATCCCGGCGGCCACTTCCGCGGCCCAGGCGCCAGCGGCGCTGATCAGTACGCCAGCCTCGCATTCATGCTCGCGGTCCTGGTGCGCGTAGCGCACGACGGCGCCGGAATCACGCAGCTGCGCGCCGAGGAACCGCGCCGGCATGGCCACTTCCGCGCCCAGGGACTGTGCGGTGCGCACCACCGCTCTTGTCAGCGCGGCATCGTCTGTCTGTGCATCGTGATAACGAAACACAGTACGCAGGTTGCGGGTCTGCAGGCCATCGAGCTGGCCCCATTTTTTTCTGGCGACGGTGCCGAAGCGGGTACTCGCGCTGAAGCCACCCAGCAGGGCGTACAGGGACAAACCAACTCGCAACTGCCAGGGGTGGCGGCGCGTATTGCGATACAGGGGAACAAAGAAGGGCTTCAGTCGCACCAGCTCCGGCGCGATATCGAGCATGATGCGTCGCTCGCGCAGGCTCTCGTGCACCAGGCCGAACTGGCCGCTTTCAAGGTAGCGCAGGCCACCGTGGATGAGTTTGCTCGACTTGCTGGAGGTGCCTGCGGCCAGTCCCTGCTTCTCCAGCAGTAGTACCGAGTATCCAGCGGCCGCGGCGGCATAGGCCACGCCGGCGCCCTGGATGCCGCCGCCGACCACTACCACATCCCACGCTGCTGAAGGCATGCGCGGACCGTCAGCCGGTGGGTGTGGGCAGGGAGGCGCGCAGGGCATCCGCCATTGCCGCCACCGCCATGGTTTCGATGAACTGCGCGCCGCGGCCCGCCAGGGCCAGCGCCAGTTGCGGATCATCAACCTCGTACAGCGCCCATTGCCACGGACCGCGCCACAGCCGGCTGTCACCGGCCGGCAGGCGCAGATGGTTGCAGAACAGGAATTGCGGTTGCAGGACCTCACATTTCAATTGCGTGTGCTCGTCGTATTCCGGCAGCGCCCAGCCGATGTCAAAGCCGCTCGTGCGTGCCAGGTGAACGGCTGGCAGGTCAAAGGAGATCACAACGCAGCGTGAGTGCACGGGCTGCAGCACCTGCAGCACCCGCGAGACCACCCGTTCCTCGCCAAAGTGGCGCAGGCTGGCGCGCTTCAGTTCCACGAAGGCGGTGGCCTGCGGCCGTGTTTGCAGGAATTGCACGACTTCCTCCAGGGTGGGAATGCACACTCCGGCATGGCGTTCGCCAAAGCGCGCGCGTTCAGCCGCCTCAATCGTCCCCAGTTCTTCGGCTGTGAGCTCGAAGACGCTGCCCGGCCGACCCGCAGTACGGTCCAGCGTTTCATCGTGCATGAGCACCGGTGTGAGATCCGCGGCCAGCTGCACGTCGAATTCCACATGGCGCAGGCCGTGGTCCAGCGCCGAGCGCAGTGCGGGAATTGTATTTTCTGGATA
This sequence comes from Gammaproteobacteria bacterium, assembly GCA_021773365.1. Lineage (GTDB taxonomy): Bacteria > Pseudomonadota > Gammaproteobacteria > Steroidobacterales > Steroidobacteraceae > JAJFKF01. The sequence continues at coordinate 1,812 of JAJFKF010000093.1, read as the reverse complement.
CTCCCGTGCGTTGCCGCGATGGGCCACCAGCTGAACTATGCCTGCCATGTCACTGTCTGTACTTCAGCTGCCTGCTGTTCATCGTCTGATGTTCACTGTCTGCCCCGGGCGGCAGGTGCGTTGTCGCCGGACTCCAACAGGCTGCGGCATTATCATTTGCGGTTCCTTGTGGTAGACAGTCCGGGCATACCGCGGGCATCAGGCGAAAGGGACGGCCCGCATTCTACCTGATAGGCCCCGGTCTGCCGGGCCGCGCGCCAGCCAACGATCACGATACGCCGGAGAACGACATGGGAGCGACATGAGCAGACGCGGAACCATTGCCCCGATTCTCGTAGCGGTCCTGCTGCTGGCCGCCTGCGGCGGTGGTTCGGGTGATACGACCATGGAACCTCCGCCGCCGCCCCCACCCCCGCCGCCGGATCCCGCCGTAACATTGAATGTGACCCGGGTGTTCGCCAGCCTGACGGACTTCACCAGCCCCGTGGCCATGGTGCAGGCGCCAGGCGACAGCAATCGCTGGTTTGTCGTCGAGCAGGCCGGACGGATCCTGGTCTTCCAGAACAATGCAACCGTGAGCACGCGCAACGTCTTTCTCGACATCCGTGACCGGGTTGATGGTGGCGGAGAGATGGGGCTGCTCGGCATGGCGTTTCATCCGGCCTTCCCCACCGACCCACGGGTGTTTGTTTCCTACACCAACACCGATTCCGGTCGCGTCTCGCGGATATCGTCCTTCGAGGTCGAGTCCGGTCTCGACGAGCTCGATCCGGATTCCGAGGTCATCATGCTGGTCATCGACCAGCCGGAATCCAATCATAACGGTGGCGGCCTGATATTCGGTCCGGACGGGTTTCTCTACATCGGCTCGGGCGATGGCGGCGGCGGCAACGATCAGCACGGCACAATCGGCAATGCGCAGCGGCTGACCATTCTGCTGGGCAAGATGCTGCGCATCGACGTTGACGGCACCACCGGCAGCTTCAACTATCGCATTCCCGCCGACAACCCCCATGCGGGCAACGCGCTGTGCGGCGATGGCGGCACCGGTGTGGCCGATTGTCCGGAGCTGTATGCCTGGGGTCTGCGTAACCCCTGGCGCTGGAGCTTCGACCGCGTGGACGGGCAGCTCTGGGTGGCTGACGTGGGACAGAGTGCGCGCGAGGAGATCAATCGCGTCACCCGTGGAGGCAACTACGGCTGGCGCTGTCGCGAGGGCACGCGCGAAACCGGCAATGCCTGCGGCCCGTTGCCGAATCCTCTGGCGCCGGTCGCCGAGTACGGCCGCACGCTCGGCAGCAGCATCACCGGCGGCTATGTGTATCGCGGCACGGCAATTTCCGGACTTGCCGGGCGCTATGTTTTCGGTGATTTCGGCTCCGGCCGCATCTGGCACATTGCCGGCGACACTCAGCCCACGCTTACCGTCACCGGGGGTTTCGAGTCCGGGCTGAGCATATCTTCGTTTGCCGAGGGCGCCGACGGCGAGCTGTACGTGATCGCCTATGGCGGGCAGCTCTACCGCCTTGCCGGTTCGTAGATCGTCCTCATGTCGCTGCGGCGTGCAGCGTTCAGGTGCGCCGATCCTCAAACCGCGTGATCGGCGCCTCACCGGTTACGCTCATGTCCCCGTCCACCACCGCACCTTGCGCGATGGCCAGTGACTGCGCCGTGACGCTGCCGTGAATAACGGCCGCGCGGCCGATCTCGAGCTTTCCCGCCACGGTGAGGCTGCCGGTGACCCGGCCGGTGATCACGGCCTGCTGCGCGGTGATGTTGCCCTGCCAGTGCGCCGATTCAGCAATGTTCAGC
>JAJFKF010000092.1 GCA_021773365.1 Gammaproteobacteria bacterium | reverse complement strand
TAGGGTTTTCCGGGTCGTGAAAAACAGGATGTTTTTCCCGAAGCCTACATGGACGTATTCACGGCGGCCCGGAAAACCCTATCCCCGCCCACAACCTGCCGGCACTGACTCAACAGTGTGAGAAATGCTGACCAAGCTAGGGCAGCGTCAACGCCCCTTGAGTATCCGCGCCTTCTCGCGCTGCCAGTCCCGCGCCTTGTCGGTGGCACGCTTGTCGTGTTGTTTCTTGCCCTTGGCCAGCCCGATGGCGAGCTTGGCGCGGCCGTTCTTCCAGTACAGCTCCAGCGGTACCAGCGTGTAGCCGCGACGTTCAACCGCGCCCACCAGGTGATCAATCTGATGCCGGTGCAGCAGCAGCTTGCGGGTGCGGGTGGGGTCGGCCTGGACGTGGGTGGAGGCGGCATTCAGCGGCGAGAGGTGGGCGCCGAACAGCCAGGCTTCGCCGCTGCGCACATAGACGTAGCTTTCCTTGATCTGTGCGCGGCCGGCACGCAGGCTTTTTACTTCCCATCCCTGTAGCGCCAGACCGGCCTCGTAGCGGTCTTCGATGAAGAAGTCGTGGCGGGCCTTGCGGTTCTCGGCCATTCGCGCCGGCTTCTCTTTGGCGGCCGCCTTGTGCGCGCTGGATTTTTGCTTGTCGGCTGACATCGGCGCCTATTGTATAGTGCAGTGCGTGAAACAGATCGAAAGACATGCGCTGGTGCCTTACACACCGGCGCAAATGTATGCGTTGGTGGACGATATCACCCGCTATCCGCAGTTTCTGCCGTGGTGCCGCGCTGCGAAGGAAGTCAGCCGCACGCCGGAGGCGGTGATTGCTTCTATCCAGGTCCACAAGGGCGCGCTCAATACGCAGTTCACCACCCGCAACCGGCTGCTGCCGCCACAGGCCATTCATCTGGAACTGGTGGACGGCCCCTTCAGGACCTTTCATGGTGAGTGGCGCTTTGAGGACATCGCCGGCAAGGGCTCGCGTGTGACGCTGCATTTGCGCTTTGCCTTCGCCAACCCGCTGAACGCCTGGGTGCTGGAGCCGGTTTTCCAGCACACGATCGGTACCCTGCTTGATGCCTTCGTGCGTCGCGCCCGCGAGCTGTATGGCTGAGACGGCGTGTATTCGCTGCGAGGTGGCCTATGCCCGGCCTGACCGGCAGTTTCTCGCAGAGCTGACGTTGCCGGCCGGTGCGGTAGCGCGCGATGCGCTGGTCACGGCGCTGCAGGCGGGCTGGGCTGCAAGCTGTCCGGAAATCGTGGTCCGGGATGCGGTGCTCGGGATATTCGGCCGGGTGGTAGCGGCCGATCAGGTGCTGCGCGAGGGCGATCGGGTGGAGGTCTACCGGCCGCTGCTCAGGGATCCGAAAGTGGCGCGCCGTGATCGTGCCGCGCCCACCCGGAGTGGTCGCAAATAGACTCTCAAGCGTCTGCGTCCATGTTTTCGTCTACGGTGCTGTCTGGCGCCGGTGTGCCATCCTCGCCGAAGCGTTCGATGCGCGTGACCTTCTCTTCCTCGAAGTACACGGTGACCTTGCGCTGCTCGGCATCGTGGGAGTGGCCACGGCGGAAGTAGTACACGTAATCCCAGCGGTTGTTGCCGAAGGGTGTGCTGGCCAGCGGCGTGCCCAGCAGGTAGCGGACCTGGCTGCGGGTCATGCCCGGCTGCAGTTGGGCCACCTTCTCCGGATCGAGAAAATTGCCCTGCTGGATGTTGATGCGGTAGACGCAGCCGGTGGCCAGCAGCAGCGCCAGCATGCCGCTGGCGGCGGCCAGGAGCCGGCCGCGTCGGGGTGCGTGATTCTGATTTTCCTGGTTCTGGTCGGGGGCGTGGGGGCGCATAATGGCCGGCATCATATCGGATTGGCAGAAAGAGGGGCAGGGTCGTGGAAGGCAAAGACTTGCGCAAGGCTGGGCTGAAGGTCACCGGACCGCGCCTGAAGATCCTCGAGATCCTTGAACGGACCACGACACCACGGCACCTGAGTGCCGAGGATATCTACCGGATCCTGCTGGGAGCCGACGAGGACATCGGGCTGGCCACGGTATACCGGGTGCTGACGCAGTTCGAGGCGGCGGGGTTGCTGACGCGCCATCATTTCGAGAACGGCATGGCGCTGTTCGAGTTGAATCACGGCTCCCACCACGATCACATCGTGTGTACCGACTGCGGGCGGATCGAGGAGTTCATGGATGAGGGGATCGAGGAGCGACAGACGGCGGTGGCGCGGCGGCTGGGATTTGAGATCGCGGATCACTCGCTGATCCTGCATGGGCGGTGCCGGAAGACCAATTGTCCCTATCGGAAAGCGGTGCGATAGGGATTGCGCTATTCGCTCAGCCCTGGGTCGCTCCACCGTGGGCCACTCCACGTGTCAGTGCTTCATCTGACACCTGACATCAGGCTTTTTTCTTCTTCCGCTGGCTGACCGCTTTCGGTGCGCTCGAGTGCAGCATCTCGCGGGCGTGTTCGCGGGTTTTGCCGGTGATCTTCACGCCGCCCAGCATGCGGGCGAGTTCCTCGATGCGTTCGTCCGTGGTCAGTTCGGCGATGGCGGTGCGGGTAGTGCGCCCGTCGGTGAGCTTGGTGACGCGCAGTTGATGATGGGCCTGGCTGGCCACCTGCGGCAGATGGGTAACGCACAGTACCTGGGCGTGCTGGCCGAGGGCGCGCAACTGACGGCCGACGATCTCCGCCACGGCGCCACCCACGCCGGCGTCGACTTCATCGAACACCAGGCAGGGTGTCAGGGCGGTGTGTGCGGCCGCGACCTGTATGGCGAGGCTGATGCGCGAGAGTTCGCCGCCGGAAGCCACGCGCGCCAGCGGTTTCACCGGCTGGCCGGGATTGGCGCTGACCATGAACTCCACTGCGTCGTTGCCCTCCGGCCCTGGTTCTGCCTCGTTGCGTACCGTGACCTCGGCGAGAAAGCGTCCGCCGGGCATGCCGAGTTGCTGCATCAGTGAGGTGACGACCGTCGACAGATCCTTCGCGGTGCCCTGGCGGGCCTTGCTGAGTGCGGTGGCCGCGCGGGTGTAGTCCTTGCGCGCGGCTTCGACCTGCCCGGCGATGGCGCCAAGTTCCACTTCATGCGCTTCCAGTAGCTGCAACTCCGCTTCCAGCCGTGTCAGTTGCGCCGGCAGCTCTTCGGGTGCGAGGCGGTGCTTGCGCGCAAGATCATCGATTCCGGCGATGCGTTTTTCCACCAGATCAGCGCGCCGCGGATCGATTTCCGTGCGGTCCAGATAGTGGCGCAGATCATCGGCGGCTTCGCGCAGGACGATCGAGGATTCCTCCAGGAGTTTTGTCTGCGCGCCCAGTTGTTCATCCAGTGGCAACAGGGTGCGCAGCACGGCCTGCGCACGGCTGACTGCGGCGTGCGCGCTGAATGATTCCTCTTCGTAGAGCAGACCCAGCGCCTGCGTGACCCCTTCGGCCAGTCGACCGCTGTTGGCGAGTCGTTTGTGTTCGGTCAGCAGTTCGGCGACCTCGCCCGGCTCGAGAGCCAGGGCCTGCAGCTCCCGCACCTGGTAGCGCAGCAGTTCCAGGCGGGCCTCGCGGTCGCGGCCGGCTGCGTTCAGTTCATCAAGACGCGCCTTGTGCTCGCTGAAGCGGGTATGCGCAGCGCGCACCTGCGCGACCTTTGGATCGTGGCCGCCGTGGGCGTCGAGCAGCTGCCGCTGGGCTGCGCGGCGGGTGAGGGACTGGAATTCCTGCTGGCCGTGAATGTCGAGCAGCAGTTCCCCGAGTGCGCGCAGGCTCTGCAGCGGGGAAAGCTGGCCGTTGATGAAGGCGCGCCCGCGGCCGTCGGCTGACAGCACCCGGCGCAGCACGCAGTCGCCGTCGCATTCGATGTCCTGCCCGGCCAGCCATTCGCGCGCCGCTTCGTGGCTGCGCACATCGAAGGTGGCGGTGATCTCGGCACGTTGTGCCCCGTGGCGCAGGCTCTCGGCAGTGGCGCGACCGCCGGCGGCCAGCAGCAGCGCATCGACAATGATGGACTTGCCGGCGCCGGTCTCACCAGTGAGGGCAGTGAGGCCGGGTTTGAATTCCAGCTCGACGGCCTCGACGATGGCGAAGTCGCGGATCTGCAGGAAGGTGAGCATGAATCAGCGCTCCGGTGCAGGTTCGTTCTGCGCGCCGCGTCCCCAGTGCAGTTTGGAACGCAGCAGGCGGTAGTAGTCATAGTTGCGCGGGTGCAGCAGTTTGATTTTGTTTGGCGAGGGTTGCACCAGCAGCCGTTCGCCGGCCTGTATTTCGCCAAGCTGCACGCCGTCGCAGACGACCTGGCCGCGGGACTCGGGCCTGCCGACCAGGCGGATCTCCACCCGCACGCCGCCGGGAACAATCACCGGGCGGTCGCTCAGGGTGTGCGGGCAGATCGGCGCCAGTACCAGCACGCCAAGCTCCGGATACACGATGGGTCCACCGCAGGACAGCGCGTAGGCGGTGGAGCCGGTGGCGGTGGCCACCACCAGGCCGTCACCGCTGTGGGTGTTGACGTAGCGGTCGTCGATCCAGGTTTCAAAGTCGAGCAGCTTGCCGGCGTCGCCCTTCTGCAGGACGACATCGTTCAGGGCGGGCAGGACCGGCAGTCCGGTAGGCTCAGCCCCGGGAGGGGAAGTTATCCACATTTCACGGGAATCCCCCCCTTGAAATGTGGATAACTTCCCCTCCCGGGGCTGATCAGCCTGAACGCCGGGCAGGCTGGCAAGCAGCAGGGTGCGGTTTTCCTCCGTGTACTGGCCCTGAAGGATTTCATCGACGCTCTCGAGCATGGTGTCCGGTGAGATGTCGGCGAGGAAGCCGAGGCGGCCGCGGTTGATGCCGAGCAGGGGCACGGGGCGCTCGGCCACCAGGCGGGCGGCGTGCAGCATGGTGCCGTCGCCGCCGATGGCGATGGCCAGCCGTGCCCGGGCCGCCAGTTCGTCGCGCTCGAGCCGCTCCACGCTGGCGCCGAAGTCCAGCGTGAGCGTCTTTTCCACCATAACCTGTGCTCCGGCGTGAACCAGATGTCCGGCCAGCGCCAGCATCGATTCGGCGACGCGCGCATCCTGTGGGCGGCCGATCAGGGCGATTGCGGGAAAGAGGGGGTGGGGCATGGTCGATCCGTTCTGTGGACTTTGGATTTGTAGCACGACACGCCGCTTGACGCAGCAGGAACCACGCTGGTAGTTATCGTTCCACAGCCCATGGCAACCGAAACCCCCGACGACCTGCTCAGCGAGCGCGCCCAGCGCCTGCTCAAGGTATTGATCGACAGTTACATCCGTGATGGGCAGCCGGTGGGCTCGCGCACGCTGTCGCGCGAATCGGGCCTGAACCTCAGCGCCGCCACGGTGCGCAATGTCATGGCGGACCTGGAATCGCTGGGCTTTGTCGCCTCGCCGCATACCTCCGCCGGGCGGATCCCCACCGACAAGGGCTACCGCCTGTTCGTCAACACGCTGCTGAAGCTCAAGCCGCTGGGGGATGTGGAAGTGGCGGAACTGCAGCGCCGGCTTGCCGAGCGACCGGATGAGCCCAAGTCACTGGTGGCTACCGCATCGCAGGTGCTTTCGACCATCACCCAGCTGGCGGGGGTGGTCACGATTCCGCGCCAGCCGCACGCGGCGGTGACGCAGATCGATTTCGTGGGTATTTCCGACAATCGTGTTCTGGCGGTGCTGGTGGTCAACGGTCGGGAGGTGCAAAACCGCATCCTGCAGATGGACCGGCGTTATTCACCCGACGAGTTGCAGCGTGCCTCGAATTATCTGAATGACCAGTTCCGCGGCCGTTCGCTCACGCAGCTGCGGGATGAACTGGTGCGCCAGCTCCAGGAAGCGCGCTCGCATCTGAATCAGGCCATGCTCGATGCCATCCAGCTGGCGCAGCAGGTCTTCGAGCCGGGCCCGGATGATGAGCCCGGCTACGTGCTTGTGGGTGAGACCAATCTCATGGGCTTTGCGGAGCTGTCCAACGTGGAGAAGCTGCGGCGGCTGTTCGAGGCCTTCACCGAAAAGCGCGACATCCTGCACTTGCTGGACCAGAGCCTGCAGGCGCAGGGGGTGCAGATTTTCATCGGCCAGGAGTCCGGCTACCGCATGCTCGATGACTGCAGCGTGGTCACTGCGCCCTATACGCTGGATAACGAAGTCGTGGGTGTGCTCGGGGTGATCGGGCCCACACGCATGGCGTACGAGCGGGTGATTCCGATTGTGGATATCACCGCGCGTTTGCTGGGAGCGGCCTTGAATTCGAAGCGCTGAGGTCCCATTCAGGGTCCGGCCGGAAGCCGGTAGTTTCAGTGCCCCCGAGAGATTCTCCCTTCCGGGGAAGGCCTGCCGCATCGCCGGAGCGGGCTCTGTTATCCTTCGCGGCCCTGAAATTCGTCATGTCAACGCGTGAGCGATGCAGCAAGAGGCCTAAAGGAGGCTTGAGTAGATGAGTACGTCGAACGACGACGCCGCCAATGTGGATCACGAGGCCACCGTGGTGATGCAGGATGTGCCGAGCAAGCCGGGCAAGCCGGGCAAGCCGGGCGCGCAGGGCGATGCGGGCGTTGTGGCACTGGAGAAGGCGCTGTCTGAGGCGGAGGCCAGGGCCGGGGAGCACCGCGCTGACTATCTGCGCGCGCTGGCCGAGGTCGAGAATGTGCGCAAGCGCGCGCAGCGGGACGTGGAGAGCGCACACCGCTATGGACTGGAGCGCTTCGCCCATGAGCTGCTGGCGGTGAAGGACAGCCTGGAAATGGGGCTGGAAGCCGGGCAGAAGGCAGTGGAGCAGGGCGGTGAGGGCGTGGATGCCTCGGCCCTGCTGGCTGGAAAGCAGGCCACGCTGCAACTGCTGGCGCATAGCTTCGAGAAATTTAATATCAATGAAATCAATCCTGTAGGCGATGTTTTTGATCCGCAACTACACGAGGCCATGGCCATGCAGCCCTCGGCAACCGCCGAGCCGAACTCTGTGTTGCAGGTCGTTCAGAAGGGCTACCGGCTCAACGACCGCCTGCTGCGCCCCGCGCGCGTCATCGTCGCTCAGGCGCAACCGGCCGACACCAGCGGTTGAAACCCGCCGGACATCCCCCATGTCCGGCGTTAACGAATTCAGTCTCTTGCGAGGAGTTTTGCAGTCATGGCCAAGGTAATCGGAATCGATCTGGGAACCACCAATTCCTGCGTCGCCATCATGGAGGGCGGCAAGTCACGGGTAATCGAGAACAGCGAGGGTGATCGCACCACTCCATCCATTGTGGCCTTCACCAAGGATGACGAAGTACTGGTGGGCCAGTCGGCCAAGCGCCAGGCGGTGACGAATCCGCAGAACACCCTGTTCGCCATCAAACGTCTGATCGGGCGCAAGTTCGACGACAAGGTGGTGCAGAAAGACGTGGACATGGTGCCGTACAAGATCGTCAAGGCTGAAAATGGCGATGCCTGGGTGGAGGTCAACGGCAAGAAGATAGCGCCGCCGGAGGTTTCCGCGCGCATCCTGCAGAAAATGAAGAAGACCGCCGAGGACTATCTCGGGGAGCCGGTCACTGAAGCGGTCATTACCGTGCCGGCCTACTTCAACGACTCCCAGCGCCAGTCCACCAAGGACGCCGGGCGCATCGCCGGTCTGACCGTCAAGCGCATCATCAACGAGCCCACGGCCGCCGCGCTCGCCTACGGCCTGGACAAGAGTGGCGGGGATCGCAAGATCGCCGTGTACGACCTTGGCGGCGGCACCTTTGACGTGTCCATCATCGAGATCGCCGAAATTGACGGCGAGCGCCAGTTCGAGGTGTTGTCCACCAATGGCGATACCTTCCTCGGCGGTGAGGACTTCGACAAACGCATCATCGACTGGCTGGCCGAGAGCTTCCAGAAAGACAGCGGTGTGGATGTGCGGCGCGACCCGCTGGCCGTGCAACGCCTGAAGGAAGCAGCCGAGAAGGCGAAGATCGAATTGTCTACCAGCCAGCAGACGGACGTGAATCTGCCTTACATCACGGCAGATGCCAGCGGGCCGAAGCACCTGAACATCAAGCTCACGCGAGCCAAGCTCGAATCCCTGGTTGAAGACCTGGTACAGCGCACCATCGAGCCCTGTCGCATCGCATTGAAGGATGCGGGTCTGTCGTCCAAGGATGTCCATGAGGTCATTCTTGTCGGTGGCCAGATCCGCATGCCCATGGTGCAGGCGGCGGTGAAGGATTTCTTCGGCAAGGAGCCGCGCAAGGACGTCAATCCGGACGAAGCCGTTGCTGTGGGCGCGGCCATTCAGGGCGGCGTGCTGGCTGGTGACGTGAAGGATGTGCTGCTGCTCGACGTCACGCCACTGTCGCTGGGTATCGAGACCCTGGGCGGAGTGATGACCAAGCTCATCGAGAAGAACACGACCATCCCGACCAAGGCCTCGCAGACCTTCTCCACGGCCGATGACAACCAGACGGCGGTGACCATCCACGTGTTGCAGGGTGAGCGCGAGCGCGCCGCGGACAACAAGTCCCTGGGCCGCTTCGATCTGGCGGACATCCCGCCGGCTCCGCGCGGCATGCCGCAGGTGGAGGTTGGTTTTGATATCGACGCCAATGGCATCCTGAATGTTTCGGCGAAGGACAAGGCCACAGGCAAGGAACAGAAGATCGTCATCAAGGCCTCCAGCGGCCTGAACGAGGACGAGATCCAGCGCATGGTCAAGGATGCCGAGGCGCACGCCGAGGAAGACAAGCGCTTCCGCGAACTGGTGGAGGTGCGCAATCAGGGCGATGCGATGATGCACGCCACCGAAAAAACGCTGAAGGAACTGGGCGAGAAGGTCCCCGCCGAGGAGCGGCAGAAAATCGAGTCCGCCCTGGGTGAACTCAAGACCGCGCTGTCCGGTGACGACAAGGATGCCATCAGCAAGAAGACCGGGCTGCTGGCCCAGGCCTCGGCCAGTCTTGCCCAGGCGCAGGCCGCCGGCGAGAGCGATGCAGCCCAGCAGGCAGGCGGAGCCGGCGACGACAATGCCCGCAAGGACAAGGACAATGTCGTTGACGCGGAATTCGAGGAAGTTAAGGACAAAGACCAGAAGAGTTAACAGCGGACGGCGCAGCCGTTCCTTCAGGGGCGTTGCGGTTTGCCGCAGCGCCCCTTATGACGATCCGCGCTGACAGGAACCGGGGAGCCGATGTCGAAACGCGACTATTACAAGGTGCTGGACGTGGCCCGCAACGCCACCGAGGCAGAGATCAAAAAGGCCTACCGCCGACTGGCGATGAAGCACCACCCCGATCGCAATCCTGACGATCACAGTGCCGAGGAGAAGTTCAAGGAGTGCAAGGAAGCCTGCGAAGTCCTCATTGATGCACAACTGCGCGCAACTTACGACCAGTACGGTCACGCTGGCCTGGAAGCTGCCCGCGGCGGTGGCGGTGGCCGCGGGTTCGATGCCAGTGACATGTTCAGTCAGGCCTTCGGTGAAGTCTTCGGCGACCTGTTTGGCAGTGGCGGCCGGCGCGGCGGGGGCGAGCAGGTCTTTCGCGGCGCCGATTTACGATATGCGCTGGAACTGGACCTGCATCAGGCCGTCTTCGGTGACAAGGTCGATATCGAATTCGCCAGTCTCGGTGAGTGCGAAACCTGCAACGGCAATGGCGCGGCCAAGGGCTCCAGGCCGGTTACCTGTGCCACCTGCGGTGGACACGGGCAGGTGCGCGTCAGTCAGGGATTTTTCAGTATTCAGCAGGCCTGTCCACACTGCCGTGGACGTGGCCAGACCGTCAGTGAACCCTGCGACACCTGCTATGGGCAGGGGCGGGTGCGCCGCTCGCGTACCGTCAACGTGGATGTGCCCGCCGGCGTTGACAGTGGCGACCGCATTCGTTTGTCCGGCCAGGGTGAGGCCGGTCGCAACGGCGGACCGGCTGGAGATCTCTACGTCGAAATCCAGGTGCGCGAGCACCCCATTTTCGAGCGCGATGGCGCGCACCTGTCCTGTGAGGTGCCCATCAGCTTCGCTACGGCGGTGCTCGGTGGCGAAGTGGAAGTGCCCACGCTGGATGGTCAGGTGCGCCTGAAGGTGCCGCCCGAAACGCAGTCCGGCAAAGTGCTGCGCCTGCGCGACAAGGGCGTGAAGCCGGTGCGGGGCGGTTCGCGTGGTGACCTGTTCTGTCGTGTGGCGGTGGAAACACCAGTGAATCTCGACGCTGCACAGCGCAAACTCGTGGAGAAGCTCGAGGCATCGCTGCGCGGTGATCCTGGCCGCCACAGCCCGCGGGGGCAGAGCTGGTTCGACGGGGTGAAGACGTTCTTTGAGAAGATCGTGAACTGAGGCAGGACCTCGGGCGCTGAACTTTCCCCTGCGATCCCGGTCCTCCCCGGACGGGTATGCATTCGTGAACCAGCCGTTTCCATTTCCGTTTCCTTGGGGAGTACAACAATGATAAAGAACGTGAAATCGGCTGCCGGCGCCGCCGCGCTCGCCGCCCTGTTGCTGGCCGGTGCTGCGGGCGCGCAGGCTCCACCCCAGGACGGGTATCAGCTACCGCCGCAGGCGATCATGGATATCCTCGACTCGCCGCCGTCACCGCAGGTCAGGGTGAGCCCCAATGGCCAGTGGCTCACCATCGCCGAGCGCGCAATTGATGAGCAAACCATTGCGGAGCTTGCCGAACCGATCCTGATGCTGGCCGGCCGTCGCTTCAAGCAGTACCCGGACAGCCGCATCGAGAATACCGGCATCACGCGCCTGATCCTGCGCAATCTCGAGGGTGAGTCTGAACATGTGCTATTGCCGCCGGCCGACGGTCATATAGGTGAGTTCACCTGGGCAGGTGCCGCCGCCAATGGTGCGATGCTGGCATATACCACGATCCATGATGGCGGCATGCAGCTGCACTGGTTCGATGCAGACCATGGGCGCAGCAAGGTCATTGCCACTCCGGGCCTGGCAGGCAAGATTGCTGGTCTGGATTTCAGTCTGGATGGGCGCCATCTTGCCTTCACCGCCACGCGCGGTAACGAACAGGCCCTGTGGCTGGCGGATGTAAGTGCCGGAACCGCTCGCGCAGTGACCGGCGTGAACCTCAATCACGTGATCGCAACGCGCTGCTCGTGGATTCGCGGCGGGCTGCCATTGATCTGCACGGCCACCGTGGTGGACCGTGGTGGCCCGCCGGTGGCTGATGAGGTGCCCAAGGGACCCATCGTGCAGGAATCCTACGGGCGTGCCGCCGCCGTGCGCACCTACCAGAACCTGCTGAAGACGCCCCATGACGAGGCGCTGTTCGACTACTACTTCACCAGCCAGGTGGTATCGGTGGCTGCCGATGGCAAAGTGACGAAGATCGGCCAGCCGGGCGTGTACATGGTCGTCAGTCCTGCGCCCGGCGGTGAGTATCTGCTGGTGGCTTCGCTGCACAGGCCATATTCCTACCAGGTGCCCTTGGCGCAGTTTCCTCGCCAGACGGCTGTGTGGGATCGCAGTGGCACAGAGGTGCGTGTAGTGCGCAACGCGCCATTGATCGACAATATGTCGAGCGCGCGTGATGCCACTGTCCCCGGGGTTCGCATCATCGATTGGCGGCCGGATGCACCGGCAACGCTCATGCTGGTGGAGGCGCTGGATGGGGGCGATCCGGAGCGTGCAGTACCCAAGCGCGACCGCGTCAGCCTGCTGGCCGCGCCTTTCGACAAGGCGCCGGTGACATTTGCCGAGACTGAAATGCGTTTCGGGGGCATCCGTTGGGCGTTTGCCGATCTGACATTGCTCACCGAGTACTCTTCGCGCACCGCCCGGGTGCGCACCTGGATCGTCAACCCGGCCAGGCCGCAGGCCGTGCGCAAACTCTGGGATCTCAGCACAGAGGACCGCTACGCCGATCCCGGCGACCTGGTCATGGTCGAGCATCCCACCGAGCCGCGGCAGATGCCGCTGCGTTCCGCAGACGGGCGCTGGCTGTACCTGAGCGGTGCGGGTGATGCGCCGGACGGTGCACGTCCCTTCCTTGATCGCCTGGATATCAGGACGCTGAAGACCGAGCGGCTGTGGCAGTCTGCGCCACCGCACTATGAGCGGATGGTTGAAGTGCTCGATCCGCAGGCGCGGCGCATCGTGATCACCCGTGAGTCTCCCACCCGCTGGCCTGACTATTTTCTGCGCCAGGTCGGCACAGACGGGGACCTGCGTCAGTTGACCGAATTGCCGGATCCGGCGCCCTGGTTTGCACAGGTCAAAGGTGAGCTGATCCGCTACCATCGCGACGACGGAATTGAACTGAGCGCAACCCTGTACCTGCCGCCAGGCTACGATGCGCAGCGCGACGGAGCGCTGCCGTTTTTCTTCTGGGCCTATCCGCGCGAATTCCTCACCGCCGCGGGAGCCTCCCAGGTCAGCGGTTCGCCCTATGAGTTCAAGCGTCCCTCCAGACGGGATCACCTGATGCTGCTGGCTCATGGATACGGTGTCCTGGACGGGCCTGCCATGCCCATCGTGGCGATTGCGGGCGGCGAGCCCAACGATGGGTACGTTGAGCAGCTGGTGGCCGGCGCCCGCGCGGCAGTGGATACCCTGGTTGAAAGAGGCGTGGCCGATCGCAGCCGCATCGGCATCGGTGGGCATTCCTATGGCGCGTTCATGACCGGCAATCTGCTGGCTCATTCAGATCTGTTCCGCGCCGGCATTGCCCGCAGCGGTGCCTATAACCGCACCCTTACGCCCTTTGGCTTCCAGGCCGAGCCACGTACCTACTGGCAGGCCCCTGAGGTGTACAATCAGATGTCGCCTTTCATGCACGCCGAGAAGATTGACGAGCCGTTGCTCCTCATCCACGGCATGCGCGATTCGAATTCCGGCACCTTTCCGGTGCAGTCCGAACGGATGTTCGCGGCAGTGAAGGGCAATGGCGGCACCATCCGCTACGTGCAGCTGCCACTGGAAGATCACGGCTACCGTGCGCGGGAGTCGCGTCGTCACGTGCTGTGGGAGATGGTGAACTGGCTGGATCGCTATGTACGCAAGGGCGGACCACGTTCGTGAGCTACTGCGCCGGGTTTCAGCTATGGGCAGCAGATCCAGGCTACACCCATGCGCAGCGAAGCAGGTAAACTCGCACCCATGACAAGTATTGCCATTCTCGGAGTAACCGGGCGCATGGGACGCGCCTTGCTGCATGCGCTGGCCGAACAGCATGACATCCGCCTGACCGGTGCGCTGGCTTCGCCCGTCAGTGCCAGTCTCGGGCAGGATGTGGGCGAGCTGGTGGGCGGACAAAAGACCGGCATTGTGGTGACTTCCAGCGTGGATGAGGCGCTGGCCAATGCCGAGGTGGCCATTGATTTCACCGTGCATGGCGCGGTGAGGGATCATGTCGCCGCCTGTGTGCGCAACAAACGGGCGCTGGTGATCGGGACCACGGGTCTGTCGGAGGAGGCGCTCGACCTGCTGCGCCTGGCTGCGGCAGACATTCCAGTGCTGATGTCGCCGAATATGAGCGTGGGCGTGAACCTGTTGTGCCGCCTGGCGAAGATCGCCGCGCAGACCCTCGGCGAGGAGTTCGATGCCGAGATCGTTGAAATGCACCATCGGCACAAACTGGACGCACCCTCCGGTACCGCACTGCGGATTGGCGAGAGCGTGGCGCAGGGACGTGGTATAGCGCTGGCTGATGCCGGTGCATTTGACCGTCGGGGCGCCCGACAGCGCGGCCAGATCGGTTTCGCCTCCTTGCGCGGCGGCGATGTGGTCGGAGAGCACACGCTGGTGCTGGCCGGCAACGGGGAAAGCATCTCGCTCAGCCACAGGGCCACGGATCGCCTTACCTTTGCGCGCGGTGCACTGCGGGCAGCGCAATGGTTGACGGGCCAACCGCCCGGTATGTATGCCATGGATGATGTTATTATAGATAAATCAAATACTTAGACTGATTTCTTCAGATGAAGTCAGGTTCAGTGCCCGGCGAGGAAAGCGTGGACACCACCGATGGGGCTTGCGTAGAATTCGGGCCGTTACTGAGTTGGGTAGTCCAGTCAAAGCGGGCGGAGTTCTCAAGGGGGCTCCACCCGCTTTGTACATGTGTGCCCGGAACATGGGGGTCCGGAATGAGCGAGGGGGTTTGAGTTGACCGTACCGGCAGTATTGGCCCTGGAAGACGGCACCGTCTTTCGTGGCATTTCCATCGGCGCCAAGGGCAATACCACCGGAGAGGTCGTTTTTAATACCGCTATCACCGGTTACCAGGAAATCCTGACCGACCCCTCGTACTGCCGCCAGATCGTTACCCTGACCTACCCGCATATCGGCAATACCGGCACCAACGCTGAGGACCTCGAGTCCTCTGGCGTCTACGCCGCCGGCCTGGTGGTCCGCGACCTGCCGCGACTGGCCAGCAGCTGGCGTTCCTCCGAACCGCTGGAAAGCTTCCTGCAGCGCGGGCGCATCGTCGCGATTGCTGACATCGATACCCGCAAGCTCACCCGTATTCTCCGCTCCAAGGGCGCGCAGGCCGGTTGCATCATGACGGGCGAGAAGGCCGACGAGAGTGCCGCCATCCATGCGGCGCGCAAGTTTCCGGGCCTGAAAGGCATGGATCTGGCAAAGGTGGTCAGTACCCGCCAGATCTACCAGTGGAACGAGGGGAGTAGCTGGCGTGGGGAGCCGGAAGAACCGGTGCGTCCGGTGGCGCGACTGCATGTGGTGGTCTATGACTTTGGCATCAAGCGCAACAGCCTGCGCCAGATGGCAGACTACGGTTGCCGCATGACGGTGGTGCCGGCAACCACGCCGCCCGAACAGGCCCTGGCACTGGCGCCGGACGGGATTTTTCTCTCCAACGGCCCGGGAGATCCGGAGCCCTGCGACTACGCCATCCAGGCCATCCGCCAGTTTCTGGAAACCGACATTCCCATTTTCGGTATCTGCCTAGGCCACCAGTTGCTGTCGCTGGCCAGTGGCGCGCGCACCATCAAGATGAAATTCGGTCACCATGGCGCCAATCATCCGGTGCAGGAACTGTCCAACGGCCGGGTATTCATCACCAGCCAGAACCACGGTTTCGCGGTGGACGAGGCTTCGCTGCCACCCACGCTCAAGCCCACCTTCCGCTCGCTGTTCGATGGCACCCTGCAGGGCGTGATGCGCACCGATCGTCCCGCCTTCGGTTTCCAGGGCCACCCGGAAGCCGGCCCGGGTCCCCATGATCTGCGCGCCCTGTTCGAGTCCTTCCTGTACCTGATGGTCAGACGCCTGCAAAACATCGCCCGCGCGCAGAAGGCACAGACAACCAAGGACGCCGACGCCACTACAAAAAAACAGGTGGCGAAGTAATGGCCCGGAATCTCGCGAGTGCTGTCCGGGGGGGGGGAGGTATAAAAAATTAAAATGGAA
>JAJFKF010000091.1 GCA_021773365.1 Gammaproteobacteria bacterium | reverse complement strand
CGCTGCAGAACGCCGCCTCCGTGGCGGGCCTGCTGCTGACCACAGAAGTGATGGTCGCCGATGCCCCGAAGGACGATGACCATGGCCACGCGCCCGGCGGCGAAGGCATGGGCGGCATGGGTGGAATGGGTGGTATGGGCGGTATGGGAATGTAATCCGTCTGGACTTTCCACCGGTCCGACAAAAGCCCCGCCCGTCAAACGGCGGGGCTTTTTTTGCATCAGATCTGCGGCGGCGCCCGGTAGATCGCCGCGAAAATAATCCCGACGATGACGAATGTAGCCAGTCCAGCTACAAACCAGGTCAGTGCCAGGCTCATGGTGATCGGATAGATCATGTAGGACTCGAAGGCCATGGGCACCGCCATGAAAAGGCCCATCAGCAGCCCGTAGCGCAAGCCTTCGCCTGTACCCCTGCCCTCATAGCCCTTGGTGAAAATGTAGCAGAAGATGAACAGGTAAACGGCGCTGGTCAGAAACATGATCCACATCAGGCTCATCATTTCTGCCGGTGGTCGCCACACATGCGCCAGCGCCATGTAGGCGTCCGCCAGCATCACGTTGTGCAGCAGGTATCCGAGTGCCTGCACGACCACGTAAACGACAACGAATCCGTACCAGAAAGTCTTGTTCATGGATCCCCCTTTGTTATTGCGATAACAGCCGGTCAGCGCCGGGAATGTAGCGCCGCGGGGGCGTTCACGCAATTCGCGTCACGGCGGTGGGTTGAGGATCAGCACCGGTGTGCGCAATCTCACCGACGAGCCGTTTCCGTTCTTCGACAGTCGTCGCGGAAGTTACGATCCGGCCCGTGTTGACCCCAATGGACGGGTGGTCTATGCGGAGATAGGCAAGGAGTTCAGCTTCTGAAGACGGGCATACCACTTGCTTTTTGCTCCCATTCGGCAAAGTATGCGCCTCAGGTGGGACTGGAATGGAGGTGGGAATGGCGTCGTACAGCGCGCAATGCGCGCCCGCGGCAACAGGGGATGCAGCCGGAACGGGAATCGACTTTCATCATATATGGATAGTTTTTGTTGGGCTCCTGGCGCTTTGCGCCGGCAGGGCCACCGCCGCGGACGATGCCGGCGGGTCATCCACTGAAGCACTGAAGAGCTTGAGCGTGGAAGAATTGATGGATATCGAAGTGACATCGGTGTCCAGGCGGCCGGAGAGATATCTGGAGGCGCCCGCCGCCATTCAGGTCATCACCGGCGATGAAATTCGACGATCCGGTGCAACCAGCATCCCGGCAGCCCTGCGGCTCGCCAGCAGTCTCAGCGTCGCGCAGGAGAACGCGCACGAGTGGGTGATCAGTGCCCGCGGCTTCAGCTCCGATGTGGGTAACAAGCTGCTGGTGCTGATGGACGGACGTACGGTGTACACCCCACTGTTCTCGGGCGTGTTCTGGGACCGGCAGGACTATCTGCTGGCCGATATCGAAAGGATCGAGGTCATCAGTGGCCCGGGCGGCACCCTGTGGGGCGCCAACGCCGTCAATGGTGTTATCAACATCATCACCAAGAGCGCTGATGATACCCGCGGCCTGTACCTGGAAACGGGCGCGGGCACCGACCCACAAAGCTTTGCCGGTGTCCGCTACGGCGGTGCAATCGGCGAGAGTGGTTCCTGGCGCGTATACGGCAAGTACGTTGATCGGGATGGGGAGACCTATTCCGGCGGCGCCGATGCCATGGATTCCTGGCATATGGGGCAGGGTGGTTTCCGTCTTGATGCCGGTGATTCCACGGGGGCCAGCTGGACTCTGCAGGGCGATGTCTATCGTGCAAATGAAGGTATCGTCACGGGTGGCCGGGGCACGGTGAGCGGCGGTAATCTACTTGGACGCTATTCACGCACGCTGCAGGGTGGCTCCGATCTGAGCCTGCAGATTTACTACGACCGTACGCACCTGATGCTGCCGGTTCCCGAGTTTCTATTTGCGCCGGCCGGCACCTTGCGCGACGACCTCGACACCTATGACCTGGATTTCCAGCATCGTTTCCAGATCGGTGAACGCCACAGCCTGGTGTGGGGACTGGGCTTCCGGCTTACGCACGACGTACTGGAAAACGCACCAGCCCTGGCCTTCTTTCCTGCCACGCTGGACCAGCGTCTCTACAGCGCTTTCGTGCAGGATGAAATCAGCCTTGGCCAGAATCTGGCGCTGACGCTGGGTACCAAGCTGGAGCATACCGACTACACAGGGTTCGAGTACGAACCCAGCGTCAGGCTACAGTGGGACCTGTCGGAGAAGCAGATGGTATGGGGCGCGGTCTCACGCGCGGTGCGCACACCCTCGCGCATTGACCGTGATCTTTCCCAGCCGGCCCCTGGATATCTGATCGTCATTCTGCAGGGCGACGAGCACTTTGACTCGGAAAATCTGCTGGCCTGGGAGCTGGGCTATCGTGCCCAGCTGGGAACGGATTTTTCCACATCCGTTTCGACGTTCTATAACAAATATGACGAGCTGCGCAGCACCAGCACCAGCCCGCCGGATCCGGTCTTTGAATTGCCTTTCCCCTTTTTCTTCGAGAACAACCTGGCAGGGGAGACTTACGGCATGGAACTCAGCGCGCGCTGGCAGGTGCTTGATCGCTGGCGATTGAGAGCAGGTTACAATCTGCTGCAGGCAGATCTGCGCGTGAAGCCGGGCGAAGAGGACTTCAACAACACGCTCAACGAAACCGCCGATCCGCAGCAGCAATTTTCCTTGCATTCCGCTGTAGAAATGCCCTGGGGGGTGGAATTCGATGCGGATCTGCGCTGGGTGGACAGACGCGCCGTCAATGATTCCGGCGTGCCCAGTTCCGTGCCGGATTATTTTACGCTGGATCTTCGCCTGGGCTGGCGCCCGGCGCCTGGCGTGGAATTGTCCGTCGCCGGGCGGAATCTGTTGAATGAATATCACCCCGAGTACGGCCTGCCAGGCCCGACGCGGGTGCAGATCGAGCGCAGCGTTTACGGCAAGATTGCCTGGAGTTTCTGATCAGCCGGGCCCGCCAGCGCCTCGGCGTCCGCCACTGTCGCGCGGCGGATGTGCGCGTCGTGCAGATCAGGATTCATTGCCTTCGCGTTCCGTCATGGCTCGAAGCTCGTTGACCATCAGCCGCTGCAGAAGCCATTCGCCGGCGCCGCGTGGTTTGTCAAGTTGAAGACGCTGCAGGTAGGGGCGCAGATGCGCAGGCATGCCGGGGCGGGCTACGGCGCGCAAAGTTGTTGCCGTCCTGGCGGCAGCCGTTGCGGTTCTTGTCTGCAGGTGTTTGAGCGCCTTCGCCAGCACGATCTCTTCCGCAGTAAAATCGGTGCCGAAAGGATATTCAGTGAACAATCCCGCGCGCCGGTGCGGCGCCATCGCCTTCTCCAGCGCCGCGGGCGTATTGTGCCGATGTACCTCGGCAATGCGATGCTCGCGGGGCAGCTTGCCGGCGCCCTGCGCCTGACGCAGGAGCTTTTCCTGGAAGCGCGAGTCAGTGATATCGAGCAGCGCGGCGATGACCTCGGCGTCTGACTTGCCGCGCAGATCGGCGATGCCGTATTCGGTAATGACGATGTCGCGCAAGTGCCGGGGAATGGTGATCTGGCCGTGGCTCCACACGATGTTTGAGGACAGCCGTCCCTTGCTGCTGCGCGTACTGCGTACCGCCAGTATCGAACGGCCATCCGGCAGTGCGTGCGCCATGGCAACGAAGTTGTATTGCCCGCCCACGCCACTGACAACTGCGCCATCCTCCAGCGTGTCCGAAACGGCAGCGCCGAGCAGGGTGCTCATCATTGCCGTATTGATGAAACGGGCATCGTGGCGCTGCTCGACGCGCAAAGCCATGTCCGGCCCATAGAGCTGGTTGATGAAACTGATGCCGGTCATGCCGAACAGGCGGCGCTCGGACTCGGGCAGATTGCGCAGCGCTGTGTAGAAGCCCTTGGGCCCGAGAAAGAAACCACCATGCAACACACACCCGTCCGGCGGCACGCGGCGACTGAGGATGCCGCTGCGATACAGCTCAAGGAAGCCGTCAACGAACATCTCGGTGCAGCCGTACAGTCCCGTGCTGAACGTATCGGTGCCGCCGCTGGCCGCAATCTCGGCGCCGAAGCGGCCCTCGATGCCGCAATCCTGCAGCACGCGCCGGTAGGTCGGGTTCTGCCGGTGGCGCAGCTGCAGGCAGTAGGTAATGGCATCACCCAGTTCGCCGATGCCCAGCTGCAGTGTGCCGCCGTCGCGCACCAGCGCGCTGGCGTTCATGCCGATGCAGTAGTCAATGGTGCCGATGCTCATGTTCGGCGGGCAGAACAGATCGAAATCGTAGCGTGGGTGATCGAGCAGGAAATCGAAGCTCTCTTCTTCGCGCAACGCACCGCCGAACATGAACGGCAGCTGACGGTTGACTGCACCAATGGTGAGTATCTTCTGTCCGGCCGCCGCCGCGGCATCCAGCAGGTCCACGGTAAGGTCAGGATTGCAGCTCAGGCTGAGCTGGGTGTGCCCCTCATGCTGGCGCTGGGCGACCAGCTGCGGCAGAACATTGGCGCCGCGCGCCAGGACGGTGCGCACCACATGAGTGTAGTTGGCGCTGACGTAGTGCTGCTGCGCATAAGGCGAGGCAAGGTAGGCGCCGGGCTCCAGGAAGAATTCGTTGATTTCGATATTGGCTGGCAGACTGCCTGTGCGCACCGCGTCGATGTACTGCAGCTGCGGGTAGTTGCCGAACACCCGCGCGACGAAGGGTTCGAGGAAGCGCCGTTCCAGGTCGCTGGAAGCGGTGGGCTTGTGCAGGGACAGTGCCGTGAAGATCTTCAGCTCAATTGACGAGTCACGCTGCGCCCGCCGGTAGAACTCATTGACCAGCGGCACGGGTTTGCCCAGCCCCAGCGGCAGCGCCATGACAACGCGCCCGCCTACCCGCTGCAGGGTGGCTTCGACACATTCCCCGACATCATCGAACAGCTTTGGCATCGACTTTCCGCGCGGCGGACCGGACCGGCAGTGTACCTTCCCGCCCGGCCCGATAAACTCCGTCCTCATGCCGCAGCCCGACCACGACCGAGCCCGAGACGCCTGCCTGGACGCTGGCGCCTGCAGCGAGTTCCTCCGTTCCGTTGTCAAGCGCTATCCGGAATTGCCTGAAGCGCTGATTGCGGAAGGATATGTGGATCAGGCCCGCGAGGCCGGCACCTTTGTGCAGATGCTGCGCGCGGTAGCTGCCGATGTGACTGAAGAGGCGGCGATGATGAGTCTGCTGCGTCGCTGGCGGCAGCGGGAGCTGGTGCGCATTGCCTGGCGGGACCTGGCTGGGCGCTCCAGCGTGGAGGAGTCGCTGCGCGACCTGACGGAGCTGGCGGATGCGGCGATCGGGTGTGCGGTGGAATTTGCATATCGGGCGCTGGTGGAAAGATACGGGGTGCCGCAGCCGGCAGCCGAGCCCCCAGCCCCTGGCCGCATGTCCGGTGGGAGCGGGCCTGGTGTGAGAGGCGAGGATAGGGATGAAGAAAATTGCGCGCAGCCGCAGCCGCAGCTGGTAACGCTGGGAATGGGTAAGCTCGGCGGCGGTGAACTGAACTTCTCCTCCGACATTGACCTGATTTTCCTCTTCCCCCAGTCCGGAGATACCGATGGGCGCCGTTCAATCAGCAACGAGGAGTTCTATACCCGTCAGGCGCGCCATGTCATTCGCCTGCTTGATGCGGTCACCGATGAGGGATTCGTTTTTCGGGTCGACATGCGCCTGCGTCCCTTTGGCGACAGCGGTCCGCTGGCGGTGAGTTTTGCCTTTTTCGAGAACTACCTGCAGCAGCAGGGGCGCGACTGGGAGCGCTATGCCTATATCAAGGCGCGTGCGATTACCGGTGGCGAGGCCTTTGCGCAGGTTTATCGCAATGTGCTGCGACCCTTCGTGTATCGACGGTATCTCGATTTCGGCGTGTTCGAGGCGCTGCGCGAAATGAAGGCCATGATCGCCCGTGAGGTGGAGCGGCTGGATCTGCAGGGCAACATCAAGCTCGGTCCCGGCGGCATCCGGGAGATCGAGTTCATCGTGCAGGCCTTCCAGCTGCTGCGTGGCGGCAGCGATGCACGCCTGCAGTCGCAATCGCTCCTGACGGTGCTGCCTCTGCTGGCAGGCGAGAAACTGTTGCCGAAGAAGGCGGTGCAGGACCTGCGCGCCGCCTACCTGTACCTGCGGCGGCTGGAGAACCGTCTGCAGATGCTCAACGATGAACAAACACATGATCTGCCCGAAGCGCCTGCAGTGCGGGCACGGTTGGTGCAGGCCATGGGCGTTGGCATGCGCGTGGCAGATCGCGCGAAAGCCGCCGACTGGAGCGCGCTCCTCGTGGTTCTGGAAGCGCACCGTGGGGCAGTGACACGGCGGTTCAACGCGGTGCTGTTCGGCCCGGACCGCGCCGCGCCGCTGATCGACATGGAAGCCCTGTGGGATCCCCACCGTGCGCTGCCCGCGTTGCAAGAGGCTATTGCCGCGCAGGGTTTGTCCGATCCGGCAGCGCTGGCGGCCATGCTTGCGCAATGGCGCGACAGCCAGTTTGTGCAGCGACTGGATGATGGTGGACGCCGTCGCCTGCAGATACTGACGCCGAAGATCATCGCCGCATTGCAGGGAATGGAGCAGGAGGAAGTCGTGCTGCGGCGGGTGCTGTCAGTGCTTGAGGCGCTTGGCCGGCGCAGCGCGTACCTTGCCCTGCTGAACGAAAATCCAGAGGCGTTGCGCAGACTTCTGGAAATCTGCGCACGCAGTGATCTGCTGGCCCAGCAGGTCGCAGCCTTCCCTTTGCTGCTCGACGAACTGATCGATCGGCGCATCTTCGAACAGCTGCCCACGCGCGAGCAGTTCGCCGAGGAACTGGCGCTCAGGCGCAGACAGGCGCCCGACGCAGATCCGGAGCGTGAGGTGGAAGCGCTGCGCGCCTTCCAGCGCGCCGCCGTTTTTCGCGTTGCCCTGGCAGATCTGACCGGCCGTCTGCCCCTCATGCAGGTCAGCGACAGCCTGACCGATATCGCCGAACTGATCGTCGGTGAGGCTCTGCGCCTGGCCTGGGAGCAAATGACGCAGCTTTACGGCCAGCCGATGTGCGGGGACGGCGCCGCGCTTCGGCCGGCGCAGGTTGCGGTGCTGGCCTACGGCAAGCTCGGCGCCAGGGAACTGGGCTACAGCTCCGACCTTGACCTGGTTTTTCTGCACGACTCCAGCGGTGAGACGCAACAGACCGACGGGACCCGTTCCATCGACAACTCCATGTTCTTCCTGCGCCTCGGCCAGCGCATCGTACACCTGCTGACCATGCATTCGGCAGCCGGCCGGCTGTACGAGGTGGATGTGCGGCTGCGCCCCAGCGGCAAGGGCGGCATGATGGTCACGCAGGTCGATGCCTTTGCGGAGTACCAGAAGGGCGATGCCTGGACTTGGGAGCATCAGGCGCTGCTGCGCTCACGGGCTGTGGCGGGCGATGCGGCAATCCGCCGGCGCTTTGAGGACATCCGGCTGGAAGTGCTGTGCGGCCATGTGCGCCTGGACACACTGCGTGAGGAAGTGTGCAAGATGCGCGAGCGCATGCGCGCTGAACTCAGCAAGTCACAGACCGGCCAGTTCGACGTGAAACAGGATCCGGGCGGCCTCGCAGACATTGAATTCCTGGCGCAGTACTGGGCTTTGAACTGGACGCGGCGCTATCCGCCGCTGGCGATGTATTCGGACACGATCCGCCAGCTCGAATCGGTAGCATCGGCGGATCTGGTCCCGCAGGCGACCATTGACGTGCTCATCGGCATTTACCGCGACTATCGCACCGAGATTCACCACCGTACGCTCGAGGGCAAGCCGGCGATGGTACAGCAGGGCGAGCGCTTTGCTGGGCAGCGCCGGCAGGTTAGCGCGATCTGGGACGCGGCGATGAAACCGGACGCCCCGGCCTGAGCGCCAGCGCGGGTATAATGCGCGCGGTATTTTCCTTGAGGTGTTAGCCGTGATGGCCGCTGCCGAACGTCCCCTGATCCAGCCCAATGCCCAGAATCGTTATGAGGTGACGGCGCAGGACCTGCCGCTGTCCTGCCCCATGCCGCAGATGTACGTGTGGAATTCCCATCCCAGGGTCTACCTGCCCATCGAGCAGACCGGTACGGCAAAATGCCCCTACTGCGGAGCCGAATTCACCCTGCGCGGATAATTCGGTTCGCTCATGGACCTAACGGCCTCTCGGCGCAGACCGCAGGGGGGTGGGCTTCCGGGGATGTGAAAAACCCGGATGGTTTTTCCCAAGGCCGCCATGGATGGCGGTTTTCCGCCGGTCCCCGGAAGCCCTCCCCCCTGCGGTCTGCGCTCTCGATGGCCGTG